>JBFFZF010000027.1:0-34570 GCA_041568755.1 Longimicrobiales bacterium | reverse complement strand
GCGCGGCCAGCGCGGCGATCCATGCCTGCGGCAGCCGCTCGACGGCGCTCCGGCTCGAGGTCATCCCCTGCGTCTGCGCCTGCAGGCCGGTTTCACCTCCGGTGCACGGTGAACGGGCAGCCCAGGAAGATCATGAGATCGTCATCGCCCGACGACGCGGCGTCCCCGCCGACAAGTTCGCGTCGCACCGCTTCCCGCTTGCGGCGCCGCTGCCACCTGCGCAGGAAACGCTCGACGTCGTCCGCGTACTCGTTGATCGCCTTCTGGAGTTGATCGCACGTGATCTGCTCGTCGCTGCAGCCTCCCAGGTAATCCTTGACCAGCGTTTCCACGCGTTCCCTGTAGTACTTCTCTCCTTTCGCTTCCCACCACGAGCTGGACTTGTTCTCGGTGCAGTTCAGGTGGAAGCAGACCGTGTATTCGGCCACGCGCTTGAGGTGCTCGCGCGCCTCGGGGGTCAGCTTGTCCTTTCCGCAGGCATCGTCGAAGATCTTGACGAGTTTTCTTGCGTACGTTTCGCAGGGTTGCCCGGCCATGGTCACCTCGATCAAGGGTGAGCCCTCGTGGGACGCCCAGCATGCGCCGCGGCCTGCCCGCGCGCAAGCACATCGAGCGTCAATCGCCCCGGGGGCCAACACGCGGCATGCGGCCAGGGTCCGAGCCGCGCGTCGGGCTGCCCCTGATGCCTGTCCCGCTGGCCACGCGTCGGCCCGACCCGTATGCTGCACCACAGGTCGTCCGGATCCACGGAGGAACCCATGCCCGGCAGGCCATCGGGAAGCGCCGCCAGGTCCGGGGACGTGCTCGTCATGGTCGGCACGACCAAGGGCGCGTTCCTGCTGCACGCGAACCGCGAGCGGCGCCGGTGGCACGTCGATGGGCCGCACTTTCCGGGGGAGGAAGTCTACGCGCTGGCGCTGGACCAGCGGGCCGGCCGGCGCACGCTGTGGGCGGCACCGGGCAATCCGTTCTTCGGCACGACGCTGCGCCGCTCGGATGACCTGGGCGCGACGTGGTCGACGAAGGACGAGCGTCCGATCCGGTTCCCGGAAGACGCCGATCTCTCCGTCAAGCGGATCTGGCAGATCCAGCCGGGCCGCGACAGCCAGCCGGACCATCTGTGGCTGGGCGTCGAGCCGGCGTGCCTGTTCGAGAGTACCGACGGCGGCGCCTCCTTCACGCCGAACGCGGGATTCCTCGCGCACGAGCACCGCGCGAAATGGCAGCCGGGCGGCGGCGGGCTGTGTCTGCACACGATCGTCCCGGACCCGACCGCGGAGCAGCGCATGATCGTCGCCATCTCGACCGGCGGCGTGTACCGCACGGAGGATGGCGGGCGCAGCTGGACCGCGCGCAACACCGGCGTGCGCGCCGAGTTCCTGCCCGACAAGCACCCCGAGTTCGGCCAGTGCGTGCACAAGGTCGTGCACCACCCATCGAGGCCGGAGCGGCTCTTCCTGCAGAACCACTGGGGCCTGTACCGCAGCCGTGACTGGGGCGACACGTGGACGGACATGGCCCATGACGTGCCTTCCGACTTCGGCTTCGCCATGGCCATGCATCCGCACGATGCGGATACCGTCTACATCATTCCGCTCGAGTCGGACATGTTCCGCTGTACGCCGGATGCGAAGCTGCGCGTCTACAGGACGCGCGACGGCGGCGACAGCTGGGATGCATTGGCCGCCGGACTGCCGCAGACTTTCGCGTACGAGACCGTCCTGCGCGACGGGCTGGACACGGATACGCTGGATCCGGCAGGCATCTACTTCGGGACGCGCAGCGGACGCGTCTGGGGCTCTGCGGACGACGGCGGGGCGTGGAACCTGGTCCGCGACGGATTGCCGCCCGTCACCTGTGTGAAGGCCGCGGTGCTCGCTTGAGCGTGACCGTGTCCCTGCCGGGTCCGCTGCGCGAGTTCGCCGCCGGCCGGTCTGTCGTGCAGCTGCAGGGGCCGCTGCACACGGTCGCCGATGCGCTGGCCGTCCTGCGCACCGAGTTCCCGGCCATCCACCGCAGCATCGTGACCGAGCAGGGCGAGTTGCGCCCGCACGTCAATCTGTTCGTCGGGATGGACAACGTCCGCGCGGCACAGGGGCTCGCCACGCCGCTTCCGCCGGACGCCGATCTCGTGATCCTGCCCGCCGTCAGCGGCGGCTGAAACAGCCCCGACCGAGCCGTCAGCCCTACTCCTCACGGTGCGCTCGTGACGCAACGCTTGTGTTCCGGCGGAGGCGTAGCATATTCCGGACGCTACCCCGGGTCGGAGCGATCTCCCCGCATGCCGGAACGACTGCAGGCCGGTCACGTCTTCGCGGAACGCTACACGATCCAGCGCGAGCTGGGGCGAGGCGGCACGGCGATCGTGTACCTTGCGGAGGACGCGAAGCACCGCCGGCCGGTCGCGCTCAAGGTCCTGCGCCCGGAGCTGGCGGAAGTGCTGGGCCGGGACCGCTTCGAGCGCGAGATCGAGATCGCGGCCCGGCTCGCGCACCCGAACATCCTGCCGCTCTTCGATTCGGGTGAAGCCGACGGTCTCTTCTTCTACGTGATGCCGTACGTCGGCGGCGAGTCGTTGCGCGACCGGCTGCAGCGGGAGGTACAGCTGCCGGTCGACGAGGCGGTCGGCATCGCGCTCGCGATCGCGGACGCGCTGGCCCACGCGCACGCGGCGGGCGTCGTCCACCGCGACATCAAGCCGGAGAACGTGCTGTTCCAGTCGGGTCACGCGGTCGTCGCGGATTTCGGCATCGCCAGGGCGATCTCCGCGGCTGCAGGCGATCGGCTCACGCACACCGGACTGGTCGTCGGTACGCCGGCTTACATGAGCCCGGAGCAGGCGAGCGGTGCGTTGGTGGACGGCCGGACCGACGTGTACAGTCTCGCGACGGTGCTGTACGAGATGCTCTCGGGCCGGCCACCGTACGACGGTGCGACGGCGCAGGTCATGCTCGCGCGGCGGCTGACCGAGCCGGTCGCGCCACTGCGGGCGCAGCGCGACACGGTGCCGGAGCACATCGAGGCGGCGGTGACGTGCGCGCTGGCCCGGTTGCCGGCCGACCGGTTCCGCACGGTCGAGGCGTTCGCCGCAGCGCTCCGGAGTGGCTCCTCCGCGGGCGCCGTGCGTGCGCCGGCGAGCACCGGGCCGGCCGGGTCGCGACCGCGGGACCGCCGACGCCGCGCCACGCTTGCCATGGGCGGCGGAGCGGTGCTGCTCGTCGCATCGGCCCTCGCGCTGGGGCGGTGGGGCGGAGGCGGGCCAGGCCTTTCCTCGTCGCGACTCGTGGTTTTCCCCTTCGCGATGAGCGGCAGCGGTGCGCTCGGCTACCTGGGTGAAGGGATGGTCGATCTGCTGAGCCGCAATCTGGACGGCGTGGGTTCGCTGCACAGCGTCGATCCGGGGACGATCATCACGACGCTCGGGCGGGGCCGTGCCGGCGCGATTCTGGAAGTCGCGGCCGCGCGCGAGGTGGCGGGCCGCGTGGGTGCCGGCGTCTTCGTGCTGGGCACGGCGCACACGCTGGGATCCACGCTGCGCCTGAACGCTTCGCTGTACCGCGTCGGCGGGACCGCGACGGATCCGATCGACCAGATGTTCGTGGAGGGCGATACGACGGACGTGCCGCGACTCGTCGACGAGCTGGCCGCCAAGCTGCTCATCCGTCTGGGCTCGGGGCTGGCCCGCTCGGCGTCCGCGCGGCCGACACCGGTGAACACGCGATCGCTGGAGGCCCTGCGGCTGTATCTGAGCGGCGAGCAGACGCTGCGGCTCGGGGATCGCGCCGCGGCAATCGGACTCTTCCAGGATGCAATCGCCAGCGACAGCGGCTTCGCGCTGGCCCATTTCCGACTCGCGGTCGCAGCCGGCTGGTCGGACCGGCACGATCTGTCGTCCGCGGCGACGACGACGGCGCTCGCGTACGCCTCCCGACTGTCGGAACGCGACCGGCGGATGCTCGAGGCGTACGCCCGGCACCGGCGCGGGGAGGTCGAGGCGGCGGAGCGCGGCTACCGCGCGATCCTGGAGGACTACCCGGGCGATCTCGAAGCCGAATTCCTGCTCGCAGACCTGATGTTCCACTACAATCCGCTGCGCGGCCGGCCGGCCGGTGAGGCACGCGAGCCGTTCGACCAGGTGCTCGCCTTCGATCCAGGCTTTCTCTGACCCATATGACCCATGTGGGACCTCGCCGTGCGCGAGGAAGACTACGAGGCCGCGGCGGCTTACCTGCGCAGGCACCACGGGACGCCGGATCTGCGCCATCGCCTGACGCTCGCCTACGCGACCGCGGATAGCGCAGCGATCACCGCTCTGCTCGACGAGGCGCGCGCGGCGGAAAACCGACAGCTGCAGATCGCATCGCGACTCGTAGCGACGTACCTGAATGACATGGGCACGGCGGAACAGCTCGCGCGCCACGTCCTCGAATGGCGGCGCGGCCCCGCACTGCGGTTCGAAGGTCAGCTTACGATCGCGTGGCTGGCCGCAGCGCAGGGTCAGTGGGAGCGCGCCAGTGCTGCACTCGATGTCGCGGCGGGGATGGACGGTGCCCAGGACGTGGTCATGCACCGCGCCTTCGTGGCGCTGCTGCCGTTCCTGGATGTTCCGCGCACGGATCTCGTGGCCGCGCGCGAAACGGTCGAGCGCTGGTCGGCCGATCCGGCGCCGGGACTGACACGTCTGGCCGCCGAACTTCGGCCTCGACTCCGGCTCCACCTGCTGGGACTGTTCTCATCGCGTCTGGGCGATGCCGCGGAGGCGCTGCGCATCGCCGCACGCATTACGCAGAGCAGTCCATCGGCGGAAATGCTGCCCGTGGTCCACGCTATGGCGGCCACGGTCCGCGCCGATGTGGCGCTGCGCGCCGGGCGCACGGGCGATGCGTTGCGCGAGCTCGAGTCCGTCACGACGACCGTGCCGCTCGAGCTGATCAGCCGGCCCGCCTTCGCCCTGGTTCGCGAACACGGTCAGGAACACGCCCGCTACCTCCGCGCCGAAGCGCTGACCACACTGGGTCGTGACGGGGACGCGATCCGGGTGTGGAGCACGGCCTTCCAGAACGCGCCTCACGAAGCCGCCTACAGCCCGTGGGTCAGCCGTCGGCTGGGCGAGCTGTACCAGCGATCGGGCGATCGCGAACGTGCGGCGCGCCACCTGGCCAGGTTCATGCACCTCTGGGAAGCGAGCGATGCGCGGCTGCGCCCGGCCGTCGACGCCGCGCGTGCCGAGCTGGCAAGGCTGGGCAACCGGTGACGACTCAGCGACCGGCGACCGCCTGCCAGACACGGAAGAAGTTCCCGCCCATGATGCGACCGACATCGTCGGCGCTGTAACCGGCACGCAGCAGCCCCGCCCCGATCGCGCGGAAATCCGCCTCCTCGCCGAACTCGGGCAGCACGCTCATCCCGCGCAGATCGCTGCCGATCGCGATGTGCTCCGTGCCGACGAGGCCGGCGACGTGCGCGATGTGGCGGACCATGCCATCGATCGTACCGAAGACCTCGGCAGGCCAGATGCCGATGACGCCGCCTCGCGCCGCGATCGCGCGGATCTCGTCGTCCGTCAGGTAGCGGTCTGCCTCGTGCAGCGCCTTGGCGCCCGTATGACTGAAGAGCATGGGCTGCGTCGACACCTCGAGCGCGTCCATGATCGTGCGCGTGTTCGCGTGCGCGAGATCGATGATGATGCCCAGCCGGTTCGCCTCGCGGACCACGGACCGGCCGAAGTCCGTGAGGCCGCGGTCCTCGTGCGGCGGCGTCTGGTTCGAGCCGATGTCGTTGTCCAGGAAGTGCATCAGCTGGATGAGCCGCAGGCCGCGCCGGTGCAGTTCGCGCAGGTTGTCCAGGCTGCCCTCGAGTCCGTCCGCGCCTTCGAGCGCCGGCAGCAGGGCCACCCTGCCCTGCCGCTTCGCCTCGAGCACGGCTTCCGGCGAGGATGCCAGAACGGCATCGCCGGCCTCGATCGTCTGCAGCACGCGGTTCAGGCGATCGAGTGTGAACGCGAAGGCATCACCAGGGCGCAGCGCGTGCACGTCGTTGCCGCGCAGACGTGGCACGTCGGTGCCGTCGCGCTGCGTGTAGCCGCCCTGGAACGCCGCATCCGTGGAGATGTTGGCGACCACGACATCGATCAGACCGCGTCGATAACGCTCGATTTCCGCTGTTTCGATGCGTTCGACATTGGCGCGGTGGAAGCGGCTCGGGTGGGCGTGGACGTCGGCGAACACGAAGCGCTCGTGGATGCCGGCCAGGGTGCGCAGCCGGGCGCTGTCGCCGGCTGCCTGTGCGCTGGCGGCCGAAGCAGGCGGCGCCGCCAGGACGATTGCGCACAGCGCCCCTGTAATCGTGCCGGATGTCATGGCGGGCCTCCGCTGATGGACAGTCGCGTCAGTCCCTGCTCAGGACCACTTTGCCGAGATTGCGGCGTTCGTGAAGGTAGCGGTGCGCGGCGATCGCGCCAGCCGCGTCGAGCGGAAACGTGCGGTCGAGCACGGGAGTCAGTTCGCCCGCGGCAATGCCGCGGTGGATCTCTTCGAGCGCGGGTACGAGTATGGCCTCGCGTCTGCGCAGGTGCAGCAGGTGCACGCCGTGAATGCCGATGTTCGGCTCGATGAGTTTGCGCGGGTGGAACCACGGTGTGCGCAGCAGGGCGAGCAGCGCGCGCGGCCAGCTGCGCCGGGGTCCGGGGATCGCTTCGCTGAGTCCGTAGAAGACGATCCGACCGAGCGGCGCGAGCAACCGGCGGCAGGCGGCAGTGGCACGGCCGCCCACGGGATCGAGTGCCAGGTCGATGGCGCGCTCGCCGGCGAACGCGCGCACATCGGGCTCCCAGTCCGCGCGCGAATCGAAGCAGGCGGCGGCGCCCATCTCGTCGGTCACGAAAGCGCGCTTGCGGGCATCGCCGGCCGTGCCGATCACGCGCAGTCCGGCGCGCACGGCGAGCTGCGTGGCGGCGGTCCCGACGCCGCCGCCTGCACCGAGCACCAGCACGGTCTCACCGGTACGCGCCCGGCCGCTCTCGAACAGGCAGACCCACGCGGTCAGGAAGACGACGGGGACGGCGGCCGCCTGCGCCGCAGACAGCGTGTCCGGATAACGCGCGATGTTGCGGGCCGGCACGATGACGTCGTGGGCGTAGCCGCCGTGGCGCAGCAGGGCAACGACGCGGTCGCCCTCGCGCCATTCCGTGACGCCGTCACCCGTGCGCACGATGGTGCCTGCGACCTCGAACCCCGCGCTGTACGGCGGCCGCGGCGCGGTCGCGTACAGCCCCGCGCGCATGAGCAGGTCGGCGAAGTTGACGCCCGCGGCATGGACGCGGACGTGGACGTCCTCCGGCCCGGGGTCCGGCAGCGGGACGTCCCGCTCGACCAGAACGTCGGGCGGCCCGTACCGCGCGATACGGACCGCCCGCGTCGTCGTCATGGCATCCGTTCCCGGCGCCGCTGCGTGGCGTTCGACGGGTGCACGGCGCTTCGCTCACGCGCCCGTGGATCCATCACGCTCACGGGTAGATGACGGCCGTGGGCACGTTGACACTGGCGGTGCCGCCGTTGCCGATCGCGCCGTTCGAGCCCTCGCCCCAGCAGTAGGCCGGGCCGCTGTTCGTGCTGGCGCACGTGTGGAACCCGCCAGCGGTGAGCTTGCGGAAGACGATGCCGCCACTGGTCGCGACCGGCGTGGCCTGGGCCTGCACGTTCGTGCCATCGCCCCGCTCGCCGTTCAGGCCGAGGCCCCAGCAGTACGCCAGGCCGCCGGTCGTGCGCGCACAGGTGTGGCCGAACCCGGAGACGATCTGGTCGAACGTCAGGCCGCCCAGCACGGCGACCGGTGTGTTCTGCGCGGGGTTGTTCGTCGTGCCATCTCCCAGGTTGCCGTTCAGGCCGTAGCCCCAGCAATACGCCTGCCCGCCCGTCGTGAGTCCGCACGTGTGCAGCTGCGCGGACGCGATGGACTGGAACGTGAGACCGCCTGCCACGGGCACGGGCACGTTGGAATCGAGGTTGGCGCCGTTGCCGAGCTGCCCGTTCCCGCCGCCCCCCCAGCACCATGCCTGGCCGGTCGTCGTGACGCCGCACGCGTGGAACGAGCCGGCGGAGACGGAGGCGAAGGACAGGCCGCCGGCCACCGCGACGGGCGTCAGCCGGTTCGTGTTCGTGCCATCGCCCAGCTGCCCGAAGTCGTTGCGGCCCCAGCAGCGGGCGGCGTTCGAACTGTCGATGCCGCACGTGTAGAAGCCGCCCGCGCTGATCCCCAGCCAGGACGTGCCGGGCGCGATCGCGACGGGCGCGTGCTGGTCGGCCGTACCGCCGGTGCCGAGCTGGCCGTCGGCGCCGTAGCCCCAGCAGTGCGCGCTGCCCATGCGATCGATGCCGCAGGTGTGGCCGCCGATGAGGACGGCAAGGGGATCGTTGATGTTCGATGGCTCGCCGCCGGAACTGATCGCGCGGAAGCGCAGTCCGCCGAGCACGGCGACCGGCGTCGTCTTGCGCGGCGGCACGCTCACGCCGTCACCCAGCTCGCCGGAGATGTCGTTGCCCCAGCAGAACGGATCGCCGCGCCGGTTCGTCGCGCAGCTGAACAGGTATCCCGCAGTCATCTGGTCGAACTCGCCGCCCGGCGCGCTGGCGGCGAACGCGACGCCGTCGTCCGGCGCGAACGGTTGGGCCTCGGGGCTGCACGCAACGATCGGCAGGACCAGTAGCAGCGTCGCGAGCCTGGTCATCGCTCGCATTTGCATGGCGGTACCTCCTGTCGGTGGTGGTGGGCAGGACCGGGCCGTCATCGGCCCGTCGGTGAGAAGATGGACTTCGGAATCATGACGTGCACCCCGACGTTCCCGTCGACGAGCTGCGTGATGCGCAGGTCGCAGGCGATGCTGGTCAGGCGGTACGCATCGCTCTGCGACAGGCCCTTCTCCTGCAGGAACATCACGGTCTCGCGCACGGCGATGCGCGTCGCCTCGGTCAGGTCGCGGTGCGTGCCCATAGTGATCCAGTGCGTCGGCGTCTCCGCACGCGGCCAGGCGAGCTTCCTGTTCTTGTGCAGGACGAACTGCAGTCGCCCGGTCAGCGACGTCTCGATCGCCGTCTGGTTGACCTCGCCATCGCCCTGCGCGGCGTGGCCGTCGCCCACCTGGAACAGCGCGCCCGGCACGTGCACCGGGATGGTCAGCGATGTGCCGGGCACCAGCTCCTTGTTGTCGAGGTTGCCGGCGTGGATCCACGGCGGGTTGCTGCTGATGCGGCCCGTGTCCGCGGGCGGGGCGACGCCCATGCTGCCGAAGAACGGGTTCAGTGGCACCGTGATGCCGGGCGCGAATTCGGCGGTCATGGTCTCGCGATCCAAACGGAACAGCCTGGTTCGCGTCTCATCACACAGTTCGCGGATGAATCCGCTGCAGCCGTTGTAGCCGTACGCGATCGGCAGATCGATGGAGAGGATGCGGACCTCGAGCGCGTCGCCCGGCTCGGCGCCCTCGATCCAGATCGGGCCGGTCAGGATGTGGCCGCCCGGCCCGCGGTCCGTGACCCGGTCGTAGATGTCGCGCAGATTCTGCTGCACCTGCGCGGCCGGCAGCCCGGCGCGCTCCAGGCCCTGCGGGCTGTTCGTCAGCATCGTCTCGACCTCGACGATGTCGCCGGAACGGATGCGCAGGACGGGCGGCGAGGTCGGGTCGTAGTGGCCGAACGCCACGGTCTCGGGTGTGGCGGGCAACCGGTGCACGACCGGGCCCTGCGCGGAGATGGGGGACGCCGCGGCGATCATCGACAGGAGCAGGAATGGACGCATGACGGCCTCCTGGTTCTCGGCGCGCGCCTCCGTGGGGCGGATTCCCAACGTACGCGTCCCGTGCGGCACACGCGAGCATCGCACGAGCTGACACCGGGTTCCGGATACAGCCCCGACCGCCCGTTGCCCGGTCGACCGGATTGTCTAACTTGAGGATGCCGCACGGCTTTTTCGGGACTCCTTCGAGGTTCGATGCATGCGCCGTCCCGCCCTCCTTGCCCTGGTTCTGTGCACGGTGGCCGCCTCCACGGGCGCGCTCGAGGCGCAGGGGCCGCCGGCCCGTGCGTCATCGGACCGCGGGCGCGCAAGTTCCGGAGCCGGTCTGCCCGTTCTCGAACGGTCGTCGATCCCGGTCCGCATCCTGACCGCGATCGGCGCCGCCGCGATCGGCGCGGGCGTGGGCTACTTCGCGTCGCAGCTCGTGCGCGGCGACTGGGACGAGAGCGTGCACGGGCCCATCGACCGGCCCGCGTGGGCCGCGGTCGGCGGATCGATCGGCTTCGCTGTCGGCTTCGCGTTTCCGCTGGGCGGCCGATCCCGGCCGGCCGAATCGACACCACGCCTGCGGCGGAACCGCACCTTCATCACCGGTGAAGAGATGCACCAGCTGGCCGTACGGACGGCCATGGAGGCTGTACGGCTGCTCCGGCCCGAGTGGCTGAACGAGCGTGGACCGCACGTCTTCGGCGAAGGCGGCGATGACACGATCCAGATCTACCAGGATGGTGTCCGCCTGGGCGGCCTGTCGTGGCTCGACCAGGTGGCCGCGGACCACGTGCGGTTCATGCGGTTCCTGGACGCGGCGCAGGCGACACTGCGCTTCGGCGCCGGCAACTCGCACGGCGCCATCCTCATCGTGACGGGCGTGCGCGGGCCGGACGGCGCAGGGGGCGCAGGCGCGGCCCTGCGGACGGACGGCCGCTGAAACCGTCGGATCGCCGCGCAGCGATGGCTGCGGCGATGACGCGTCACTCGAGTGACGCCAGGCAGGCAAGCATGAAGCGGATCCCTGGTTCTTCCCGCGCGATTCCCATCGTTTTCATCGTCCTCACATCCGCGTGCGCCCATGGCGGGGCCGACGAAGGCGGCGTGAGCATGGAGGGCGGTGCGGTCGTCCTGACCGAGGCCGCCCTCTCGGACGGTCCCGGCTCGGTGCTGGGTGCGATGACCGGCAAGGTCCCCAATTTCCGGGTGCGGCGGACCGCGGGCGCGTGTCCGCAGATCACGCTGCGCAGCAACGTGAGTTTTGCGCAGATCTCCAACCCGCACGTGTATGTCGATGGCACGCGGGCCACGGACACGTGCATTCTCGATTCGCTGCGCGCGATCGATGTCGACCGCGTCGAGGTGTACCCGCAAGGCTACACGACCCGTCCGGGCTACGGCACGCACGCGCACGGTCTGATCCTGGTATTCATGCGGTCCGGCTGAGCCGGCGGCGAAAACGGACGCCCCCGGAGGTCGCTGCCTCCGGGGGCGTGGTTCAGGGTCCGTGGTGCCGGCTACGGCGGGAACGCTACTTCATGTCCCACCAGACCGGCGTAGTCAGGTCCAGCCCGCCCGACTGCCGCTGCACGGCGGCGTTCAGGTTCGTCGCGTTGAGCGACTGCTCGCCGTCCGGATACATGAGACGGACGGGGATGCGGCTCAACCCGAGATCGGGGCCCGCGACCAGTGCCGGCGCGTCGATGCGCCGCTGGTTGGCCCACGCCTCGGTCGCCTGCATGTACAGCGCGATCCATTTCTGCGTGTTGATCTGGACGATGCCCTTCGCGGCGTCGTACCGGATCGCGGGCTGTGCCAGGTAGGCATTGATCTCCGCGTCGGTCGGGTTGTTGGCCGGCGACCACGCGTCGTACGTGTCCATGCTGGCCCGGATCGCGGCTGTGTACAGCGCGGCCGCATCACCGGGGATCCACCCGCGCTGGGCCGCCTCCGCCTGCAGGAACAGGACCTCGGCGTACGTCATCAGCGCGGTCGGCGTGCCGGCGCCGTTGGCGCGCCAGAAGTTGCCGATCCGGGAGTACCAGGCCAGGGACAGCGGTGGCTCGGCGATGTTGTTGCCCAGGCCGCGGTACTGGCCGTCCTCGGTCGCCGGCTCCGCGTACAGTTTCAGCCGGGGATCGTTCAACGACTTCAGCATGTCGATCATCGTCGCACTGACGCCGTCGTCGTCCCGCGTCTGCCAGTTCTCGAAGATGGGGTTCTGGTAGGGCGGGCCGGGCCAGCGCAGCATGGCGTTGTCGCCGTTGCTGCGGAACACGCCCGCGTTGAGCGCCGCGGTGAACTGCGTGCGCGCCGCGGCGGGATCGCGCTCCGAGAGCCGCATGGCCAGCCGCAAACGGAGCGAGTTGGCGAAGCGGCGCCATTTGTCGAAGTCGTTGCCATAGAGGATGTCACCGGCGCCGAAGCCCGCGCCGCCGGCGCTCTGCAGCGCGGTGGCAGCACTGGACAGCGTGGTGAACAGTCCGGCGTAGACGTCCTGCTGGGCGTCGTACACGGGTGTCGTCACGCCCTCGGCGCCCTTGAGCGCTTCGGAGTACGGCAGGTCGCCCCAGAGGTCCGTCATGATGTGGAAGATCCAGCTTTTCCAGATCTGGCCGACCGCTTCGATCTCGGGCCTGCCACCTGCCTCGCCCTTGGCGATGACCGTCTGGATGTCCTGGAGCGGACCGGAGTAGAACGTCGTCCAGAACGCCTGCATGTTGCCCGGCCGGACCTGGCCGGTCTCCTCATCGGGATACTGGATCTGGACCGTCTGCTGGGCCCAGATGCTGGCATGGTGGAACATCATCCAGCTGTCGAAGCTGTTCTCGACGGCCGAACGGATCGACTGCGGAAGGAGGAATTCGGCGCCGACATCGGTCGGCGCATTCGGGTTGTCGTTGACTTCGACGAGCCCGTCGGCGCAGGCCGTGGTGACCAGCACGAGACCGGCCACCAGCACGCCACGGGCAGGATTCCTGAATCTCATCACTGTCTCCTCGGTTGCCAGTGGCGTCAAGGGCGAATCGAAAGGGCGAAGCCGATGCTGCGCGCGGTCGGGAACTGACCGAACTCGATGCCCTGTACGTTGCTGGCATCGAAGGCCGTCTCCGGATCGATGTTGTCGATCCTGGACCACAGCGCGAGGTTGCGGCCGATCAGCGAGATCGTGCCGCCCGAGAATCCCAGCCGCTGGATGAAGCGTGTCGGGATCTCGTAGCCGAGGCGGACCTCGCGCAGCTTGATGTAACTGGCGTCATCGATGCCGGCCTCGTGGTTGCCGAAGTTGCGACCGAAGTAGGCCTCGGGGCAGACCGTCTTGTCGTTCTGCCCATCGCCGTTGACCGATCCGTCGGGCAGCACGCCTGGCACGACGATGCCCGGATCGCAGAAGTCGTTCTCGCGGCCGCGCAGCGTCGACTCGAGGACGCCCGCGTACTCGCCGAACCAGTTCGTGACCGAGAAGACGTCGCCGCCCCTCTGGCCGTCGACCAGCACGCTGACATCGAAGGCGCCATACGAGAAGCGGTTCTGTACGCCGCCGTTCCAGTCCGGGTTGTAGTTGCCCAGGACGCGCCGTTCCGGGTCGATGCGCGGGTAGCCCGATGAAGTCAGCATCCAGCGGCCCTGCTCATCGCGCAGGTAGCCGTTGCCGAACATCACGCCGTACGGCTGGCCTTTCCTGGCCTCGATGTTGAGGCTCCAGTAGGTGCCGAGGACCAGCGTCTCGAGGTCGCCGTACAGTTCGGTGACCTCCGAGTTGTTCTTTGCCCAGTTCAGCGTCAGGTCCCAGCGGAACCCCGACTCCGTGCGGACGGGCGTCGATCGGAGCAGCAGCTCCAGGCCCCAGTTCCGCACCTCGCCGGCATTCAGGATCTGGCTGGTGTATCCGCTGGTCGGCGAGATCTGCACGCCCAGGATCTGGTTCTTCGTGGTGGCATCGTAGTACGTGACCACGAAGCCGAGCCGTTCGTTCAGAAAACCGAGATCGGTGCCGACCTCCCACGCCGATGTCTCTTCCGGCTTGAGGTCCAGGTTGGGCAGCTGGTTGGGCACCGAGAACATCGGCACGCCGCCCCAGGACTGCTGGGCGTTGAAGACCGAGGTCAGCTGGTACGGATCGGTGTCGTTGCCGACGCGCGTCCAGCTCGCCCGGATCTTGCCCGAGCTGAAGAAATCGCTCTGCATGCCGAGCGCATCGCTGAACACGAAGGCGCTCGACACCGAGGGATAGAAGTACGAGTTGTTGCCGTCCGGCAGTGTCGAGGACCAGTCGTTCCGGCCGGTCACGTCCAGGTTGAGGTACCCGTCGTAGTTGAGGCTCAATGAGCCGTACAGGCTGCGGACCTTCTTGTCCTCGGTGTAATCGGCCGGGTTCGCGGGCACGGCCGCATTGTCGATCGTGAAGATGCCCGGCGCGGTCAGGGCAGAGACGGACACGCCCGAAAACTCGTAGTTGTTCGTGCGGATGTTGCCGCCGCCGGTCAGGTTCATCCCGATCCGGTCGGTCAGCTGACGGGTCGCCGTGAGCAGAAGATCCGCGTTCGTCTCGGCGCTGTAGCGTGTCGACTCGTTGAAGCCACCATCGCCGGCATCGTCCAGGCTGTTGAACGCGATGATGTCCTTGCGGTGGTCGCGATACCAGTCGCGGCCGACGCGGCCTGTCAGCGTGACCCAGTCGGCGACCTGATAGCTGGCCTGCACGTGGCCCAGCACCCGGTCGCGCTCGTCCCAGTTCTGGTTGACCAGCTGCTCCCAGAACGGGTTGTTGTGGTAGTTGTAGTTCCAGTTGTACTGCTGGCCGACCTCACAGGGCGTGGGCTCGTTGCCCGTGCACCGGTAGTTGCGCAGTGCGTTCATGTCGACCTGGCGGCCGAACCACACGAAGCTCTGCATCGGATTGTCTTCATCGTACCCGGTGCCCGGGCGGTTCACCGATTCCTGGCTCATGTAGTTGAGCGAGGCCTCGGTGCTGATGCGATCGGTGATCGACGAGCCGCCCTTGAGCGCCACGCCGATCCGGTCGATCGTGTTGCCGGGCGCCATGCCGTTGACCTGCGTGTTGCTGAGCGACAGGCGCACATTCGAGTTGTCCGTCGCACGCGAGATCGCGACGTTCGTGTCCCACGTCCGTCCGGTGTCGAAGAAGCTGCGCACGTTGTCCGGGTGCGGCAGCCACGGCTGTGCGGGCCCCGTGAACTGGTCGATCAGGCGGCCGTCCATCTTCGGGCCCCAGCTCTCGTCCACGAAGTCCCAGAGGCCGGCGCCCGCGCCATCCACGAAGCGGAACTCGCCGCCCACGCCCTGCCCGTACACGTTCTGGTAGCGGGGCAGCCGCAGCGGATCCTCGAGCGTGAAACTCGAGGTCGCCGTGATGCCGAGTCCGCCGGCGTCCAGGCCGCGGCCGGACTTCAGGGTGATCACGATCGCGCCGTTGGCCGCACGCGAGCCGTACAGCGCCGCCGCGTTCGGGCCCTTCAGGACGCTGATCGATTCGATGTCTTCCGGATTGATGTCCTGGGCCGTGTTGCCGACGTCGATGCCGCCGTAGCCGAAGTTGCGCGGCGCAGCGTTGTCGATCGGAATGCCGTCGACAATGAAGAGCGGCTGGTTGTTGCCGGCGATCGAACTGGCCCCGCGGATCACGATCCTGGACGAGCCGCCCGTAGGGCCGGCGTCCGTCACGTGCACGCCCGCGACCTGGCCCTGGAGCGAATTGACGATGTTCAGCTCGGGGACCTTGGCCAGTTCGGCCCCGGTCACGTCCTGCACACTGTAGCCCAGCGTGCGTTTCTCGCGCTGGACGCCGAGCGCCGTCACGACGATGCCCTCGAGTCCGATGGCCTGCTGCTCGAGGACGACCTCGACCTGATCGGCAATGGCGGCTTCCGCGGTGCGGTAGCCCAGGTAACGGACGACCAGCGTCGTGGCGCCCGCGGGCACGCGCAGCGTGAACGATCCGGTCTCGTCCGTCAGTGTCCCGACGGACGTTCCCTTGACTGAGACCTGGGCCCCGGCGAGCGGCTGGAGGCCGTCGCTGGTGATGACCCGGCCCGTGACGGACCGCAACTGCTGCGCGTGCAGCGCGGCCGGCAGAGCCAGGAGCAGGGCTGCCAGGAGCAGTCTTGCTGTGGCAAGGTGCTTCATGGGTCCTCCCTGAACAGGTGGTGGGAAAAGGAGGCGGCCGACCCGGCGCATCGCGCGACACTCGTGGCGCGAAGCAGCAGGCCGGCCGGCCGTGAAGAGCACATCGTCGTGCGGGGAAAGCGGCCCCACGCTCCAGCACCGGAGCCGGGCCGAAGAAACGAAGGTCAGCCGTCCATGTGATGGGACGGGACCGACCTGGCAGTCTGAGACACACGTGTCGGACCGCGGGAGCGTGCTGCGCGGACGGCGGCGAGCGTCACTTTGTGCATGAAATCGTAAACCGGTACGGGCGGGACCTGAGAAGGGCGCCGAGAGGGCAAGTCCGTGCACAGCGAGCCGGCAGGCCGCGGGGGTGTGGACGGGACGGCGCTGGCGGTTGTGTGCAGGTAGCTCACCCGATAACAGGTGATGACAACCGTGCACGGTTCACCTGCAAATGCGTGCCTGCGGGAGGTGACCGGTAACCGATGACCTCCCGGTACCACATACACCTGATGAAGAACGATTGACCCGGGGTTCGTCGTGACGGGGTGGCATGCCGCCGGTCGGGATCGCGGGCGATCGTTCACAGTTCTGCACGCAGCCTGCCGAACGGTGGGCCTTTTCGACCGCGGTCCTCAGAAGCGGACCAGCACGCCTGCCCAGTGGAAGCCGGCGCCGAAGGCAGTGAGCAGGACGATGTCGCCGGGTTGGATGCGGCCCTGCGCGCGGGCTTCCCAGAGCGCGACGGGCACGGAAGCGGACCCGGTGTTGCCGTACTCGTACACGTTGATGAACACCTTTTCGTCCGGCACACCGAGCCGGTCGCGCACCGCGTTCAGGATGCGCAGGTTGGCCTGGTGCGGGATGATGAGCGCTACGTCGTCGAGTGTCAGTCCCGCCTGGTCCAGCAGCTCGTGGGCGCACGCACTCATCCTGTGCACGGCCGCCCGGAAGACTTCTCTGCCCTTCATGACCAGGTGCTGGTGCAGCCGGGCGCGCGCGCGCTCCTCGGTGAATGGCACGCGCGGGCCGCCGACCTCGAGGCCCAGGATGTCACTCTGCGTGCCGTCGGTGCCGGCGTTCGCGGCCAGGATCACGGCGTCCCCGCTGGTGCGGCCGACGACGGCCGCGCCCGCTGCATCGCCGAACAGCACGCACGTGTTCCGGTCGGTCCAGTCCATGAGCCGGCTGAGCAGTTCGACGCCAACGACGAGGATCCGGCGGTCCTTTTGCAGTGCGCGTGCCCGCGCGACGTCGAGCGCGAGCACGAAGCCGGCGCAGCCGCTGCTGCCCAGATCGTACGCCGTGATTTCGCGGGTGCCGAGCCGGGCCTGCAGGAACGACGCGGTGTCTGGCGAATACACTTCGGGCGTGTCCGTGGCGACGATGATCTCGTCGATGTCGGCCGGCGTGAGTCCGGCATCGTCGATCGCGCTCTGCGCTGCCCGGACGGCCAGGTCGGCCGTGCTCTCGTCGGCTGCGGCGAAGCGACGGCGGTGGATGCCGGTGCGTTCGACGATCCACGCATCGGACGTGTCGACGTGCTCTGCCCACTCGTCGTTCGTCATCACGCGCTCCGGCAGGTACGCGCCGAGTCCGAGCAGGCCGATGCGCGGTTCGGTCATGGGCTCTCCGGGCTGGAGTCGGGGCGATCCGGCACGACCGGCGCCGGGTGCGCCCGCAGGTTATAGTACCGGTCCTTGTCCGACACTGTCATCCCCGTTCCCCGCCCGGGAAGGACCATGAACCTCGTCACGCAGCGTGCCGGCCGATTCACCCTCCGCCTGGCGCTGCTCGCCGGGCTGCTCTCCGGCACCCTGCCCGCCGCCGCGCAGACGACTGTGGCCCTGCCGGCACTCGAGCAGCGGCTGCAGGCTGCGCTGGACTCGTTGCACGCTGCGGGCAGCTTCCCGGGCGCGACGGTCGGCATCGCCCTGGCGGACGGGCGCGTGCTCGCACTCGCGACAGGCTGGTCGGACACGATCGCGCAGGTGCGCATGCGCCCGTCCGACCGGATGCTGGCGGGCAGCACGGGCAAGACGTTCTTCGGCGCGGTCGCGCTGCAGCTCGTGGCCGAGGGCCGCATCGGGCTGGACGAGCCGATCGCGAAGTACCTGGGCACGGAGCCGTGGTTCGCGCGCCTGCCGAACGGGCCGGACATCACGATCCGCATGCTCATGAACCACACGAGCGGACTGGTGCGCTACGAATTCGATGACGCGTTCGTGCGGGCCGTGCGCGCCGAGCCGTACCGCGTGTGGCGGCCCGCCGATCAGATCGGTTACATCCTCGACACGCCGGCGCCGTTCGCCGCGGGACACGGCTGGACGTACTCGGACACCAACTACATCGTGCTGGGGCTGCTGCTGGAGAAGGTGCTGGGTGAGCCGATGTACGACGCGATCCGGCGTCGTGTGCTCGAGCCGCTGGAACTGCAGGACATCGTGCCGCAGACCGGTCCCGTGCTGCCCGGGCTGGTGCAGGGGTACGCGGGCGCGGGCAATCCGTTTGCCGCGAGCGATGGGATGCTGGTGAATGGACGGCTGGTCTTCGACCCGCAGTTCGAGTGGGCGGGCGGCGGTTTCATGGTGAACGCCGCCGCGCTCGCGCGCTGGGCGAAGCTGCTGTACGAGAACCGCGCGTTCGATGCGCGCGTGAACGCGGACTGGCTGGACGGCATCGAGGCCGCGGGTCTGGGCCCGGGCGTCCGCTACGGACTCGGCGTGATCCTGCACGAGACGCCGCTCGGGCCGACGCGCGGCCACAGCGGCTTCTTCCCCGGCTACCTGACCGAGGTGCGCTACTGGGCCGACCACGGCTTCGCGATCGCGATCCAGCTGAACACCAGCGCGGGCCGGCCACTGGCGGGCGGAACCGGTGCGGCGCTGCTCGCGCTCGCCCGCGCGGTCCAGGCGGCGGCGACGCGCTGAACGCAACGCGCGCGCCGCGCGCGGGCGGCGGTTCGCGCCGGATCGCATTGCGAGAGGCCGGTCCGCGCACGACATTGCGGGCCGCCCCCTCGAACCCGGTCTGCAACGGAGGTCCGTGTGCGCAGCATTGCGACATCCCGGTGGCTCGTCACTATGGTTTTCGGTGCCCTGCTCCTGCCCGCCCGCCCGGCCGCGGCGCAGCAGGAGATCGCGGCCCAGGTCCGGGCCATCATGCAGGACGCGGGGGTCCAGCGCGCGTTCCGCGTGATCGAGGAACTCGAGCCCCGCACGATGGCGGACCTCATTGAGCTGACGCAGATCCCCGCACCGCCGTTCATGGAGCAGCAGCGGGCCGAGGTCTATTTGCGCTGGCTGCAGGAGGCGGGCGCCGACTCCGCGTGGATCGACCAGGAAGGCAACGCGATCGCGCTGCGCCGGGGCCGGCGGAGCGAACGCACGATCGGGTTCGGCGGGCATCTCGACACGGTGTTCCCGGAGGGCACCGACGTCACGGTCCGCCAGCGCGGCGACACGCTGTTCGCGCCCGGCATCGGCGATGACACGCGCGGGCTGATCGTCGTGCTGACCGTGTTGCGTGCGCTGGAGCAGGCCGGCATCGAGACGGAATCCGATGTCTGGTTCGTCGGTGTGGTAGGCGAGGAGGGGTTGGGCGATCTGCGCGGGATGAAGCATCTGTTCCGGCCGGGGGCGCACAGGCTGGATGCGTGGATCGAGGTCGACGGCGGCGGTCTCGACCGGATCGTGAACTCCGGGCTCGGCTCGTACCGCTACCGCGTGAAGTTCAAGGGCCCGGGCGGGCACTCGTGGGGCGCGTTCGGCATGGCCAACCCCGCGCACGCGCAGGGCCGCGCGATCACACACTTCGTCACATCGGCCGATCCGCTGACGCGCACCGGCCCGCGCACCAGCTACAACGTCGGCGTCCTGGGCGGCGGGACCTCCGTCAACTCGATCCCGTTCGAGGTCATGATGGAAGTCGACATGCGTTCGGAGAGCCCCGAGAGCCTGGACCGGATCGATGCCGCGTTCAAGGCCGCGATGCAGCGAGGACTCGAGGACGAGAACGCCGCGCGCCGGCGCGGCCCGCCGCTCGAGGTCGAGATCGATCAGGTGGGCAACCGGCCGTCGGGCACGATGGCCGAGTCGGCGCCGCTGTTCCAGCGTGCGCTCGCGTCCGCGCGCCTGCTGGGCGGCAATCCGAGCGGCGGATTCGGTTCGACGGATTCGAACATCCCGATCTCGCTGGGCGTCCCCGCGGTGACGATCGGGCGGGGCGGCGATGGCGGTGAGGGGCACGCGCCGGGCGAGTGGTGGCGCAACGAGAACGGGGATCTGGCGATCAAGAACGCGCTGCTGCTGCTGCTCAGCGAGGCAGGGCTTGCCCGGCCGCGCGCCTGAGCGCGCGCGCCTGAAATGGAGGATCTGATGTCGAGAAACACCCGAGTATCCGGGCGGCGCCCGATGTCGGCGTCGCTCTGCGCCGTCGTTGCGATTCTGGCGCTGTGGCCGGCCGGACTGTGGGCGCAGCTCACGCCGGAGCAGGTGCTGCGCATCGAGCAGGTCGGTGCGGTGGCGATGAGTCCGGACGGCCGGCTCGTGGCCTACACGCTGACGCGGCCGCGCGCTGCGACGGACCCGGTCGGCGGCTCGTGGTCGGAGCTGTGGGTCGTGCCGGCCGCGGGTGGCGAGGCGCGGGCGGTCGTGCGCGCGCCGCAGTCGGCGTCCTCACCGGCGTGGTCTGCCGATGGCAGTCAACTGGCGTTCACCACCCGGATCGAGGCGCAGAATCCCCAGACGCAGGTGTACGTCGTGCCCGCGGCCGGTGGCGATCCGCGCGCGATCACGCGCTCGCCCACGGGCGTGATGGCGTTCCAGTTCTCGCCGGACGGCCGGACGGTGGCGTACACCGCGGTCGAGCCGGAGGCGCCGGACGCCGCACAGCGCCGGGCGGCGGGTGATGACGTGATCGTCGCGAGCCAGCGCTACCGGCACGTCCGATTGTGGGCCGAGCCGGTGCAGGGTGGCGAGCGCATCGCGCTGACACCACCTTCCGCCGTCGTGCGCGACTTCGTGTGGGCGCCGGACAGCCGGTCGATCGCGGTGCAGACGACGGCGGAGCCCGACGTCGATGCGGACATGATGTATCGCGAGATGTTCACCGTGCCCGCGACCGGCGGCGCGCTCACGCCGCTGGCGGAGACGCAGGGCAAGCTGGGACCCATGGCGTGGTCGCCGGACGGCACGCGCATCGCCTGGGTGGGCGCGGTCTCGTTCAACGACCCGCTCGCGCAGAGCGTGTTCGTGGCGCGGCCGGGCGCTCCGGCGGTCAACCGGACACCCGGCTACGAGGCCAGCGTGCTGACCGTGACGTGGCTGGACGCGAATACGATCGCGTTCGTCGCGGCCGAGGGCACGCGCACCTCGCTGAACCGGCTGAACGCAGCGAACGGGCCCGTACAGCGCGTGGCCGGCGGCGGCGCGGAGGTCTTCCTGAGCGCGAGCATCGACGCGGCCGCGCGCACGTTCGCGGTCTCCGCCAGCACGTCGACGCACCCGGGCGAGCTGTACACGGGCAGCCTGCGCGATGGCGTGCTGCGCCGGATCACACGCCACAACCCGTGGCTGTCCGACGTCCGGCTGGCGCGCCAGGAGACGATCGAGTGGACGGGCGCGAAAGGCGAGCGCATTGCCGGCGTCTACATCCACCCGCTGAGCGCGCAGCCGGGCGTCGCCGCGCCGCTGGCGGTGCTGCCGCACGGCGGACCGGAAGGCATCAGTTACGACAACTGGACGACGAATCCGCTGTATCCCGCGCAGGTGCTGGCCGGTCAGGGTTACGGCGTCCTGATGCCGAACTACCGGGGCAGCGGCGGCCGCGGCGTGGCGTTCTCGAAGGGCGACCACCGGGACCTGGGCGGTGAGGAGTTCATGGATGTGCTGGCGGGCATCGACGACCTGGCCGCGCGTGGCTGGATCGATGCGGGCCGCGTCGGCATGAGCGGGACATCGTACGGCGGCTACTTCTCCGCGCTGGCCGGCACGCGCTTCAGCGACCGGTTCCGGCTGGCCATCTCGTTCGCCGGCATCTCGAACTGGATCTCGTTCACCGGCACGACGGATATCCCGGTCGAGATGTCGGCCGTGCACTGGGACCTGTTCTGGTTCGACAACGTCGGGCTCTCGATGGACCGGTCACCGATCGCGAATCTGGCGACGGCGCGCACGCCCATGCTCATCGGCCACGGGCTGGTCGACGAGCGCGTGCACCCGGAGCAGTCGATCCAGCTGTACACGAGCCTGAAGCTCAAGGGCGTGCCGACGGAACTCGTGCTGTACCCGCGCGAGCCGCACGGGCTGCGCGAGCGCGCGCACCAGCTCGACTTCATGAACCGCGTCGTCGAGTGGTTCGACCGTTACGTCAAGCCGGCGAGGCCGATCTCGAACTGAAGCGCGGATACTCGCGCAGCGCTTCCGGCTAACGGCAGCCGTCGTCGGAAGACTCGCGGCCCGGCCGATCCTCCGACGGTGGCCCGAGGCGCTTGAGCCTGCTGCCCACCGGGTTCTTGACGCGGAACGTGGCGACCGTGCCACCGGCAGCATAGTTGACGCCGAACAGGTTCAGCGGGATCCGCGCGGTCGCCACGATCTCGACGATGTCACACACGATCTCGAGTGCAATCGTGGTCTTGAAGCATGGCACCGGCCTTTTGGCCGACGCAGGGATATTGCCCGGCGAAATGGTGACTTTGCCCAGGCCGAGCGGTCCCTCGACCCTGGCGAGGATATCGGACAGGTTGGCGGCGGTTCCGGTGGGCAGGGTGCCCTGCACCACCCGCGTGAGTTCGCCCGGATCGACCGAGTCCTGGAGCAGTGTGGGGCCGATGGTCTGATCCTCGAACGTCTCCGACAGCGGTCGGCTGCCGTTGGGTGGTGGATAACAGCTGTACTCCAGCAGCGTCCGGTACTCCATGATGCACGGGACGTTGACCAGTCTGGTCGACGTGAAGGTGATGTCCTCGAGCGTTGTGGTCGGCATGAAGGCCTCCTGGTGGTCTTGTTCTTCCCGCCGGCTCGGTGCGGGGCGCCACACCCGACCGCCCACGCGAACGCAGCCCCGGGTGGGGAAACGGCCGCGGAGCGTCCGGGATATCAGAAACCAACGCAGGAAACGCCGGCGAAAACGATCACGGGCTTCCGGCGCGCGCATGGCCTGGTGTGGTTGCACCGCTGTCTTCGGCTCGGCGGAGCCGGGGAAGGCGACGAAGTTCTGGCGTGTGCGGAGCGAGTGCGCAAAGTTTCGGGCTGGCTCGACCGGACCTCCCCGGGGTAACCGATGACCGAGATCCATCGCCTGACGGCCGCACTGGCCGACCGCTACCGCCTCGAGCGACCGCTCGGTCAGGGCGGCATGGCCACGGTGTACCTCGCGCACGACGTCCGTCACGATCGCGCCGTCGCCGTCAAGGTGCTGCGTCCGGAGCTGGCCGCCGTGATCGGCGGCGAGCGCTTCATCACCGAGATCCGGACCACGGCCAACCTGCAACACCCGCACATTCTGCCGCTGTTCGATTCCGGAGAGGCCGACGGATTCCTCTACTACGTGATGCCCTACGTGCCGGGTGAGTCGCTGCGCCAGCGGCTGGACCGCGAGCGACAGCTGCCGGTCGAGGAAGCCCTGCGCATCGCGAGTGATGTGGCCGGCGCGCTCGACTACGCGCACCGCAACGGCGTCATCCACCGGGACATCAAGCCGGAGAACATCCTGCTGCAGGAGGGCAGGCCGGTCGTCGCAGACTTCGGCATTGCGCTCGCGCTCAGCGCGGCGGGCGGCGGTCGCATGACGGAGACGGGGCTGAGCCTGGGCACGCCGCACTACATGAGTCCCGAGCAGGCTTCGGCGGACCGCGACCTCACGCCGCGCTCCGACATCTACAGCCTCGCGTGTGTGCTGTACGAGATGCTGGCCGGTGACCCGCCGCACACGGGCCCGACCTCGCAGGCCATTCTGATGCGCATCCTCACGGACGATCCGCGGCCCGTGACGGATCTGCGTCGCGCGGTCCCGGCGCACGTGGCCGCCGCGCTGGACCGGGCGCTCGAGAAGCTGCCGGCAGACCGCTTCGAGAGTGCGTCCGCGTTCGACAGGGCGCTGGGCGATGCATCGTTCAGCTACGAGCGCCGGACCGATCTCCACGTCACGGGCCGCACCCGTGCGATCGCCTCGCCGGCGGGCACGCGCGCGTGGCTGCGCGATCCGCGCTCGATCGCGGCGCTCATCGCGCTCGCTGCCATCATCGGAATCTCACAACTGATGCCACCACCGGCGGGCCCGGCGCCGTTCCCCGTGCGCCTGAACCTGGACGCCGGCAACGTCGCGTCGGATTCGCGCATCAACCTCGACATCTCGCCGGACGGTCGGACCATCGTGATGTCTGCTGATGTCGACGGCGAGCGCATGCTCTGGATCCGCAGGGCGGAAGACGCCGGCTTCCAGCCGATCCCTCAGACCGAGAACGCGGTGTTCCCCGCGTTCTCGCCGGATGGCGAGTGGATCGTCTACAGCGGCTCGGGGCTCCGCAGGGTGCACGTAAACGGCGGTGCGCCGTTCACGGTGCTCGATTCGATGGCCGTCGCCATGCCGCACTGGGGGCGGGACGGCACGATCGTGTTCACAACGCCCTGGGACGTCCTTCGCCTCCACGAATCGGGCGCGATCGATACCCTGCTTGACCGAAGCATCGCGTCGCCCCGGCTGCTTCCGGACGGCTCGGGCCTGCTGTTCACGGACGAGCCTGCCTCCGTGCGCCTGCTCGACCTGGCCACAGACTCGGTCAAAACCCTCATCGCCGAGGGCGTGGACGCTCGTTACGTCGAGACAGGTCACCTGCTGTTCGCGCACCCGACCGGCGGGCTCTTCGCCGTGCCGTTCGACCTGCGTCGTCGCGAGGTCACGGGCCAGCCGGTCCGCGTGCTGGACGAGGTCAGCCTGTACAGGGGCGATGAAGTCCGGTACGCGATTTCGCGGA
Source organism: Longimicrobiales bacterium (assembly GCA_041568755.1). Taxonomy (GTDB): domain Bacteria; phylum Gemmatimonadota; class Gemmatimonadetes; order Longimicrobiales; family RSA9; genus JBFFZF01. The sequence continues at coordinate 9,687 of JBFFZF010000027.1, read as the reverse complement.
CGGGTACTCTGGTCTACGGGATGGGTCGGTTCAGCGGCGCGATCGGCGCTCCGCGCCTGCTCGTCGTGCACCTGTCCGGCGCGGTCGACACACTTCCGCTCGCGCCGCGCGATTTCGAGAACCTCCGTTGGTCCCCCGATGGCCGACGCGTCGCCTACACCATCGAGGACGGTGGCCGGAGCGATGTCTTCGTCTACGACGTCGAGGTGGGCACGACGCCTCGCCGGCTCACGTCGGAAGGCGACAACACGGAGCCGGTGTGGTCTCCGGATGGGACGCGCATCGCCTTCGCCTCGACCCGGGATGGCACGGACGGAGCGGACCTCTTCGTGAAATCGCTCGACGATGCGCCCGAGGTCCGCCTTCTGGCGCGTCCCGGCGACCAGACGCCCCGGGACTGGCCTGAACCGGGCCGGCTCGTCTTCATGGACGACGCTGTCATGAGGGACGGCGACGCGCCCTCGACGTCCTTCTGGATTATCCAGCCGGATTCCGGCGCCGTGCCGCAGGCGTACCTGCAGTCCGAAGAGTTCGTGGACGGAATCACGGTCGCGCCGCGCGGCGGGCTGGCTGCCTACGAGGTGTTGGGGCGCACAAGCGCCATCTACGTCCGCACGTTTCCCGAGCCGGGACGGCAGATGCTCGTGTCCGAAGGTGACGTCAGCAGTCCGCGCTGGTCTCCCGATGGCAACACGCTCTACTACTGGCAACTCGCTGGCAGGACCGATACGCTCTTCGCTGCGCGTTTGGAGCGGGAACCAGCGTTCCGCGTGCTCTCCCGCGAGGTCGTTCACGCGGGCGAAAGACTGCACGGCTGGTCCTGGGATCTTCACCCGGACGGCGACCGGTTCATCGTGCCCAAGCCGGTTGCCGCACTCACCGGCCCGTCGACGGATCCAGCAGCGCCGGAACGGTTCTTCGTGGTCGTGAACTGGTTCGAGGAGATGAGGGCGAAGCTGGGCGCGGGTCGCTAGCCCCGCACCTCGCCTCAGCCGATCGTGTAGACGAGCTTGCGTCCGTCGAGGGCCGCCTCGAGTTCGGCGAGCCGCTCGTGGAACGGAAGACTAGCGAGCAGCGCCTGCCCGCCGGTCGGCATCGTCCCGACGCGCAGCACCACGGCACGGTCAGCGTCCCGCCGGATCGCCTCCAGGACCGCATCGAACCCGTGGCCGTTCCGGCCCACTGCCGCACCATCGACGGTGTAGTGCACACGCGGCGGATCGCCGTCCGTGACGGTCCAGCTGATGACCATTGGTGCTGCCATGCGCGGGCGGCGGACCTTGTCTCACGCGAGCCCGGCGGTCGGCCGGATTCGGTAATCGGACGCGGAGGCGCCGCCGTGCCACGACTCGACCTCGTCGAACCATTCCTTGTGCGTCCGGTACGTGTTCCCGGCGCCGAAATGGCCCCAGAACTTGTCCTTGCCCGTGTAGATGATGTTCTCTCCTTCCAGGCCGACGGTTCCGCCGCTCGGGAAGCTCGTGTTGCTGATGTAGCCCCAGTCGCCCGGGATCCAGTCGTCGGGCGCGACGCCGGTATCGTTGGCCAGCGGCGATCCGCTGCCGCCGATCATGGTGAGCTGCGTGGCCGCGAGGCAGGCGATGGCGTACTCGCCCGGGTTCACGTTCAGATCGGCGACGGCCTTGTCCGCATCGGCTCCCGGCTTCAGGGACCAGCCGCTGGCGTCCACCTTCCAGTACGCCGGGTTCATCTTGAATGCCCCGCCGGCGGCGAAGGTATACTTCTTCTTCGCGGCGAACTGAACGATGCCGTGGCGCGCCATGATGTGTTTCTTGAAGTTCGCGTCGATCTGCGCGCTGGTCGTGCCGTCGAGCGTGAAGACGCGTGGCGAATGCATCAGCGACGTGAACAGCTCGTGCCAGATCGTGTTCTTCACGACCTTCGGGACCGTGTACACATCTCCCGTGCGCGACGTCGTGTACCCCATCGTGTCCAGCGTCAGGCCTGCCCCGACTCTGATCTTCCTGCGGATGACGGGCCCGGCACCCCCATCCGGCTGGAGTGTGTGGGCCAGCTCGTGCGCGATCAGCCGCCTGCCGGCATCGGTGTGGGGCTCGTACTCGCCGGACCCGAACACGATGTGTGCGCCCGTCGTCCAGGCGCGCGCCGAGAGGGCGCGCGCGGAGTCGGCCGCGGCCGGGCCGGTGTGGATGCGGATGTCGCTCAGGTCGTGACCGAGGCGAGGCTCGAAGAAGGCCCGCGTCGCCTCGTCGAGCGGTCGGGCGGGCGATCGCAGGGCGCCGGCGACGACCGGCGCGAAGCGCGACGGGTCCGCGCGGTGCGGCGGGGGTCGCTGCGGCGGCCGATCGGACGATGGTGCGGCGCGGGCGTGGATCACGTCGTGCATGGGCTCTTCCTGTCGGCGTACCTCGAAGATGCGGGTTCCGCCGCGCACGGGGAAGAGTCACGCGCGACTCGGCTCCGCCCGGATCTCGAGCGCTGCAGCTCGGCTAGGATGTCTCCGCCGACGGCGCGAACCGCCGCACGGAGCGGGCCGTCACTCCTGTCTGCCGTTCCCCTGATTCGTCGTCGTGCGCGCGGCCGGCGCGTCCTCGAGCGTCTTCAGCACGTCGCGCCACGCGAACTTCTGGCCCATGCCGCGCACGTAGTAGTCCATCCACGCCATCTCGCTGACCGCCTTGACCAGCTGGTTGCGCGGGTCCGGGATGCCGTGGGTGTTGCCCGGGTACATGAACAGTTCCGTCGGCACGCCGATCTTCTTGAGCGCCATGTGCAGCTCGACGGACTGCGGGCTGGGCACGCGCGGGTCGCCCTCGACCACGTGGATCATCGTGGGCGTCTGCGCGTTGCGGATGTACTTGAGCGGCGACTGGTTCCAGTACGCCTCGAAATTGTCGTACGGCAGGTCGTTGCCCAGGTAGTACTGCCGGTTCCGCTGGACATCGCTCTGCGCGTACATCGAGATCCAGTTCGAGGTGCCGGCGCCGGAGCTGATCGCTTTGAACCGGTCCGTGTGCGTCAGGATCCAGTTCGACCAGTGGCCGCCGGCGCTCCAGCCCAGCGCGCCCATGCGGTCGCCGTCGACGATGCCCTGCGCTATGAGGTGGTCGACGCCCGTCATGATGTCGTCGAAGCCGGGCGGGAAGTAGTTGCCGACGATGTCGTTCCTGTGCTGTTCGCCGTAGTTCGTCGAGCCGCGGTAGTTGGGCTTGAGCACGGCGTAGCCGGCGCCCGCGTAGACCTGCGAGCCGTAACCGCCGTTGAAGCCGAGCACGTCGGCGGACGCGGGCCCGCCGTGGATCGCGACGATGAGCGGGTAGCGCTGGCCGGGCTGGTAGCCGACGGGTTTGACGAGCACGCCGCCGACCATCTTCCCGTCCGTCGACCGCCACGTGATTTCTTCTTCCTCGCCCAGCGCGAAGCCGCGCACCTGCGGGTTGGCGTCCGTGAGCTGGCGCCACGCCTGCCGGTTCGCGATCTGCGCGACATTGGCGACGGTGAACACCGTGGGCGCCGTCTTGGGATCGCTGTAATTGATGAGGATCACGCCCGTGTCGTCATCGCGGTTGACGAACAGGGAGGCCTTCAGATCGGTGACCTGGCGGACCGTGTTCTGGCGGACGTCCACGGCCATGAGCTGGTTCGTCGCGCGGATGCCCTCGTTGAAGTAGATCGTGTTGCCGTCCTCGGACCAGAAACCGACGGTGACATCGCCGTCGAACGATCCGCCCAGCTTGCGCCACTGGCCGCCGCGCTCACCCACCGCGCGGATGTACGTCTTCGCGTTCTTCATGCTGTACCTGGTGAGATCATCGGGCGCGGAGAACGCGACCCAGCGGCCGTCGGGCGAGAAGCCGGGCCCGTTCTCGCCGACTTCCGAGTTGTTCGTGAGCCGCTCGATCTGGCCCGTCGCCGTCTCGAGCAGGTACAGGTCCGTGTTGATGCCCTGCTCGGTGATGTTCCGCTTGTAGCGCTCGGACGATGTGCCGCGGTAGCCGACCCAGCGGCCGTCCGGCGAGACGTTGAAGCCCGCGACCGTGTAGGAAGCATCACTGGTCAGCCGCATCGCCTTGATGGGATCGAGGTCGAGGACCCACAGGCTGGCCAGCGGCGTCTCCGCGTTGCGGATGTCGACCGTGAACCGCTTCTCGCGACGCTGCTTCTCATCCGCGTCCACCGTGTCCGGCGTGATGAACCAGATGCGACGGCTGTCCGGACCGATCTCCCACTGGTCGATGCCGGCCGACTGCTTCGTGAGCTGCTCGGGCTGCGCGTCCGTGATGCCCGCCACGGGCAGGCGGTACAGCTGCTGTTCGCCCGACTTGCCGGCGCGGTAGACCAGCCAGCGGCCGTCCTTGCTGAACTGGAAGTTCGACACGCCATCGCGTGCGTCCGTGATGCGGCGGGCTTCGCCGCCGTCGGGGCGCATCAGGTACAGCTGGTTCTGGCCGGACGCGCTGGCCTGCGCGTCACGGTTCGACAGGAACACGAAGAACGAGCCATCGCGCGCCCATGCCGGTGACGTCTCGTTCTTCTCGCCGGTGAACGTCATCTGCTTCGTCGAGGGCAGTCCCTGCTGCAGCGACACGAGCATGATGTCGCTCTGCCGCCTCGCCTCTTTCCAATCGGGCGTGGACAGTGTGTAGAGCAGCCAGCGGCCGTCCGGGCTGGGCGCGGGCGAGCCGGCCGATTTCAAGTGCTGCATGTCCAGGAACGTCATCGGGCGTTGCTCGGGCGCCGCCTGCGCGCCGGCCGGGGCCGGCGCCGCGATGGCGTACGCGAGGACGACGGCCAGGCAGCGGGTGAGGAGGGCGGCACGGGATGAGACGGCGGATGGCGTGCGCATGTGTGACCTCGACGGATCGGCGGTGGATCGGCGAAAACCGGTCGGCCGCACCCGGACGGGCACGGCCGACGGCGGACCTCGAACACTACCGCGCGCCGCGCGACGGGGCCAGTGTCCGCGGCGGGCAACGCGGACCCGCCCGGCCAGCGGCGCGCCGCGCGGGCTCAGGCGGACAGCTTCTTTTCGAGAGGTGTCCGGAACCGCGGCTTGACCACGATCGGGCGCAGCCATGCCGTCAGTTCCGCAGCCCGTTCGCGCACCGCGGTTTCCGTCCTCTTGCCCACGTCTTCCAGCAGTTTCACCACCACGTCGCCGTCCGGGCGCTGTGCCCAGCCACCGACGATCCGGCCATCCGCCCACACGGTCGGCCCGGCATTGCCATTCCTGTCGAAGAGCTGCCGCGCATGTGTCCCGAGATACCAGTCGCGCAGCTTCCACCCCATGACCGTCGGATCCAGTGCCGGCAGCAGCGCGATCCAGGGATCAGGCTCGGCGACGGGCTCGAGATCATCTGCGAGGACGTATCCGACGCCGCCATCGATCTCGACTTCGGCCACGTCCAGCCGGGCGAGCGCCGCGCGCGTGTCGCGCGCCGTCCAGCCGGCCCACCAGCGCAGGTCGGCCTCCGTGCCGGGACCGAAGGCGTGCAGCCAGTGGCGCACCAGCTCGGCGCGGGCGTCCGCCTCGTCCAGCTCCTCCGCGGCGCCACCGTCCAGTGACTCGACCAGCTCCCACGCGTACTGGCTGGAGGTCCACGTGCCGCGCGGCTTGCCGCGCACGATCCGGCCCTGCGCGGCCAGCAGGATGAGCACGTGCGTGGTCATGCTCATCGAGCCGGCCCACTTCTTCCCCTCGCCGAAGGCGATCTTCCGGCGCAGCTCCGGGACGGCCGCACTGATCTCCGATCCGGTGGCGCTGCCCAGCCGCGACAGCGCGGCGAGCGTCTGCTTCTCGACCTTGCGCAGCCAGGAACGACCATCGTCCGTGAGGCCGCTCTTCTCGACCAGCTGGATCGTGCGGCGGCGGTGCGCGCTGGCGACGGGCCGTGTGCATGCGGCATCCACGATCCGCGCGAGTGGCGCCGTCAGCACGAACATGGTCCGCCGCATGCCGAGCAGGCGGGTGAGCGAGCGCCGCTCGTACAGCGCGTCCTCCATCTGCTCGACTCGGAACGCGCGCATGCGCGCCCACGCCGAGATGTAGACGGCGGTCGGGTCCGTCGCGTGCAGCGCGACCATTGCCGAGGCTGTCTCTTCGGGACTCGAGGCTGAAAGCGCGAGACGATGCCGCAGCGCGAGCCGGGCGCGGCGTTGCGCGACGGTCACTTCAGGACGTGGCATGCGCGATCGCGGTCAAGCCGCGCACGGTGGTGCGCAGGACCGGTCCGTCAGGAATACCGGGGTGCGATCGCGTTCGATGCCCACGAGGCCATGGTACCCGCCCCGCGCATCGGTTTCAAGCCGTGTGTGCCGCTATGCGCCGCTGTCCGCGTCGGTCGCGCGGGCCCGGATCATGGGGTGCGTGAACCAGAAGTACGCACCCATCGCGAGAGACGCGAGGGAAGCCGCGATCACGATGAGCCAGAACGACAGGACCTGGCTGATCAGACCGGAGAACCAGATCGGGAAACCGAACGCGTGCGGCATGACGACAACGAACACGGCGGCCGCGATGAACCACAATTGCGGGCCGCGCTCCGCCAGCTGGGCGAGCCACCCCATCAGCAGGCCCAGTGCGAGGAAGACGAAGAGGTGCACGCCGTTGTAGGCCAGGACCGGCTCGGGCGCGACGGTCAGCTGCGCCGGGTCCTGCACCCCGTAGAACAGCCAGCTGCCCAGCGCCGCGGCGGTGTAGAAGGGCGACCGGCCCTGCATGAGGTCGACCGTGGAGACCATGAGGACGACGACAGCATAGCCGATGCACCCGGCGATGAGCCCGTCCCGGAGGAGCTGTTGTACGCGCATGAGACCTCCTTCGCCACTCCCTATGTGGGTCGCACCGGCGGGCCGCGGTAGAACGGGACACCGGACACCTTCGTAGGAGTTCACCCGACGGGGCCGGTCGGCTGTGGAGCATTCGCGACGAGCCTTGTAGATTCGGCGGACCGCCGGCCCCTCCCGGGGCCGGTGACCGCGCCGGACTGAATCGCTCACCGGGGAGTTTCCATGCGTCGAGTTTTCTTCGTTGTAACGGCCTCGCTTCTGGGATTCGGCCAGGCCGCTGAAGCGCAGCGCGGAGGCATGGGCCGGGGCGGCGTGGAGATCCGGCCGGGCGAGTCGTGCCCGCCGGGCATGACCGAGATCCGGCCCCAGCGGTGCATGGCGCCGGAGGCGGACCCGCCCAGCATCCTGGACTACCGGCCTCGCTCGACGCTGGTCACCGCCGAGCACCTCGTGCCGCGCGCGAAGTTCCCGGCCATCGACTTCCACGGACACCCGCCCGGCATCTCGAACGCCGAGGGGCTGGCCGCGCTGGGCGAGGCGATGGATGGGCTGAACATCCGGCTGATGATCGCCGCGAACAGCCTGTCGGGCGAAGCGCTGACCAGCACACTGGCCGCGATCCGGGCGTCGGCGAAGATGCGCGACCGGGTGCGTGTGCTGACGGGCATCGATTTCCGCGACGTCGGCCCGGGCTGGGCGGCGCGGGCCGTGGCGCAGCTCGAGGCGGACGCGGCCGCGGGCGCGGTTGGCGTGGGCGAGGTCGGGAAGGGCCTGGGCCTGTCGACGCGCAAGGCCGACGGCACGCGGCTCCGCATCGATGATCCGGATCTCGACCCGATCTGGGAGGCGTGCGCGCGGCTGGGCCTGCCCGTCTTCATCCACACCGCCGATCCACAGGAATTCTTCCAGCCGATCGATTACCGCAACGAGCGCTGGCTCGAGCTGTCGCTGTTCCCGAACCGCCGTTTCCCGCCGGAGGAATACCCGTCCTTCGAGCAGCTGATGACGGAGCGCGACAACCTGTTCCGCCGGCACCCGAACACGACGTTCGTTGCGGCGCACATGGGGTGGCACGCCAACGACCTGGGTCGGCTGGGCCGCATGCTGACGCAGATGCCGAACGTCTACACGGAAGTCGGAGCCGTGCTCTACGACATCGGCCGGCAGCCGCGTGCGGCCCGCGACTTCTTCGTCCGTTTCCAGGACCGCATCCTGTTCGGCAAGGACTCGTTCCAGCCGGACGAGTACCCGTACTTCTGGCGCGTCTTCGAGACGAGCGATGAGTACTTCGATTATTACCGCGGCTACCACGCATTCTGGAAGCTCTACGGCATCGACCTGCCCGACGTCGTGCTGAAGAAGCTGTACTACGGGAACGCGCTGCGCATTCTCAAGGGTCTGCCGACGGACGGCTGGCCGGAGTGACGGCGGCGGCAGGCGCGTGAGGTCATGGGCGGAAGCATCGAGGTCTCGCTCGACGTTCCGATGCCTGCCGCGGAGGCGTTCGACGCGCTGATCGATCAGCTGACCGGCGCGCTCGACCGGCGGGGCGTGCGCTTCGAGCCGGGCCCGCAGGGCCGCGTCACCGAGCGGGGCACGGAGATCGCCCGGGTGGGCGAGTGGCGGCCGGGCGAGCGCCTGCGCCTCGAGTGGGTGGCCGGCCCGGACGCGCCCGCCGAACGCCCGCTGGCCCTGTTCACCCTGGCGGCCCGCGGCGAGCGGACGACAGTCACGTTCTCAGTGCGACAGTGGCATGCGATGGTCGATGGCGGCGGCGATGCGCCCGGCTGGTTCGTCGACCAGGTCGCAGCGCCGCTGCTGGCCGGCCTGATGCCGCAGGCCTTCGGCGACTGGGTGACGGACCGGGGTGCACGCCGGCCGACGGGTCCGGCCGCCCGTGATATCTACGCCGACCCGCTGTTCCACTACCCTAACTTCCGTGTGATCCTCGAGGAACTCGATCTCCGGTCGGCGGACCGGCTGCTCGAGATCGGCTGCGGCGGCGGCGCGCTGCTCGGGCAGGCATTGCAGACCGGCTGCCGGGCCGCCGGCATCGACCACAGCCTCGAGATGGTGCGGCTGGCCCGGGCATCGAACGCCGCCGCCGTCGCGGACGGCCGCCTGCAGATCGTCTACGGCAAGGCCAACGCGCTGCCCTTCCGTGACGGCGCGTTCACGTGCGCGACAATGACCGGCGTGCTCGGCTTCCTGACGGACCCCGTCGGTGTCCTGGCGGACGTGCGCCGCACGCTCGCGCCCGGGGGACGCATGGTCGTGCTCGGCTCGGACGAGCGGCTGCGCGGCACACCCGCAGCGCCCGAGCCGATGGCTTCGCGGCTCCACTTCTACGATGACGCGCAGCTCGCACAGCTTGGCCGCGACGCGGGCTTCGCCGAGGTGCGCGTGATCCACCGCGACCTCGAGGCGAACGCCCGCGAGGTCGGCGTGCCGGAGCCGATCCTGCCGCTGTTCGCCGGGCCGACGGCTTTCCTGCTGTTGCGCGCGAACTGAGTCGCGCTCCGCGGACCGCTCGTCCCTCCGACGCGTCGCTCGTCCCCTGCGCGCGCCGACTGCGCACATCTCCGGTTAGTTTGCTGCCATGCGAATCGTCATCGCCGTTCTCCTTCTCCACGCGACTTCGTCCGCCGCGGCGGCACAATCACACTTCGCGGTAGAGGCATCCTGGGGCGCTGCGCGGAACGTCGCGAGCGCAACGGCCGAGACCGACGGCTGGCTGAACCTGACGGTGGACTGGATCCACCCATCGGGCGTCGGTTTGGGCCTCGGAACAGATCACTACTTCGAGGACACGGCCATCAGCGGCGCGGGCCACGAAGGCTGGAGCGTGTACGTCTCGCCGAGTTACGAACTCGCGCGGCGCGTGGTCAGTCCGTTCGTCCGCGGAGGGATCGGCGC
>JBFFZF010000026.1:0-34920 GCA_041568755.1 Longimicrobiales bacterium | reverse complement strand
GGCCAGCGGGTGGCGCAGCCCGCCGGCGATCGCGGTGCGCAGCGAGGCCCCGGCGCCGTCGTGCTTCGGCCTGGCGGCCGCGTCGTTCGCGGCTGTCTCGCCCCACTCGGCGAGCAGCCGCAGCGCGATCGCATCGCGCGCGGCGAGGTCCGGAAACCGCTCCAGCAGCGCGCGCCGCATCGCCTCGACCGGGTACGGCGCCTCCGGCCGGACGGCTTTCGGCTCCGCCAGGCGTGCGAGTTCATCCGGCCACGCGGCCACGGTCCACTCTGCCGCCAGCACGGCGTTGGCCATGTCCCAGTGTTCGAATCCGTGCGCCAGCCCTGCGCGGAACCCGCCCGCCTGAACGATCGCATCCGTGCGGAACGCAGCCCACGGCGCGACATCGTTGCGCTGCCACTGCCAGGGAAACGCCGGCGGTGGCGGAGCGATGAGCGTGCCATCGGCGCGCCGACTCCAGCCGGTCACGATCGCCACGCGCGCATCCGCGGCCAGGGCGCCGGAACAGGCCGCAATGAACCCGGGCGCCAGCGTCGTACCAGCGTCGATGAAAGCGATGCCTTCGGGGCGCAGGTCCGCCGCGGCGAGCACCTTCGCCAGACCGTGATTGCGCGCCTCCACCGTGCTGACGCCCGCCCGTACGGTGCACACGGCCGCGGGCGCCTGGGTCTGCGTCTCGAGGCTGCGCATCGTGGTGGCCACACGCTCGGCATCCCCGGCTTCGATCACGACGCAGGCGATGCCGGGCACAGCGCTCGCATGTTTCGCGCCCTGCCTGATGCGGGGCGGGCCGGTGCGCGCAACGAGTCGCGCCCGCCACTGCAGGTGTCGCTCGACGATGCGGTCCGCGTCACACAGGCCGGCGATCGGCGTAGCCGCGGCGGCGCCCATCCCGGAAAGCCGATCGGCGGTTGTGTCCAGTGCCGTGCGCAGCGCCGCGGCCAGATCGACCGGCGCGGCGGAAGCGGCGATCCAGCCCGTGGAGCCGGGCTCGATCATTTCGGCCATGCCGCCGTTGGGCGTGGCCAGCACGGGAAGCCCGGATGCCATCGCCTCGACGCAGACGTACGGGAAGTTCTCCCAGCGGGACGGCACGGCCGCCAGACGCGCGTTCGCCAGCCGCTCGCGCAGTGCTGCCGGGCCACCGTGCGGATGGAAGATGAAGCGATCGGCCAGCTCACGCGGGATCCGGCGGCGCACCTCCTCAGGACCACTCGTGCGTGCGGTACCGAGCACGTTGGCGCCCATGAACACGAAGCGGGCGTCGGTCCGCTCACGTGCGACATCGACCGCGGCTTCGATCCATTCGAGCACGCCTTTCCGGCGCTCGAGCCGACCCGCATACAGAATGTCGCCAGCGCGCCACACGACGGGCGCGCGTGTGATCGCGTCCGTGCGGCGCAGCGGCAGCGGGATGACCTCGATCGTGTCCGGCGCGAGATCGAAATGCACTGCGGCCTGACGCGCGAGGAAGCGGCTGGGACAGAGCAGCGCGTCGGCGTGCCGGATGGAGAACCGCTCGAGGCGGCCGGCCGCGACGGCCAGCGGCAGAGCCGGCGACCAGTCGTTGTGGCGCGCGATGAAGTCCGTGGGTGAATGGAGGTGCACGATGCACGGAGGCTCACGATCGGGGCCGAGGCCGAGCTGGCGGCGCATCTGGAGGATGCAGAGCGGCGCCTCGTACTCCTGCGCTTCGATGATGTCGATGTCTTCCTCGCGCACCAGCCGTTCGGCCAGCAGCGCCGCTTCCCATGCGAAGGCCTGTGCAGGCAGATCGGAGCGAAACAGGTCGCGGGCCCGGGCGCTCAGTTGCGGGTGCGGGCGGCTGCCGATCAGGGCACCGGGGTCTTCCATCGGGACGCGGTGCACGATGAGCCGGTCACCGAACTCGGCGTCGGGTCCGCTGGCCGCGCCGGCCCACGCCTGACCGATCACGTGCACGACTTCTCCCGCCGCAGCCAGCGCGCGCGCCATGTGGGCCGCGTACGTGCCGATGCCGCCCGCAGGCGCTGGCGGGTACTCGCGGCTGATGAGGAGGTGCCTCATGGCGCCTTGTGTCGGCGGAGCAGCTCGCGCACGGCATCGGGACCGGCGCGCGCTGCGTCGAGCAGCGACCGGGCCAGCCTGCGCAGCGGCGTCTGCGGCGTCGCCGCGACCGCCCGGACCCGGCGATCCTCGGTGAGCATGGCCAGCTCGAGACCGAAACGGGAAACCAGCGCGCGCTGCCGGCCGAGCATCCGCTCGCGCATGACCTGGTTCTGCACATCGGTCAGACTGCGCAGCATCGACGCATCGCGGGTCCGGTAGCGCATGAGATATTCGGGGATCAGGAGAATCGGATGCCCCGCGGCCAGCATGCCGATGCTGAGTGCCCAGTCCTCGTAGTTGTAGCGCTGTCCGGTATCGTAGCCGCGCAGGGCACGCACCGTGTCCGTCCGCATCACGCAGGGCACGATGACGCCGTTCTCGACCAGGAGCGACGGCAGCTCGGGCAGCGCCGGGTTCCAGAACCAGCCGGCCTCGGGCACGCCGCTGCCGAAGATGAACGCCCAGGCGCCGACGCCGCCCACGGCCGGGTTGCGTTCGAGGAGCGGCACAGCCAGCCGGAAGAAGGCCGGCTCGATCAGGTCGTCGCCGTCTACGAACGAAACGAAGGTCGTCGCCACGGCCTCGAGGCCGCGGTTGCGGGCCGCAGCCAGTCCGCGGTTGTCCTGACGGATGATGCGGAGCGGCAGTGCGCGCCCCGCGGCCTCGTCCTCGAGCAGAGCGAGCGCCCGGCCGGTCGCCGCATCCTGTGAGCCGTCATCGATCACGATGACATCGTCCGGCATGCGCTCGGAGGCCCACACGCTGCGCACCGTCTCCACGACCAGATCGCCCATGGCATGGCACGTCACGACGACGGAGAGACCGGCGCGCAGCACGGCGGCGGGCTCGTCCCGATCCGTTCTGCGCCGACGGTGCGACGCTGGATCGCCGTCCACCGCGGGGCGAGTCGTCTCCGCCGAGGCGATGACGGAGGCCGGCGGACGCGTTCGGTCGAGGAGCATCAGCGCCGTGCGACCCATGTCCGGCGGGTCGAGCTGGCGGCGGAGCGCCCGTTCCAGCAGGCTCGCCGTCTGCTCGAGGCAATCGTTGCGGGCCGCGTCACGGTGCGCCGCCGCGACCGCGCCGCACAGCGCGCGACGCGCTTCGTCGACGGAAGATGCGCCCATCTCGAGCAGGTCGCCCAGTGCGCCTGCCAGCCGGTCCGCATCCGGCTCGCTCTCCAGCAGCAGCGCACCCGGCAGGGACGCGCCCGGTGCCAGCCCTTCCGCGGCGGCCGGCGAAAGCAGCACCGCGGACCCGCGCGCGAGTTCCGTGATGACATCGGGCAGCAGCTCGAAGGCGCTCGGGAAGAGGCGCAGCGCCAGTTGCCCGTCCGGCTCGGGACGCGCGTCCTGCCAGCGCCACTGTCCTGCTGCCACGAGGTCGCGTACGAAGCCGCGCCCCGACCACCACTCGACGAACGTGCGCGGCCGCATCGGTGCGAACACGCAATCGGGGCCACTGCTCGTGAACGCGGGCAGCGGCGTGCCGCGTCGCGCCAGCCGGGCGACGGCATCGAGTGTCACGAGCGCTCCGGCCGCCGCCTGCTGGGGCTCGTCCAGGAAAGGCATCAGCGCTGCGTTCGCGAGGGTGGCGTCCGCGGCCCTGTCCAGGCGTTCGAGCACGCGCGCGTCCATCCGGCGTGGCGCGAGCACCGGTGAGAGGGCCCCCGGCGGCCGGCGTTCGAGCGCGGCCCGCTCGCCGCGCGGCCCGAAGACCAGCACGCCGTCGGCGAGCGCGATCGAAACGTCCTCCATCTGACGGCGCACGGTGGCCTCGCGCGTCCACTCGCCTTCCTCGTTGGCGGCGTGGCGGGCCGCCGAGAGATCCGTCACGACGGCGATGAACGGCACGTCGATCCCGGGAGCCAGGCCGGTGGCGCGACCCAGCTGCGCGGCCCAGCCGAGGCCGCCCCATGCGGGCAGCACGACGGCGTCGAACGGATCGTCGTGACTCAGTTCGATGAGGACATCGCGCAGGCAGAAGGACACCCAGAAGAAGACGTCGGTGCCGGCCAGGAGTCCGTGCGAGCGCGGTCCGGGACCCGATTCGTCGAGGCGGGTGCGCAGCTCCGGATCGCGTGCGGGCACCGGTCGCTCGGTCAGACCGGGCACCGTCGGGCGGGCCGGGATGCGGATCGGCCGGGCCGGGACGGGCCGCGTGACCGGGCGCACATCGGCCCACGTGAACGGCGATCCGGGGCGCGTTTCCCAGGCGTGCCACGCGTCCCATGTCATCAGCGTGATCCGGCAGCCCAGCAGCGCGGCCAGCTCGGCCCAGGGCAGACCCAGCCCGGACGCGCCAGCACGCTCCTCCGGCTCGTGTGCGATGTAGTCGAGATGGCCGTCGTACGCATCGACGACCACGATGTGCGGACCGCCGCCGCGGCCCGGGTCGATCGTCACGTCGCGTCCGGATCGCGGATCGTCCGCCAGATCTTCGCGTCGAACGGCGGAGGGAACCCGCGCAGCTCCGTGACGAGCAGCCCGAGACTGGTCGTGACGACGAGCCAGCCGGCAACCTCGAAGAGCGGATGCAGCGCCGTGTTGCGGAACACACCGATCATCCACGGGATCCCCACGCCGAAGGCGATCGCCACATGCACGAGGATGAACGTGCGGTACACGCCTCGCCGCCCGGCCTTCCACGTGATCGTGTACGAGTGCCGTCGGTCGAGGAGCACATCCAGGACGGCAGCGCCGAACCAGGGCCACTTCACGTACTCGAGCAGCGCCGATGCCCAGTGCAGCCCGCGCTCGGTCTTCCAGTCCAGGTAGAACCGCTGGCGGTACAGCTCGGAAAGTTGCAGCGCACCGACCAGGAACAGGACCGGTGCAACCATCTCGACGCGCAGGAAATTGTGCGTGCCGCCGATGAGCAGCATCCAGATGAGGACCGCCATGCCCAGCGCGCCCGCCACGCTGCGGTGCATGAAGTTGATGCCGTGCAGCAGGCTCATGAGCCGGGAGTGGAACGGCAGACGACTCGCGTACCGGCCGCGACGCCGGAACTTGACGTCGAGCACGGAGCGCGCCCAGCGGCGTTGCTGCACGAGGTACCCGCGCCAGTCCACTGGGGCGAGTCCGCGTGCGAGGATCTCCGGCACGTATACGCCCTGCCAGCCCGCGGCCCGGTAGCGCAGCGTGAGCAGCAGGTCGTCCGCGTCGTGCTGCGCGATCCCGCCGACTTCCCGCAGCGCCGTCATGCGATGCACGTTGTGGCTGCCCACGAGGATCGGGTAGCCCATGCCGTAGCTGGCCATCTGGATCGTCGAGTAGTACGCGTAGGTCTCTTCCGCGGCGCCGCGCGCGACGACGCTCGCCTCCTGATTGTAATAGGCCTGCGCGGCCTGAACGTAGCCGACGCGCGGATCGCGCAGGTAGCCCAGCATGCGGTGCAGGTAGCGCGGGTGCGGCACGTGGTCCGGATCGAAGGCCGCAAGCACGTCGTAGGACGCGTACCCCACCGCATCGAGCCACGCGTTGTAGTTCCCGTACTTCGAGCCGGCCCGGAACGGCCCTTCTGCCTGCTGGTATTCCGGCCGGTGCAGGCGGGTGAAGTGGCGGACCCCGAGACGCTCGCACAGGGCTCGGACGGCAGGGTCATCGCCTTCATCCAGGAGCCAGGTATCGTGCGGGTACTCGATGGCGACCAGGGCGCGGAGCGATCGTTCCAGCATGTCGATGGGCTCGGCGTCCGGGACGCACGTCGTCACGACGGCGGCGCGCAGGCCCGGCGGCGCCGGAATCGGGACCGGCCGGCGCATGAAGAGCAACAGGTACCAGCGGCCCTGCTGATTGAAGAGGATCAGGAGGAGCGTCACGGTGACCAGCACGAAGAGGACCGGGTGCCGGGGCAGGTCCCCATTGGCCAGCCAGACGATCACGAAGTTGGCGATGGCGGCCGCGCTGACCACGCTGAGCAGCACGAACACCGCGAAGTCCCACCACCGGAAGGCGCGCCGGACCTCGACGCGGCAGGGCCCGTCGTCGGTGTCCGGGTTTGTGATCCCCTCCCGAGGCACGACCAACGCCGGCGCCCGGCGCCGTCGGCGCTGGGCGGGCGGGTGCCCTCCGGGGTGGCCAGGTCCAGTAGTCGGTTCCATCGCGCGTTCGACTGTCGCCCTCGCCTCGCGAGTGTAGCATGGACGCCATGGCGAGTTCCGTGCCGCGGCCGGGCCCCCCGGCGGGCGCCACGGGAAGGGCGGCAGAATGGCAAAACGCGTGCGCGGCGGGCGGATTGCCGCGCCGGTGGGGCAACCCGACCCGGACGGGTCGCCCCGGTCGGACGGGAACGGGGTCAGCCCGGACGGAAACGGCGCACGTCCGTCTCGAGGCGACCCAGCCGCTGGGGCAGGTCCGAGCCCTCGATCCGTTCCTGCGATTCCTTCACGGTCTTCAGCTCGCTGTGGAGGGTGGCGATCGTCTGGTCGCGCTGGTTGAGGTCCGTGCGCAGCTGGGCGAGGGCCGCGCGCAGCTCGGCAATCTCGGAGACCTGCTCGCGCACCTCGGACAGCCCGCCGGTCGCGCTGGCGCGCTCCTCCTCGGCAGCGCTCTTCAGCTGGACGACCTCCTCGCGCAGGTTCGCGACATGGGAGACCTCCGTGCGCACCGTCGCCATTTCCTGGCTGAGCCGTCGGACCTCGGCCTGATCGATCGTGGCGGCCGGCTCGTCGCGTACCGTCGCGTAGTAGCGGACCTGGCCGTCCTCCTCGTAGAGGACGACGCGCTCGCCCTTGTCGAGGCGAGGCGGCACGCTGGAGAGCATACGGCCGCTCCTGCGGTCGAGCCCGGGCTGGAACGGCTCGACGCGGTCGACGACGATGTCCTCCTCGGCGAGGCGGGTGCGGGCCCGCTCGACGTCCTGGCCCGCGACATCCGAGTGAGAGACCGGATCGGGCCGGACCGGCTTCCAGTCCCACTCCCGGAACGCGGCGCCAAGGATCTTGCCCAGAGCGCCGCCGGCCATGCGGGCCCGGCCCGCGGCGTCCCGCTGGATCCCGCGGAAGTCCGACTCGCGGAAGAAGCGCAGCGCCTTGATCGCCGTCTCCGCATCGACGCGGTCCGGGCGCGCTTCGGGCTCGACCAGCGGCTCGACCTCCAGCGTCACGCGGATGCGCCCCGGCTGCTGGTTCTCGGCCGGCTTCTCCTGCGTGCTCAGCACGAGCGTGTCGTCGCGGTAGACGCGGTAGAAGATGTCGGGCGTCAGGTCGCCGCCATAATCGCCGAAGTACTCATCGGTGAAACGGATGCGGAACTGGCCGGCGCCGTCGGTGGTCGCGCAGCCCAGCATGTCGTGGAAGCGCGTGTCCCGGTCCCAGGCCTCGACGTGCAGGTTGGGGACGCCCTTGCGGGTGCCGCGCTCGACGACGGTTCCGAGAATCTCGTACTCAGCCATGGTCCTGCCCTCCTCGTGAGCGCGGCGACGTGCGTCCCGGGCGCCGGCGCCCTGTCTCGATCGTAACGTGCCTCAGAACACCCAGCAACAGAACCGGCCGAACAGCTTCTTCGCGAGCGGCAGGATCGGCACGGCCGACAGCCAGTAGCCGTAGGTGTTGAACGACTTGACGTACCGTCGTTTCGTGAAGTTGCAGATCTTGTAGACCCGTCGACCGCGGATCTCGACGACGCCCAGCACCACCCGCTCGTCCGGCCCGCACGTCGGACAGTCGATCAGGAACTGATCGCAGAACTTGTCCTTCAGATAGAACAGCAGGTGCTGCAGCAGATCCGAGAACGCCGCGATGATGTCATCACGGTAGTTGCGCAGCGTCATCGGCGGGTCGTCCGTGTACGACGGCGGCGGCGCGCCCGCCAGCACGACCGCGCTGTCGATGAAACTGAGCGTCGAGCTGAACATGTTCACCGCGCAGACCGTCCGGCCGTCGGCAGCCGTGGCGATGTCCGTGGGCACGATCTGCAGCGGGATGCGGAAGTTGGCCACGGGCGTCCCGTCCGAGAGCCGGATGCGGCGGGCCAGGTACCGGTCCCCGACGGTCACGAGCAGCGCGTTCTGTGCCGGCACCGCGGCCAGCCGGTAATACGTGTTCAGCTGCAGATCGGCCGGCGCGTGCTGGTTGGCCGCCGTCGCGGCCACGAACGACCAGAGCGTGCGCGTCTGCCCGGGCGCCGGGTTCCCCGTCACCCACAGCGTGGTGTCCTCGACGAGGACGTCGTTCATGACGTCCGTCCCGCCCACCGGATAGAACAGCGGCGCGCCGGCCGGCGCGGTCACGTTGATGCGCCGGATGCGCGTGTACGTCGTCGTGGGCGTGCCCACCGCCACGCCCGCGTTCTCGGCGGCGAAGGCGAACTGGCCGTCCGCGGACAGGGTCAGCATTCCGGTCGCGTTGAAGGACGGCACGGCGGCCCCGGGCACGGCGCCGATCGCGTCCGGATCAAAATCGTAGAGCCCGCGCGACTGTGCGAGTGCGAGGAGCCGACCGGGTTTCTGCGCACTCACGGCCAGCGCCGTGAACACGTAATCGCACACGTTGGTCGTCTGCGGACGCCAGGTGTGCGTGCCGTCGGCGGCGATCGCGGCCTGTGCGAAGATGCTGTCCTGCGGCGCGGCGCCCTGCAGCAGCGCGACCGCGTGCAGCGTTGCGCCGTCGGTCGAGACGACGACGTCCTGCACGTCCAGCTGCGCGTTTGCGGGGAACACCAGATCCGCGATCATCTCGCCCGTCTCGCGGTTGAACACGTTGATCGCGTTGCCGGTCCCGCACGTGTAGGCGAACGGCAGCGTCGGGTGCAGCTTCACGCGATGGTGGAAGCGCAACAGGCCGAACCCGGTGCGGATGCCCTCGGGCGCGGGGTACGGGTAGGCCGGGAACGGTGCATCGTTGTCGAACATCGCGCAGAACGTCTCGCTGGCAAGCAGCGCCTTCAGCCGCTGGTACAGCTCGCGCAGCAGCCGGTCTTCCTCGACAGAAAGGAAGACGTAGCGGCCGCTCGACGGGTTCATGATCTGGATCAGCAGATTCAGAACGGCGGTGAAACGCCGGTTCCGTTCCGGGACGGGCACGCCGGACGTCGCGATCGGGAACAGCTCGTTCCTGAAGAAGTCGAGCAGCGCCTTGATGGCGTTGTCGTAGTAGTCCTTGAGCAGCGTGCCTTCGAGCACTTCGTCCCAGAACGGCTGGGCCTGGTACGGCTCCACGGTCAGGACCGGATCGCCGCCGGCCGGCGCGCGCGCCAGTGATACCAGGGCGTGCCCATCCCCCGAGGCGTCCAGCAGGTTCAGCGTGGCGGCCGACCCGACGATGTCGAGCGGCATGTGCCGGGCGACATGCACGCCGTTGCCGTCGCAATCGAGCGCGTACCCGGTCTCGATGCCGACACGTGTGCGATCCGCGTTGCACACGACCTTGAGGCCGCACACGACGCCGTGCCCGTGCAGCATGCGGTTGTGCAGGCGCAGGTCGTCCCCGAGGCTGACACTGCACAGCGCATCGATCGCATCCTGCACCGTCTGCACGCCGCCGATCCCGCATGCGCCGTCATCGAAAGAGACGTCGGACGCGGCGATCGACGTGAGCGCGGGGAAGAACTTGCGGCAGTCGGGCGGATCGACGGGCAGGAAGTTGGTGCCATCGAAGGAAACGACGGCCAGCGGTGCGTAGTGGTGTGCGATGCCGTGCGGCGACTGCGGCAGGAACGCGCCGCCGACCGGGTCGCGTGGCCACAGGATCGTGCCGGTCTCCGCGCTGATCGCGGTGCGCGCCGGGATCAGCCAGTGATCGCCGGCCCTGTACGCGCCGTCCGTCAGGACGACTTCGACGCCGTCCTCGAGCACGAACCCCAGCTCGGGCGAGGCGGGATCGAGCTGCGCGGCGGCGATGCCGGCCCCCGTGGCGGCTGCACCCTGCTGGTCCCAGCGGCGCAGGCGGGGCCGACGATCGAGCGGCACGGGCGTGAAGGGACCGTTGATCTCGATGCGCCGTGTGTTGGGGTTGATCGTGCCCAGCTCGACGAGCTGGCCGGTCGAGCGCAGCAGTTCGCTGTGCTCGTCGATGATCTCGGCCCACTGGCCGGGTGCGAAACCGAGCACGTCGTCGGGACCGAGGTCATCGACGACGAGGCCGGTCGCATCGAAGCTCGTGATCGCGGACACGACGTGTCCGTTGTCGCGGGACCACTTGAAGCGCGCGCCGGCCAGCGTGTCCGCACCGGTATGCACCTCGACACGGTACAGCTGGTTCTCCAGCCCGCGGAACTGTGCGCCGGGCGGCAGCTCGCACGGGTCGGGGTTCGACGTGGTCGGGCCGAGCCGCGCGGTCAGTGTGCCCTTCGTCTGATCGAGCGCGGCCTGCCAGAGCGGCAACGTGGTGTCGCACGTCGCGGCGGGATCGGCATCGCCCACGCGCATGAGCCGGACCTGGCAGACGGTGCGCAGCCGCGTGGCCGTGTCGGGCCCGCCCAGTGCGGGCTCCCGCATGGCCGGATCGTCGAGCGCCGTGAGGTGACGCGACCAGGCGTCCAGGTACACGACGTACAGGCCGATGCCGCCCGCGGGCGGCAGCGCGGCGGCCGGGTAATCGGCCTGCGCGGAGTACATCGTGTCGGCGGCGTTCACGCACAGGATGCCGTCCACCCAGTAGCGGCCCATGCCGATGCGCAGATCGCCGCCGACGGGCGTGATGTCGAAGCCGGGGTCGGCTTTCGGGGCGCCGGTCGGACCGATCGTCTCGGCGGCCGCGGCCTCGAGCCGGGCACCCGCGATCGTTGCGGCCTCGTTCCAATCGGCGTCGGACACGACGCGGCCCTGCTGGAGCAGCACCGCCGTGAACCGCTTCGCGGGATCGTGTGTGAGCCGGCTGTAGTCACCCTTCATGAACCGCCTCCTGCAAGCCGGACCGTCAGGTCCGGTAGAAGATTCCTGCTTCGAGACCGACGCGCAGATGCTCGCGCAGTCGAAGTCGCAGATTCGCTTCACGCTGCGCTTCCTGCAGCGCGTGGAACGCTCCCATCGCGGCGCCGTCGCTCGCGCCGGTACGGATCTCCGCGGCGCAGCGGCGGGCCAGCTGGCCGTAACCGGGATCGCCGTAGCGGAGTGATGTGAACAGCGGCGTGATGCGGGCGCGTGTCCTTCCCGCCAGCGCCGGATCCGCCAGCCGGGACACGGCCAGGTCCGGCTGGCAATGGAAGCGCCGTGGTGTGCCCGAGCCTGGCCGTACGTAGGAGAACCGCACGCAGCCCTGCTGCCGGCGGGCGATGGTCACGGGTGCGGCGAAGATGGCATCGCTCGCATCCAGAACGCGGCCGCGCACTTCGCCGTGCACGGTGGTTGCCGAGAGGTCGAGTTGTGCGCCTTCCGCCGTGATTGCGCCGTCGACGATGCTGTCCCGCACGGCCAGATCCGGCACGGTATCCGCCACGTTCACCGCGCCGGTGATGACGCGCTCGAGTGCGATGGCCAGCGTGCCGTTCTGCAGGTCCGGCTGCACGGACGGGTTCACGGTGAGCCCGGCCGCAGGCGGCGCGAACGTGGTGTGGCGCACGTCCAGCCGGCCCAGATCGCCAACCAGCACGCGCACGCCGTTCTCGAACAGCAGTCCGTCGAGGATCAGCTCGCCGGGCATGCGTCGTCGCGTCGAGCCGTCGGGCAGCACTTCATCGGGCGCCGTCGTGCCGCAGATGGACACCTCGCCGCGGATGTGCGGGCGCAGCCCATCGACGGTGAGCCCGCCGAGCGGGCGGTGCGGGCCGCCCGGACCGGCCGCGTCCAGGCGGGGCCAGTCGCCCGCGACGATGGCCAGCCGTGCGCCAGCGGGCACTTCGATGCGATCGGCGCCCACGAGGGCGGCCGTGTGCGTCGCGCTGTCCATGATCGCGATCACGCCGAACGCGCCCGGGTTGAGCATCGCGTGCAGCTTCCACTCGTTGACGGCCGTGGCGAGCGAGTCGACGACGGCGCTGTGCGGCGGATTCGATGTGGCCAGCTGAGCCGCATCGCGCGTCACACCGATCTGCCAGGTCACGGGCCGGCGCACCGGATCGAGCCACGCCGCGAGCGAGGCCGACCGGTCGTACGGCCCGCCGCCCGTCTCGGCGGAGAAGCCGTAGCTGTACGCCACGCGCACCGTGTCCGGTGTCACGCCGGCCGGGAAGACCAGTCGACCGAGCACGGGATCGACGGCGACGCCGATGGGGTGCGGCACGAGCGTCCCGTCGCTGCGCCGCCGGACCGCGCGCGTGGCCGGCGGTGCGGCCCAGCCCGACAGATCACAAACGAGGACCTGATCATCGGGGATGCGCACGCCGGCGACGGACACGGCGAAAGGCGCGTCGTCGGCGAAATAGCGGCGCACGACATCATCGCCGTTCACGAGTGCCGCGCGACGCTGGTCCAGCTCGCGGGCCAGCGTACGGCGCGCGAGCGGTTCGGGCACGTCCGTCTCCGTCGCGAAGCCGAGCGGGTCCGCCTCGACGTCCGGCGCGTGGAACAGCGGCGCGTCGATGCCGAGTGGATGGAAATGGAAGCGTGTATTCGCGACGTTGCCCGTGTGTCTGGGCATGGCCGACTCGACGTCGAAGTTGCGCAGCCGCCACAGCGTCAGCCCGATATTCGGGATGTTGTAACGGCCACGACTCGAGGCGATCCTGCGCACTTCCAGACTGCGCGGCGTGCGATCGAAGGGCGAGTGCAGCGCCTCGATGACCGGCATGTCCCGCAGATCGGGGACGGCCACGTAGCGGCGGACGTGGTTCACGTGCTGCGTGACGACCAGCCGCTGGAAGTACTCGGTGAGACGGGCGGGCCAGCCCGTCGCGTCGCGCGCGATCTGTTCGAGGATCGCGGCGGTGCCCTTGCGGCGGCGGTACGTGATCGCGTTCGCGACCTCGGCGCGCGCCGTCGACAGCGCCTCGGTCGTCCCGGCCAGCGGCTGGGTCCGGTGTCCGACCAGGTCGCCCAGGTAGGGAACGACCCAGGGCGCGCACGTCTCGATGAACTGGTCATCGTACAGCTGTTCGATGTTGTGCTCGACGACGGCGATCTCCTCGGCGAGCACGCGGATGAACGCCTCGAGCGGCCCGCCGCGCTGGCGCAGGATCTCGGGCGTCAGCGTGCCCGCAGCGAGCAGCTCGCGGATCCGTTCCGGCCCCCACGCGTCGAGCTCGGCGTCGCGGGCCCGGTACACGGCCGGGATCAGCGCCAGCAGGCGGCCGGCATCGAACGTGGTCGTCATGCCAGCTCCACCAGTTCGACGTGGGCGGGATCGATCGTGAGCAGTTCGGCGCCGACGGGTCCCGTCGGACCCATGACCGGCCCGGCCGTCGCGATGCGCGCCCTGCGCGCCGTCCCGCCCACGCGGTCGAGTCGCGTGATGTTGGCCGCGACGACGCCGTCGACCGACTGGGCCGCGGCCAGCACGGCGTCCAGCGTGACCGGCTGTGCGAAGCGGCGCTGCTCGAAGCCGAAGGCGGCGGCCAGGCGAGCGCGGACGCCCGCCCACACGTCGTCGCGCACCAGATCGGGTTCGCTCGCGATGGCCAGGCGCACGCCGAAGGACCGCTGCACGAAACCGCGAACATCGATCGGCACGTGCGGATCGCCGCGCAGGCGCAGCGCGTCGATGAGCTGCGTGCGCGTCGCCGACGCCGGATCGATCGGGGCGCCCGCCGGACCGGCCACGGTGAGCAGGACAATGCGGCGGCTGCCGTCCCAGAACCACGTGGCCAGGGACTTGGCAATGCCGGCGAACGCGCGCGCGTAGTCCTCGTAATCCTGCAGGGACACGACGCGGTCGAGCGTGAGGATCGTGAGTGTGCAGTTGGCGCGCGCGTCGTCGATCGACTCCGCGTTCTCCGCACCGGCCGAAGGCAGCGGGTTGGACACGGCCTTGACGCCGAGTGGCCGTGTGATGAGCTGACTGAGCTGGCCCGCATCGAGCAGGCCGTCCAGGCCGATGCCCTTGCGATAGCGTGCGGTCACGTTCTCGGCGCCGCTGGGCAGCCGTGCTCCGGTCGTGCCGTCACCGAACCGGATCTCGGTCGTCCCATCATCGCGCTGGCGAGCGACGAACACGCGCGACGCCGGCCCCGCGCCGAAGAGGGACGGCACGGCATCCCACTGTACGCCGTTGACGCGCACCTCGAGCGTCGAGGTCGCGCCGGTCGGGCCTTCCGGCACGTACGTGACCGGCTGCTGGCGCAGCTTCATGGTCTGGAACGGCGTGGAGCCATCGCCGCTGCCCACCGTTTCGGCGACGGACTCGCCGTGTGTGGCCGCGACGACGTTGCCGTGGATCACCACGGTGTCCGGCCGGTAGCGACGCACGAGCTGCGTGGTGAACGCGAGTCGCGTCGCGCCGCCCGTGGTCTCGGTGCGATCCAGAACGACCGTCTCGCCGGCCCGTTCGCCGCTGTCGTGATCGACGCCTTCCACGAGCAGCAGCCGGCCCTTCGGCAGATCTGCGGCCCCGGCGCGGATCACGATCCCGTCCCCCGTGACGGGGGCCGTGGCGGGGGCGTCTGCGAGGTGCAGCCGCTCGCGCAGGAAACCGGCCACTGTGCCGCGCAGGCTGGCGCCGTGGTAGGCGGCAGCGATGCCGGTCGGCAGGACCGTGACGCGGGTGGTCCGCTGCGAAAGCGAGTAGGCGCTGCGCGACTGGATGCGGGCGGCCGTGACGTCGAGCAGGCGGGGTCCGTGGACGGCGTCCTCGAGCAGAACGAAATCGCCGGCCTGCAGCTCACCGAATTCGCCGTCGAGGTAGACGGTATCCGGCTCGGCCGCGAACAGCCAGTCGCCGATGGCATGGCCGGCCGTGCTGAACTCGCCTGCGTACGCCGTGCGCGTCGAGCTGGCCAGGTTGCGCGGGTGCGGCGCGCTGTGGCCCATGAGGCCGGCGCGTTGCCGCAGCACCCACAACTCGACGGCGCCGCCCAGCGGCGGGACGGGCATGTGCCAAGTGATCTTCGTGACATCGCGTTCGCGATCCGGCACGACCGTCGCCAGCGTGCGCCTCGCCCACGCCGGGCTGGCCGGATTGGTTCGCCTGGCCGCGAACACGAACACGACGCGATCGCCCGGCCGCAGGCCGAGGCCCGCACCCGCCAGCACGGCGGATGTCGGCTGCATCGTGCCCGGCACGGTCGCCCGCGCCTCGAAGCGGTTCCAGGCGGCGCGCGCGCCGACCTCGTCGCGCGTCTCGAACGTCTGTGGCTTTTCGCCGGGGCCGGGCACGCTCATCACGCGTGTGCCGGCGGGGATCGTCGCCTCGGCCGGCACGCCCGTGAACAGCGGCCGCGCGGTGCCCCCGGCGGGCGGCAACGCTTCGACCTCGAAGGCCAGGTGCGTGTGGGCGGCAACGCCGGGACGGAGCGCGTAGTCGATGAGGCGGGCCAGCTCGGCGACGGAGCGACGCTCGCGGGCCGTGCGCAGCCAGGCCTCATTCGCGATCCGCTCCTGGTAGAACGTCAGTACGTCGGCAACGGTCGCCCAGGCGTCGCACAGCATGATCGCGAAATCGTCGTCGCGACGCGTCGTCAGCCGGCGCAGCGCCGGGTGATCGGACGTGGCGAGGCGCGCGAGCAGGCTGGCCTTGAATTGCGCATGCGTGCCGACGCGGTAGGCGATGGCGGACAACCCGGGCCGGTTGTCGAGCGCCACCGGCGTGGCCAGCACGAGACCGTCGCAACAGCCGCAGGTCGCGGTCCGGTCCGCCGTGCTCACTTGCCACCCCGCAGCTCGAGTCGCAGCACGCCTCGCTCCGGGAAGTTCGGATCGTTGGCCAGCCGCGGCAGCTCCGTGTCGGCCAGACGGATGCGGCCGGCGTCCAGGTCGGCGCTCCCCGATTCGCCCATGCGGCGGAACACCGTGACCGTCGCCGACTCGATGCCCTCGACCCCGTACACGGCACCGTAGATCTGGCTGAGCCAGATGGGCTGACCGAAGGTGAAGTTGTCCGGATGGAACAGCCCGCGCCCGCCATCGGGCAGCGCGGCCGTACCCAGCCGGTCGAGCAGCGCGCGCTCGACATCGGCTGCGCTGTAGTCCGACGCGACGCACACATCGATCGCAACCTCGAGCGGCACGTAGCGCGGCCGGCGGACAGCCACATCCGCGCCGGCCATGCGGAAGCGGTCGAGGCGGTTCAGCACGCGCGTCTGCGTGCCGGCGTCGAGCCGATCGGTCTTCTCGGGATCGACCGTTACGGCCATCGTCCGCCAGCTGCCGGTCCACCGGGCGCGGGCGCGCGCCATCTGGATCCCGCCGGCCGCACGCGCGACATCCGCGTAGTCGGCCGCGGTCACCGCGCGCTGCTGTGTGCGGAACGTGGCCGGCGCGATTTCACGCACGCGCTCCGTGGCCTCCGGCTCGGTCCCGCCCGTCGCGGGCAGCGGGTTGCGGACGCGCACGATGCCCGAGTCCGTGGAGACGATGTGCGCGATCGAATCCGCACCGACGTTCCCAACCGCGCCCGCGCCGATCCGGTACTGCGCCGTGAACGTCTCACCGGCCGGCGGCCGGCGCCCGTGCACACCGTCGCCGAATCGCAGGTTCGCCTCGCCGTCGTCCTCGAGTTCGACGACGAAGACCTCGTTGCCGGGACCGGCCGCGATCAGGTCCGTGACCGGGCGCCACACCGGCAGCAGCGGGTCGATGGACGTGCGCAGCGTGAGCGCGGGCAGCGCGGCGCGCGGATCCTGGTCGAGGGTGGACGCGGCCGGCGGCGGCTGCTCGTGGTCGTACGGTGCCGCCATCGTCACCGGCCCTTCCGGCAGGCGGGGCCGGAACCGGTGCGGCGCCGTGGTGCGATCGGGCTCCGCGCAGGCCGCGCGTGTGCCCGCACGGATCGCGACCTGCGCGGCCGGCACGGCCGGCACCAGCGCGCGGGCCGGCTGGCTGGCCCCGTGATCGGCCAGCACGACGTTGCCGCGCGCGACACTCACATCTTCGAACAGCTGGCCGTCCTCCTCGGCGCTGATGCACAGCGGGAACGGCAGCGCGTCCTGCCCGGACCATTCGATCTCCGTGATCGGCACCGGCGCGTCGGTGCGCTGTGCAGGATCGGCGTGCAGCTGCCCGCCGAGCGGATCGTGGCCAAGCGTCACGCGGGTCAGACGGACCGCATGACGATGGCCCGGATCCGCGTCACTCTCTCTGCCGGAGCGCGGCCCCCGGGTTTCCTCGAAGATGAGCACCTGCTCATCGGGCTCGACGAGCGTGAGGCTGGTGAGGTGACCGGCCAGTGTGGCGCGCGTCGCGCCGCGCGGCAGGCAGCAGCGCGAGTCGCCCCACGTGTAGAAGCGCATGGAGTTCTGCTCGATGAACAGGCGGGCGGCGTGCATCGTCTCGAACACGAGCGGGCGGGGCCGGCCGGACAGCACATCGGCCAGTGCGGCCGCGGTCAGGCGATCCGACTGCCTGGCCACACGCGTGAGCAGCGCCGTCCCGGCCGGCACGACGATGTCGTCGGCGCCGGCCACGACGTGGACCCACGTGCGCGCGTTGCAGCCGTCGTGCATGCGGTAATCGATGAGGCGGGCGTGGCGCCGAACGGAGGTCCTTCGCCTGGCCGTCCCCAGATAGGCTTCTGTCGCGATCGCGTCCTGCTGCCAGGACAGGCGGTCACCGACGTAGGCGAGCAACTCGATGAGCATGACACCCAGGTCCGCCGGTGACCGGTCGCGCCACGCCGGGTGCAGCGCACTCAGCCGGTCGAGCAGCAGCTGGCGCAGCGCGTTGTAGTCGCGCGCGGTGTAGTCGATGTCGGGACCCTCGACGTGCTCGGGCGGGCACGGCTGCGGCGTCGGACAGTCGAAGCGGCTGTCGCACTCGACCTTGAACGAGAAGGTCGCACGCGCCAGCACCGGGTCCAGCCCGGCCAGCGGCAGCGCCGGATCCGCGGGATCGGTGAGCGCCAGCGTGTAGTGCGAGAAGTCGCCGGGCGAGGCGACCTCGACGACGAGGACATCGCCGTCGAACGAAGTGGCGATGACGCGGACGGCGGGGATGCGTTCGCCGCCCTCGATGCGCACGCTGGCCGGACTCACGGCCAGCGCGCCCGGCGGTTTGATGAAACCAATGCGCAGGAAGCGCTGGCGGTCCGCCTCGACCGGCGCAGCGCGATCCACGACATCGATCCAGTCGATCCCGTTGAGCGAACCGTGGCGCAGGACGGCTGCGCGCCGCTCGCTGTCGCAGCAGCGGAACACGTTGCTCATGGCGCCGGCCTGCTGAACTGGGCGACTTGCCGTTCCTGCGTTCGCCGGTGCGAGTACTGGACGGTGACCTCGAGCGTCGCCTCCTCGTGCCGGACCGATACGGCTTCGACGACGATGATGTCGCCCAGCGTCTGCTGCAGCGCGCCCTGTACCGTCAGCTGCGTGGCCGCGGCCAGCGCCGCGCTGTTCGGCGCGAAGACCGCCTGCAGCAGGCCGCAGCCGAACGTCGGGCGGTTGACCCGTTCACCCGGCGCCGTGAACAGCACCTGCTCGATCAGGCCGCGCACCCAGCCCTCCTCGTCGGTCGTCGCGGTCCGGCCGCGCGCATCGAAGTCGAACGGGAACGCCAGATGCATCACTGCCCCCTCACACGGACCTGCGTGACCGTGACCAGCACGGGCGTGCCCGTCGGCGCGCACACCGCCTGACTGTCCTGCAGCAGCACCGGCGAGCCACCCGCGCGGACACGGGTCGCGAACGTGACGAACTGCGCCGTCACACACGGCCCGTTGCCGCCCGGCGTGACGAACGGGCAGCCCGTGACCGTCCACGGCGCGCCCGCCGTCGCGACCGGTTGTCCGCCCACGAGCACGCGCGGGCTGGTCACCGTCGGCAGCGCCGGCGCCGCGTGCGCGCACTGCACAGTCGCACCGAGGTGCAGCACGAACCCGGGCATCAGTTTCCGGCCTCCCGGCGGGTCGAGGTTCGCGGAACCGCGGGAATGGGGATGGGGGTTGGGGATGGATGATGGGGGACGGATGGCGGACGCGCAGGGCAACCGCGCCGCCTGATCCGCATCGCTCCCCGATCTGCCATCCTCACCTCCATGCCTCCCTCCCGCTGTTCGACCCGCCGTTCACCCGCCACTCGTCTCCCGCCGTTCACCCGCCACTCGTCTCCCGCCAGTCCCGCCGTTCGTCTCCCGCCCCTCATCTCCCGCCCCTCGTCTCCCGCTCTCCCGCCCTTCAGACAACATCAAGCGCCCCGTTATTCACACTCACCTGCGGCCCCTGCATCTTGATGCTGCCGCCCATGCCGTTGTCGATTTCGACGCCCAGCGGTGTGAGCGCGATCTTCTGACCGAACGCGGTCTCGAGCGTAATGCCGCCGATACCGGGCGTATCGTCGAGCAGGATGCTGTTCCCGCCTTCGGTCATGATCATGACCTTCTTGTAGGGCGGTGCGAGCAGGATCGGCGGGACGTCCGCCGCCGAGCCCCACCAGCAGCCGGACCAGATCGGGAAGTCCGGGTCGCCGTGCTCGAATTCGATCCAGACACCGGCGCCCACGGCGGGCAGTGCGAAGAAGCCGGTGCTGCTCCCGCCGAACGGTGCGCACGGCATCGCCCAGCCCGAGTCCTGGTCGCCCAGTACATCCGGCACGCTGGCCTGGATGCGGCCCATCATCATCGGATCGGTGATGCTCGTCACCGTGCCCCGGTACTTGCCCCAGTACGGCGCGCTCACGGCCGCACCACCGGCACGAGGCTCATCGTCCCTTCGCGACTGATCGTGAAGCTCTGCGTGTAGCTGCCGCGCTGGATGCGGTGCGTCACGCTGCGCACGTAGAACAGGCCGTCGTAGCTGAGGCCTGCGCCGCGCACGCCGACGAGCTTGCGCGCACGCAGCGCGTGACCGTAGCGCACGCCGTCCAACTCGCCTGAACCGCTGACGGCGTCCGGCGCGTTCGTCACGCCTGCCAGTGCCGTGGCCATGGCCTGCCCGAACCCCTGGTTGGCCGACTGGCGCAGGCGGACCGTGCGCCGGGCCTGCACCGGCTGGAGCGCGAGCGGCGGCACGCGCAGGGAGGGCAGCGCCGGAACGGGGATCGTCGATCCCGTGATCGGCTCGAGCATGGTGCCGGTCGTGCTGACGGGCGCCAGCGCATCCTGGGAAAAGCGCAGACTGCGCAGGTTCGTCGCCTCGCCCAGATTCTGTGTGAGCGCAGGCTGTGGCAGGGACAGCCGGTTCTCGGGACCGAAGTACGCGGTGTTCACGCCGATCGTGACCGGCTCGATGTAGAAGACGAAGCCGTTGCGCCGGGCCAGTCGCTGGATGAACTGCAGATCGGTTTCCGCCTGGCGCGGCACACGCTGCAGCATGATGGGCACGTCGGGTGTCGGCGTCGGCATGGGCACAATGCCGTACTGTGCGTAGCGCGCCAGGATCGATGTGACGATCACGAAGTCCGGCTGATTCGGGAACGCGTCGTCCTTCTCTTCGAGGTCGAGCATGACGCTGACGTCGCGACCGTTGATCGTGAGCGTCGACTGCCCGGGCTCGCCGCTCGGTGTGATCTCGTGGTGCGTGATGATGCCGTCGATGAGGACTTCCGGGACCACGCCGAATACGACGGCCAGGATCACGCGGCTGAACGGCTCGAGCGCGCCGGCCGTGAGCAGGCCGTACTCGACGCCCAGATCCTTGCCCAGCGTGAACGTCAGCTGGAAGCCATCGCCGTTGCCGCCCGTGTCGTTGCGCACCTCGACGCCGGTCAGTGCGTTGGTCACGTCCAGCCCGGGCGGAACCGGGACGGTCCTGCCCATGAGCAGCATCAGCCGGACGCCGAACAGGTTGCTCAGCATGGTCAGGGCTTCTCCATGCCGATGCGGACGCGGCGGCCGGCCTCATCCGTCAGGCGCTCCGGTTGCATCTCGAGATTGGCATCGGCGATGCGCCACCAGGCCAGCGGATCTCCCAGGTAGCGCGCGCTCACCGCATCCAGCCGGTCTCCCTCCGTCACGGCGTGCTCGGCGATCGTGGTCAGCGCGTCCGGCTTCGGCAGGAAGCGGCGCAGCAGGTAGCGGATCGTGCGGCGCCGTCCGCCCGCGGGCGTGTACTCTGCCGTCGGCTGACCGTGGTAGCGGCTGCCTGGATCGTTCATGGTTCAGCTCCCCACACTCACGCTGGCGGACGCGCTGAAGCTGGCGCCGATCGCGCCCACCCCACCGATCGTCGCCATGACTTCCTTGATGACCTGGTGCGCCATGAACAGTGCACCGCCCACGCTGAGCAGCCCGAGATCGTGGTAGGACAGCACCTTCAGACCGAGATCGACTTTGGCGCGGATCGGGTTGAGGTTCGGGTCGAACGCTTCCTCCGTGATCGTCAGCCGGGTCAGCCGCACGGGCAGGATGCGGGATGGTCCCCAGACGAACAGCGTGAGCGGCGCCTCCGGCGGGATGATCTCGATGATGCCGCCCGCCGCCAGCGCCGCGTTCGCGATGACGAGCGCGGACTTCGGGTAGAGCAGCATCTCGAGTGATGCCAGTGTGGGCGAGATGCCGAACGTCGTGGCCGGAAACTCGACCTTCTCGAGCTGGTCCGTCGCATCGATCTCGACGCTCAGGTCGATCGTCTCCTCCGGCGGGCCTTTCAGGCGCAGCGCCTCGGCCGGCGAGCCGTCACCGCCGGTCGCACGTGCGCTCAGTGTGCGGGTCATCGTTTCCGGGTTGTACTGGAAGACGATGACGCTGGCCAGCGGATTGAACGGGTCCAGCCCGATGATGGCGCCCTTCTGGACGCGCGGCGAACGCGGGAACGTGGTCATGGGTGCACCACTGCGCGGTGCACGGCCTGGCCGATGCGCGCCCCGACGTCGGCCACGCGCGGCCTGGCGGGCACGTCGAACGCGCCGCCGTCGACGCGGACACGGTGGCCGGCGGGAAGTACCGGCACCGCGCCGGCGGCGAGGCGACGCGCCAGCTCGGACTCGACCGTCCGTGCCAGGGCCTCACGGGGCAGAGGGCCCAGCCCTTCGACGACGAGCGCATCGATGCGCAGGCGGATCGACGGTCGTTCGCTCATGCCCATGCCGCCATCTCCGATTCCGTGAGCGTGCGCTCGAGCTTCGCGTACTCGAGCCGGGCTGCCCGCAGCACGTGCTGCATGCGCACCGGCTCGACCGCATCCGCCGCGAAGAACGCGGCATGCAGCGCGATATTGCGGATGTTTCCGCCCGGGATGCTGAGTCGGGCCAGGCGCGTCGGGTCGAGGCCGTCCGTGGGCGCACGGTCGGGGAACACGCGCCGCCAGATCTCCGTGCGCGACGCTGCGTCCGGGAACGGGAACGTCACCGAGAAGCGCAGCCGGCGCAGGAACGCCGGATCGATCGCGGCCGCCAGATTCGTGGTCAGAATGGCCAGCCCGCGATAGACCTCCATGCGCTGCAGCAGGTAGCTGACCTCGATGTTGGCGTACCGGTCGTGGCTGTCCTTGACTTCGCTGCGCTTGCCGAACAGCGCGTCCGCTTCGTCGAACAGCAGGATGGCGGAGCCACCCTCGGCGGCATCGAACACGCGGCGCAGGTTCTTCTCCGTCTCACCTATGTACTTGCTCACGACCTGGCTCAGGTCGATGCGGTAGAGGTCGAAGTCGAGTTCGTTGGCCAGCACTTCGGCCGCCATCGTCTTGCCCGTCCCGCTGGGGCCCGCGAACAGCGCGGCGATGCCGGTCCCGCGGCCGCTGCGGTCGGCAAAACCCCAGTCTTCGTGCACGGTCAACCGGTGCCGCACGTGCAGCGCGATCGACCGCAGCATGTCGAGCTGTGCGGGGGGCAGCACCAGATCACGCCACGTCGCCGCGGGCGAGATGCGCCGGGCCAGCCCATCGAGTCGTGGCCGTGCCCAGGTCCGGCACAGCCCCCACAGCCGGTCTTCGGTGACCGGCGCATCCGGCGTCGCACGCAGTGCCGCCCCGACCGCCGACACGCCCGCCGGGCCCAGGCGGAAACAGCCGGCCACGCGATCGAGCGCACCGTTCCACTGCGTGACACGTTCGCCCAGCGCCGCCTGCCAGAGTCCGCGCAGCTCGATGTGGGACAGCGGTTCGACTTCGGCGTTGATGATGGCCCGGTCGGTTCCGGCCGGCGGGTGCGTCGCCGAGACGATGACCGGGACGTCGAGCACGTCGAGCGCATCGAGCAGGCCGCGGTCGTGCCCGCGCTCCGGCGTCTCCGCCTCGTCGAGCAGCAGGACCGCATCGCTCAGCGCGCACTCCCGCTCGAGGAGCCGCAGCAGATCGACGCGCTCGTCGGGCGCGGCCGGGACGCGGTCGATCCGCACGGTCAGCATGCCCAGCCCCAGTCCTGCGGCCACGGCCGCGGCCATGGCGCGCCTCAACTCGGCGTCGCCGCCGTGCAGCGCGATCACGGGCGAGCGACCGGCGGAGCGGCCGGACCACGCTGCGACGAGCCGCTCGACCTGAGCTGGGCGTGCGATCGGTGCCGGCGCGGCGGGCGCGCTGTGTGCGACGATGCCGCGCAGCCGTTCCTCTGGATGCGGCGTGCCGACCAGGAAGTGCAGCACACGCTCGTCGATACGCAGCGGGCTGGCCACGAGGGCGTGGCCGGGCGCGACGTCGATCAGGCGCCAGCGGCGCAGTGGTGCCGCCGGCGTGATCGCGCTCCAGTGCGCGTCCGGCAGCGCGGCCAGCGCCAGCGAGAATGTGGCCTGCCCCGGCGTCTGCCCCGTCGCCTTCGCCAGCAGCGTCGCGAATCCGGCGTCGAGCTCCGTCCCTGCGGCCAGCACGAGCACGTCCCGCTCGAACGACGTGAGCCCGAAACGGTGCACGAGCGCGTCGAGCGCACTTTCCTGCGGTCCGGCGCTGCGGTCGTCGCGCCGCCCGGACGGCGCGGCCCGGACCGGCGCACTCTCCGGGCGGTCCGCCTGCTCCGCCAGCAGCCGCTCGATGTGGGCTCGCACCGCGTGCAGTGCGACGATCAGCTGCCGCCGGTTGGCCTCGGCCCAGTCGGCGCGCCCGCTCATGTCACCGTGATCAGCGGACCGATGAACTGGCCCGTCGTCGTGTCCTGCGTGAGTGCCGTCTCCGCACCATCGACCTGCACGCGGAACAGTGTCGTCCCCGTCGGCGTTCCGGCCGGGAGTGTGACGACCAGGTTCGGCGATGTCGGCGGCGCGGTCGGCCTGGGCGGCAGGACGACGGTGTGTTCGCCCAGCACGAGCGCCACGCGCTGGTCGCGGCCCACGGGCGGGGACAGCGTGAGCGTGAACGGCGTGCCGATCGTCGCGTTGATCGGCGTGGCGCTCGTCAGCACCGGCGTCACGATGAACGCACCCAGGTTCGACAGGAAGCCGGTGTGCGGTTCCACGTTCGTGCCGAAATCGACCGGGTGCTCGACCTGAATCGTGTTGACGCCGGCCAGCAGGCCCGCTGGCGCTGCGACGGTCAGCCGTTCGGGCGTGACGTTCGCCAGCGGCACGATCACCGGCCCGGTCGAGAACTGCGCCCGCACGATGTCCGCGCGCAGGTTCCGCCCGTGCACGGTCAGCGTCGCGCCGGGCAGCGCCAGCTGTGGCGACACGCTCAGGATCTCCGCGCGACGCGACGCGCGCACCGCCAGGTTGCGGCGCACGACGGGCGGCGCCGACCGGTAGCTGCGCCGGCGCTCGATCAGCACGGCCGTCGCCAGGTACGCGGTGCTCAGCCGGTAGTGCGACTGGATGCCTGCCCACAGCCGGCTCATCTCGTCCAGGCTGATCGGTTCCGGCGTGATGCGGATCTGCTCGAACTGGTCCGCGAGTTCGGATCCGCTCAGCGCCTGCAGCGTCGGCGGCAGACCGCCACCGGTACTGACCGGAGAGGGCGGGGCCAGGGCCTGACGGATGGAGTCGCGGGTGAGGATCGGATTCTCGTGGAGCAGCTGCATCGCGTAGCCGAGCAGGATCTCGGCGTGGAAGTCGCGCGCGCCGTACGCCGTGAGCAGGTAGTGCAGGTCCAGCGCCAGCGGATCCGGGCTCGCACGGTTGCCGTTGGGCGTGCGCGCCGGCAGCGTCGCGTTGCGCCAGCCCGGATTCGGCGAGACGGCGTAGAGGAACAGGTTCAGCTGACTCGTCGGGTTGGGCGACGCATCGTCGATGCGATCCGGCGGCAGCGCCGTGACGTTCACGTCGCCCACGCTCGTGACCAGATCGTGATCGATCACGCCGTTGGTCAGCAGGTCGCGCAGCACGGCCGTCACCGCGCCCAGTCCGAGCGCCGTACTCATGACGATGCCCCCGTCGGCCTGCGCAGGTACTCATCGAGCGACAGGTGCGGCGTGGCCGGCGCCGTCCGGGCCGTCTCCCGCTCGGGCACCGCGCGCACCTCGACACGCCCGATCGTCACTTCGATCACGGGTGCCGGCGCTGGCGCCTCGGCTTTCGGCGCTTCGACGCGCGCGTCCCGCCGCGCCGCGCGGACGGGCAGCAGCGTTGCCGGCGAAGGCCCCTTCACGACGAGCAGCGGCGCCGGCGGCGGCACCGGAAGGACGGGCTGCGATCCGCGCGCGGCGGCGTCCGCCGCGATGGGCTCGACCTGCGCTGCGCGCGGCGGGTGCGACAGGATCGACGCATGGGCGGCCGCCGGCCCGGCCACCGCCTCCTCGCGCGGCGGGCGCAGCACCTCGCGCCGGCGCGGCGGTTGTACCGGCAAGTCACGCGCGGGAACATCGGGCATCGGCGCGCGCGCCGGCGCGGGCCGGAGCAGCGGCGCCTCCTCAGCAACGGGTGTCTGCGGCTCGGCTCGCGCGGGCGGGGGCTCGGCCATGTCGCGCGTGGCGCGGCGCCGTCGGGGCGCGGCACGTTGCCCGACCGTTCGCTCCGGCTCGGGCGCTGCCGTACGGACCGTGCCTTCGGACGGTGATCGTTCGCGCTCGGGCGGCCGTGGCGGTGCGGATGTCTCCTGCTCCCGCTGTGAAGCGTCCAGCGAACGCGGCGCAACCCTGAGCGCCGGGCTCGCCTCGGATCCCGCCGTGGCGCTGGCTTGCGGTGCGTCGGGCAGCGCCGGGTCCGCTTCGCTGGGTTGCGCGTACCACGATACGACGCGCGGTCGCAGCACGGGCAGCTGCCCCGTGGCCTTCGCGTGGACGCGGGCGAACCAGTCCATCATCGCCCCGCCAGGGACAGGTACGCCGCGCGCCGCCACGGGCTCAACTGCAGCACCTGCTCCTCCGTCCAGCCATACGCGCTGGCCAGCCCGTGCACATCGAGCAGCAGGCGACGCGCCCACGCCTGCAGCTCGGACCACAGCCACGTCGCGGCGTCCAGCGGCGTCATCCATGCGTGGCCGCACGCGCCGCAGCGCAGTTCGAGCGTCAGGTCGGCAAACGGATCCGCGGCACTCAGCGCTGCGCCGAGCGCGTCACGGACTTCGCGTGGCAGTGCGTCCGACGCGACGGGCCGGTCCTCGTGGCGAGCCTCGAGCACGCAGAGCCTCAGCAGTTGCGTAGCGCTGTCCCCAGTGCCGGCCGCGTCCTGCACAGACTCGAGATCCCGCGCCGTCGGCGACCTCGCCGTGACGTGCCAGCCGTCCGACGCCACGGTGACGGGCCCGGCCGCTGCCGGCGGGAAGCGCTCGAGCAGATCCTGCACGTCGAACGTGATGTCGTGCGGCTCCGTGCAGGCCGGACATGATGCCAGGCCGGCCATGCCCGGCCCGAACAGCCGCGCGCGCAGCCGCAGCAGCAGACGTTCGCGTTCGCCCAGGGTCAGGGCGTCGACGTCTGCGGCTTCGCCCACCGTCACCGCCGCGCCGGCCAGTGCGCTCGCGCGCGCCAGCGGTGAGGCGTCGAGGCAGCGCTCCCACAGGTCGAGAAACTGCCGTTCCGTCATGCGCGACCCGGGCTCACGGCTCCGTGAAGCTCGGCTCCGCAGGCTCGGTCACGTCGTAGTCGCGCTCCCAGCCCTCGTTCTCGAGCTTGATGGTCTGAATCGCGACGGCGCCTGCGCTCGCATCGAGATCGGGCAGCGCCTGGTACTCCGAGACCCAGCAACGGAACAGCTTGTACGCCATGGCCACCTGGCCGGCCTCGTTGTAGACCTCGATGATGATGTCCTTGCGGAAGTCACGCAGCGAGACCTCGGCGCCCAGTCCGGACCCGAAGTTCCAGACCTTGTTGGCCCAGCGCTCGAACTCGACATCGTGTGTGACGCCTCGCTCGAGCGTGACGGGCTCGTACTTGATCTGGCCCGGCGACTTCCGGACCATGCTCGGATCGCCACCCTCGCGGTGCTCGATCGGCGTGGTCGTGCGCTTCAGCGCACTCACCTTGCTGATGCCTGCCACGTATCGACCGTCCCACTTCACGCGGAACTTGAAGTTCTTGTACGGATCGAAACGTGACGCATTGACGCTGAAACTGGGCATGTTGCGCTCCTCCGATCGTTAAGCGGCGACCTGACCGGCCAGCTGCTGGATGCGGATGATCACGAACTCCGCCGGCTTGAG
Source organism: Longimicrobiales bacterium (assembly GCA_041568755.1). Taxonomy (GTDB): domain Bacteria; phylum Gemmatimonadota; class Gemmatimonadetes; order Longimicrobiales; family RSA9; genus JBFFZF01. Next base: position 7,436 of record JBFFZF010000026.1, on the reverse strand, counting down.
CGGAGCGAAGCCGACGAGAACGTTCACGACCCCGAGGTTGATGTCGTTCTGCGTCGTCGTCTCGGCATCACACTTGACCAGGTAGGCCTCACGCGGCGTCGTGCCCTGGAACGCGCCCTGGCGGAACAGGTTGTGCATGAACGCGCCGACGTTGAGCCGGATCTGCGCCCACAGCGGCTCATCGTTCGGCTCGAACACGACCCACTGCGTGCCGCGGTACAGGCTCTCCTCGATGAACAGTGCCATGCGCCGGACGGGCAGGTACTTCCACTGGTCGGCCAGACGATCCGAGCCGCGCATCGTGCGCGCGCCCCAGACGATCCGGCCGGCGCCGGGCATGGTGCGCAGGCAGTTGATGCCCTGCGGGTTGAGTTGCCCGTTCTCGGCATCCGTGAGTGCCACGCTCAGCTCGTTCACGCCGATCAGCGTGGCCTCCAGGCCGGCGGGCGCCTTCCACACGCCGCGCTGCGCGTCCGTGCGCGCGATCACGCCGGCGACGGCGCCGCACGCGGCGAACGTCGCGAGACGACCCTCCTGCAGCGGGTCCGCTGCACGCACGCGTGGGAAGTACAGGGCTGCATTGGCATCTCTGGCCACGCCGAACGTGGAACTGTCGATCCCGTTCGTGCCGACCGGCGCGCTCGCGTCCGTCCAGCCCGCGGGCGAGTCGACGATCAGCATCGCGCGGCGCGCACGCACCATGGCGAGGCCTGCCGTCAGCACCTGCGACGACACGTCGCCACCGAACCCGCCCGTGCTGTACGGCGGGATGCACAGCAGATTCAGGTCCTCGGTCTCGTCGAAGGCGTGCAACCCGGTCTTCGGCGGGCCCGCACTGCCCAGGATCGCGGAGTCGGCCAGCGCACCGCTGTCGTTGCCGCCGCCCGTCGCCGCGACCGCGTTGGAAAGCTGGCCGCTCGGACCGTTCTCGAACGGCGTCGCGCCGGCCGCCGGCGCCGGCGTCTCCGCGGGCCGCGCCGTCAGCGTCGTGACCCGGACCAGGGCGGACTCGTTGGCCAGGACCTGCGTCGCATTGCGCGGGGACGTCGCCGACGTGCTGAGGTTGCGGTGCGTCTCGACCAGCCGCGTCCCCAGATCCATGACGGACAGGTTGAACGTCGTCGTGTCCGACGGGTCGGCCGTGCTGTGATCGACGCGCGCCCGCAGCTGGTTGCCCCAGAGCCCGGGGTTCGCGGCCGCCAGCGTGGCGCCGGTGCCGAGATCCAGACTCGCCGTCGTCGCTCCACCGTGCACGCGGACGATGACCGCGGTCGCGCCGCCGTTCAGGAAGTAGTGCTGCACCGCGTAGCCGAGCGCACTCAGACCCCACAGCCCGCCGAAGACACGCTCGAATTCGCCGAAACTGTGGATCACCGTGGCCCGGTTGACGGGGCCTCGCCGCGCCCGGCCGATGAAGCCGGTCACCGATGTGCTCACACCGGTGATGGTGCGCACCGCACTCGGCACTTCCTCGATGTATACGCCTGGGTACGTGACGGTCACGGGCATCGCGTTCAACTCCTCCTTCCGGCGGCGGCTCGCGCCGGTGTGCGGGCACGCGTGAGCGGGACCCGGCTGCGCTCGATCCCTGCGACGTCGGGGGGACGTCGCGCGCGTCTCTGCAAGCTCGGGGTGCCGGCCGCATCCGGGTATGGTCCGATGGAGACATATTGGATGCAGGCGGAGATGCAGATCGTCCGATGCATCGCCGCCTGCATCCTCCGACACACCTCGCGCCGGACAGATAGATCGGCTCGCACGTGTGTGGGGCACCGGCGCCAGCACCGCCGCGTGCGCGCCGGACACGTGCACATGCATCCAATCCGATCCTTTTGGACTATTCCCCCGCCGGCCGTGATGCACGACGTTGAGCCGGGCCAGCAAAGGAGCCCGCCGTGGACCAACCCATCCGTGTGGCGCTGATCGGGCTGCCACCGCTGATCCGCGAACTCGTGCACGATCTGATCGACGCGAGTGATGATCTCGCGATCGTCGAGCGTGGCGATGATGCGGATGTCGATGTGTGCGTGGTGGGTATCGACGAGCGCGACAGTGTCTCGCTGTGCGATGTTCCGGGCACGGCGAGGCCGCCGCGCGTGATCGGGATTTCCCACGACGGGCGCAGGACCACGCTCTGCGAGCTGCGCCCGGTCGTGGCCGCGCTGGGGGAACTCTCTCCCGATGAACTCGTCGACGTGATCCGCGGCGTCTGACGCGCCGCCTGTCGCGCCGATCGATTCAGCCGGCGGGCGGGCTCAGGAGGATCCGCGCCGCCCGGCCTTACGCGCCCGGTGCCGCCGGAGTGCGACCGCCCGGCCGCTGGCGCCGGCGCCGCAGCCGTGCCGCCGCCTCTCCACGCCGGCGTACGTTGAGCTTCTCGAGGATGTTGTGGACGTGGTTCTTGACGGTGGCCACTTCGATCGACGTGCGCCGCGCGATCTCCTTGTTCGACAGACCGTGCTCGATCAGCTCGGCGATCTCGAACTCGCGCGGCGTGAGTGGCAGTTCGTCCGCCTCGGCACGGCGCTCGCTGGCCAGCTCCGCAACCCGGTCGAGCAGGCGACCCGCGATGCGCGGCGGACACAGCAGCTCGCCGCGCTGCGCGCCCTGGATCGCCTCGACCAGCGCTCCGACCGTCGCCTGACGCGTCACGTATCCGCCGATGCCCAGCTCGGCGATACCGAGTACTTCCGAGTCGACATCACTGACGCCGAAGACCACGATGTGCGTGTCCGGCGCATTCTGGTGCACCATGCCGATCGCATCGGGCAGGTTGGGGACGGTGGCGTCGATCACGACGACATCGACGCGGTGCTGGCGCAGGCAGCGGCCGGCCTCCTGCGCGTCAGCCGCAGTGCGTGCCTCGGCGATCGCGTCGTGCGTCTCGAGCGAGCGCGCCAGCCAGTCCCGGTACATGCGCGCGTCCGTCCACAACAGCAGGTGGGCGCCGCTGGCGCCGCCGTCCTGCGCGCCCGTTTCGGCCGGGCGCGGTGACGACCGGGCGGCATCGCGTGGCGTGGCCGGACGAGGCGAGGCGCGCGACTTCGCCACGATCAGGTCTGCAGGAAAAGGGCTGGATCCCTCGACATGGCCCCGACCTCCCCGGCGCGGCTGCGCCTCCCGTACGGCGACACGAAACCCGCGGTCCGCGCGTGGCGACCGCGGTCACGATGCGACCGGTATCTGCAGACATCCTGGCGGCGTCGTCGAGGAAGTCTGGCTGTGGAAAGCCCCTGCGGCGGCCGGGCGACACTGCACCACGGAGCGTCGTGGTCGCCGGCCTTCGGAACACGGCCAAGATAGGCCGGTCCCGAACGGGTTGTCAAGAAACGCGCGGCCGTGTGCGCCGGCCTCCGGCAGGGCGACGCATCGCCCGGTCCGGAAGCGGCGTGCACACGGCGCGCGACGTGTTCAGTTGCTGACCGGCGGTCGGCGGCCGAACACGAATTCCGCGGGCGGCCGGGCGCCCATCAGGTGCTCGACGAAATAGTCCCAGCGGCGCCGCATCATGTACGGTTCGTTGCCGAACCCGTGGCGCCGGTTCGTCATCATGATCAGATCGAAATCCTTGTTCGCCGCGATCAGCGCATCCACGACGACGAGCGTGTTGTAGGGCGGCACGTTGTTGTCCATCGTGCCGTGCGCGATGAGCAGCTTGCCCTTCAGGTTGGCGGCCAGCAGCTGGTTGGCCTGGTTGTCGTAATTCGTGGTCCCGTCGGGATTGCGCCGGAGCAGCCCCTGATAGCGTTCGCCCCAGTCGTCCTCGTAGTTGCGGTTGTCGTGATTGCCCGCCTGCGACACGGCCACCTTGTAGAAGTCCGGGTAGCGCAGGATCGCATCGGCGGCCGCGTACCCGCCGCCGGAGTGGCCCCAGATGCCGACCCGCTCCAGGTCCATCCACCGGTGCCGCGCGGCCAGCTGCCGGATCATCGTGATCTGATCGGGCAATCCGTTGTCACCCATGTTGCCGTAGTACGCGTCGTGAAACGATTTCGAGCGTGTGGGCGTGCCCATGGCATCGACTTCGACGACGATGAAGCCCAGTTCGGCCAGCGCACGCTTGTCGCTGCGCGCGGCCGAGAAGCTGCGCGTGCCCACGCTGCCCGACTGCGGGCCGGGATACAGGTAGTTGACGATCGGGTACGAGCGCGTCGAATCGAAGTTCGTCGGCCGGTACATCAGGCCGTGCAGGTCCGTCTGCCCGTCCCTCGCTTTCACGGAGAACGGCACCGGCGGCGTCCAGCCGGTGGCCAGCAGCTTCGCGATGTCGGCCCGCTCGAGCGCGACCAGGACGCGGCCACGCTCGCTGTCGCGCAGCACGGTGACCGGCGGCGTGACCGGCGTGGAATACGAATCGACGAACGTGCGGCCGTCCGGCGCCAGCGTGATGACGTGGTTGGCGTCTTCCGGCGTGAGCAGCGTCTGGTTGCGGCCGTCGAAGTCGATGCGGTACAGGTGCTGGAAGTAGGGATCACGCCCGGCCTCGCGGCCGGCACCGATGAACCAGATGCGCCGGTTGCGCTCGTCGACGCGCACGATGTCGAGGACCGGCCCCGGCCCGCGCGTGATCTGGTGCTTGAGCGCGCCGGTGCGCAGGTCGTACAGGTAGAGGTGGCCCCAGTCGTCGCGTTCGGAGAACCAGATGACTTCGTTCGAGGCGGGCAGCACACGCCAGTTGATGCCACCCTCACCCGATTCGTACTGCGTCTCGACCACTTCCTCGAACACGTCCCGTACCTCGCCCGTCGTCGCATTCGCGACGCGGAACTTCGCCTGCTTGTGGTCGCGCGAGCTGGAAACGAACGCGACATGTGAGCCGTCCAGGTACCACTCGACGTCGGCCCACGTGCCGCCGCAGTAGACGTGATCGCAGAACGTCGAGCGGTGCGCGTCCGGCGGCATGCGCAGACGCACGACCGAGCGGCTCGGCACATCGATGATCACGCGTTCGATCATGAAGATGTGCTCATCACCGGGCAGCGGATACTTCCATGCCTCCAGGTTCGGGTGCCCGACGTTCGTCGTGACCAGGTACATCATCCCGACGTTGCGGCCGTCGTGCTGGAACGTCGCGATCCTGCGCGAGTCCGGCGACCAGACCAGAACCGGGTTGTCGCCTTTCACCCAGCCGGCGTTGTTCGTGGCGTAGCCGTAGTCGGGGACGCCATCGGTCGTGAGCTGCGTCTCCTGACCCGTGGCGACGTCGCGCACCCAGAGGTTGTGCTCGCGGATGAACGCGCCCAGCCGGCCGTCCGGCGAAAGCACCGTGTTGCGGGCCGCCACCGGATCGGCGCGCTGCGCAGCGCCTGTCGAGGTGCAGGACGCGCCCGTGAGCAGACAGCTGTAGCGCCGGTCGCCGACGTCGAAGACGATGGAGCGCCCGTCACTCTGCATCTCGAACTGCGTGAAGGGGAGGCGCAGCGCAGCGTACGTCTGCCCGGCCGCCGTCGAGAGGGCGGCCGCCATGCGCGCGTGGTCGAAGGCGCGAGCCCGCGTCCGGCGCGCGCCGTCGACGAGCACGAATTCGCCGCCGCCGTCGATCGTGTTCCGGTACCAGAATCGCCCGTCCGCCAGCCAGACCGGACGCACGGTCGCGCCGGTCACGAGCGGATTCGTGTACTGCCCCAGGTACGCCTCGGCGCGCGCGTAGTCGTCCGCAGTGAGCGCGCGCTGCGGCTGCTGCGCCACGGCTTCGGCGGCCGGCACGAGAACGAGCGCGAGGAAACAGAGGGTGAAACGCATGGCACGGCTCCTGCCTTCGGGTGACGCGGTTCCGCAGGGACGACGGGCTGAACATGCGACGGGCCGCGCACGCAGGGCAACCGCGCGCGCGACGTACGAGGCCTGCGCGTTGCGCCAGGGGGCGCACGCCTCTAACATCGGCCGCCGGCACCGGGATCCCTTCTGCGGAGTGGCGCGATGCACCGCGACGTTTCGGCAGCCTGGCTGGTCGCGCTCCTGACCGCCTGCGCACCGGCTCCACCGCCCGTGCCCAAGGTCCTGGTGATCGGCATCGACGGCGTGCGACCCGACGTCCTGGCGGAGGTGCCCACACCCAACCTCGACCAGCTCGCTGCCAGCGGGACGTACAGCGCGGACGCACAGACCGGCCGCCCCACGGTGAGCGGACCGGGCTGGTCGAGCCTGCTCACGGGCGTCTGGCCCGCCCGGCACGGCGTGACGAACAACGAGTTCACGGGCAAGCGGTACGACCTGTATCCGGACCTGCTGACCCGCATCGAGAGCGCGTTCCCCGAGCGCGACACGTTCCTGGCCATCGACTGGCTGCCGCTCGCCACCGACGCGTCGGGCGGCCCGGTCATCGGCAGCGCGCCGGACGCGCGCTACATCTTCGACGGGTACGAGATGGGCTGGGCGGCCGCGGACAGCGCAGTGGTCGAGGCGGCGGCCCGCCACCTGCGCGAACACGCAGCCGATGCCGGCTTCGTCTACCTGGGCCACCCGGACGAGGCCAGCCACGAGGCCGGGTCGATCGGCGCCGAGTACCGCGCCGCGATCGCCCTGGCCGATCGGCACGTCGGCCTGCTCCTCGAAGCCATCCGGGCCCGCCCCGCGCGGGCCGCCGAGGACTGGCTGATCCTGGTCAGCACGGACCACGGCCGGCGCGCCGACGGCGGCCACGGCGGTGACAGTGTCGAGGAAGCCACCATCTTCTATCTTGCGGCAGGCAATGCCGCCGCACGCGGCCGGCCCGACCGGCCACCGGCCATCGTGGACGTCGCCGTCACGGCGCTCACGCACGCCGGTGTCTCCATCGACGCCGCCTGGCAACTCGACGGGCGGGCCGTGGGGCTGCGCACCACCAACCGTTGAACCCACAGGAAGGGCGATCATGACCCGCACCGTCCCGCTCGCGTTTTCGCTCGCACTCTGGGCAGCGGCCCTGCCGGCCGCCGCCCAGACGCATGCCGGAGCGGGAATGAACCCGCGCGTCGGATTCGGCACGACCGTTGCGATCGCCGGCGATGAGCTGCTCATCGGCCGGCCGGGCGAGCTGGTGTTCTTCCCCTCCCCGCCCAACCATCCCGGCTCCGCCGATCCCTACATCCTCTACCACCTGGCGGACCGGGTGAGGTCGCCCTTCTATTTCATGGCAGCGTGGCAGCTCTTCTGGAACATCCCTCCCCTGGGGCGTCTGGCCCTGCAGCACCACGGCGCCTTCAGCGTCGATCGGGAGGGAACGGACCTGCGGGCCTACCGGCAGGCCGTCGAGCTCCTGTCCTCGTCCCCGTACCCCCTGGTGATCTTCCCCGAGGGGGAGGTGTACCACATCTCCGACCGGCTGACGCCGTTCCGGGATGGCCCGGCCACCATCGCCCTCTCCGCCGCGAAACGGGGGAAGCGTCCCGTCGTCGTCGTGCCCGCGGCCATGAAGTATCACTACACCGAGGATCCGACGCCGGAGCTCTTGCGGC
>JBFFZF010000025.1:0-37021 GCA_041568755.1 Longimicrobiales bacterium | reverse complement strand
GGGGACGGCGGCCTTCGCGGGGGGCTCCCGCCGCGGCGCCCCGCGGCATCGTGGCGATGTCGCAGGCGGCGGCCCGGCGGCGCGGTGAACCGCCGCGTCCGGCGGCGGCCCGGTGGCGGGGCGTGCTTTTGGGCGGCTGCGGTCAGCCGAGGAGATCAGCCTCGGCGGCGCGCAGGGCATCGGCACGGGCCGCGGCGGAAAGCGGAATCTGGCGCGACCGACCGACGAGCCGTTCGGTGAAGTCGAGGCGCTCCTCCATCAGATCGACGCGTTTCACAACATGCTCCATCAGGACCCGGATGCGGGCCAGCTCGGCCGCGTCCGTGCCGTGCTGCTGTCGTTCCCGGGTCATGACTTCGAGGAGTCCGCCGACTCGCCTGGAGATCGGGCGCAGAATGGCGACGGCGGCGATGCACAGGAACATGGTGATCGGAATCAGCTCTTCCATGGACGTCCCCCGCGGGTTGTTTCGGTTTGCGCCACGATCCGGTCCAGCGGTCGCCTGTGCCGGCCCGGGCGAAGCCGGCATCCATCGCGGTGGTCAGCCAGGCGCGCCCACCCGTACGGGCCGGGCTGGTGGCCGGTTTCGCTTGTGGGTGGCCCCCGTCCCGCTCGATTATGCGTGCGGCCGCGCACGGCGCGTGGTCGTCAGCTTTGGCGGGACAGCGGGCGTGGTGGCCGCGCCCCGCTCCACTGTACCGGTCGACGGCGGGTGACGCATGCTGCGGGACGATACGCTGCAGGACAGGGTCGTGCTGATCACGGGGGGCGGTTCGGGACTCGGCCTGGCCATGGCGCGGCGGTTCCGTGCGCTGGGCGCACGCATCGCGATCGTGGGCCGGTCCGCCGAGCGGCTGCGGGGCGCCGCAGAATCGCTCGGCGGCGGCGACGTCGTCGTCGGTGAGGCCGCGGATGTGCGCGACCCGGAGGCGGTGGCCGGCGCGGTCGCTCGCGCGGAAGCGGCGCTCGGCCCCATCGACGCTCTGGTGAACAACGCCGCGGGCAACTTCCTGGCGGCGACGGAGGACCTCTCACCCAACGCGTTCGACGCGGTCGTGCGGACGGTGCTGTACGGCACGTTCCATACGACGAGCGCCGTGGGACGCGGCATGATCGAGCGTGGCAGCGGCGGCGTCATCCTGAACATCCTGGCCACCTACGCCTGGACCGGATCCGCCTTCGTCGTGCCTTCCGCCGCGGCGAAGGCGGGTGTCCTGGCCATGACCCGCTCGCTCGCGGTCGAGTGGGCGGCGTACGGCATCCGTGTGAACGCGATCGCGCCCGGCCCCTTTCCCACGGAGGGGGCGTGGTCGCGGCTGATGCCGACGCCCGATCTCGAGGATCGCGCCCTCGCGCGCATCCCGCTCGGCCGCTTCGGCCAGCCGCACGAGCTCGCGGAGCTGGCGGCGTTCCTGATCTCCGATGCGGCCGCCTACATCAATGGGGATTGCGTCACGATCGACGGCGCCGGCTGGCTGATGGGCGGCCTCTTCAACGGCCTGACCCGCACGGACCGGTCGGACCTGAAGGAGGCGTTCCGGCGGTTCCGCACCGGCGGCACGCCCGCTCCGCCGTCGTGAGTCAGGACCGCGCGCCGCGCGGCGCCACTGCGGCGCGCAGCACTTCGAGCAGCGCGTTCACATCGGCGCTGTCGTTGTAGACGTTGGGCGACACGCGCATCGCACTGCCGCGCAGGCTCACGCTCACGCCGCGCGCATCGAGGGAAGTCTGCAGCTGGCCCAGGTCGAGGCCGGCCGGCACACGCAGCCCGAAGAGGTGGCTGCCGCGCCAGTTCGCTTCTTCGACCATGTAGCCCAGCGCGCGTGCTTCTTCGAGTGCGCCGTCGATCAGGCGGGCGCAGTACGTCTGGATGCGTGCCGCACCCCATGCGCTGACCTGTTCGAGCGCCGCCACCATCATGGGGAGCAGGATGAAGTTGCTCCATTCGCCCACGTCGAAGCGGGCCGCGCCGGGCTGATAGTCATCGCGATCGTTGACGAGCGCGCGGAAGTCCTCGCTGCCCGCCCGCGCGATCCACGTCTCTTCGAGGGGCTCGCCACCGTCGTAGCGCGGTCCGTACCAGGCCAGGCCGATGGCGTAGGGCCCGAGCAGCCACTTGTAGGCGGCGCAGACGATGGCATCGGCGCCGATGGCGGCCTGCTCGAACGGGTGCGCACCAAGTGACTGCGTCGCATCGATGACGAACGCCGCGCCGACGCGCCGTGCGGCTGCACCGATGGCCTCCAGGTCGAAGCGCGTGCCATCCGTCCAGTGGACGTGCGGCAGCGCGACGATGGCGGTGCGTTCGTCGATGGCCTCGAGCAGGGCCGCGTTCCACGCCTCCCCGCGCTGGCGCGCTTCCGGAGCCGCAACGCGCTGCAGCTCCGCCCCGGTCCGCGCCGCGAGTCGCCGCCAGGCGTGCACGTTGCTGGGGAACTGCTCGCCCGCGATCACGATGGTCTGGCCGGGCCGGCAGGATTCGTTGCGCACAACCGTCGCGATGCCGTACGACACGGCCGGAATGATGGCGACGCGCTCAGGTTCGGTCGATCCGATGAGTCCGGCGAACAGACGCCTCGCCCTGGCGCCATCCGCGAAGAAGTCGGCCGGCGCGATTCCCGCGGGTGCGCACTTGCGCCGCATCCCGTCCACACCGGCACTGACCACCCGCCGGGACAACGGTCCCATGTAGGCGCAGTTCAGGTAGTGTTCGTCGGGTGGCAGGTCGAAGAGGTCCTTCTGGCAGTGGAGCGGACCGGCCCCGACCCCGTCGTCGGGCGGGTTCACGACGGCAGCGTGTCGATGCGCACGGTGATCGTCTCGTCGGCGCGCACCTGCAGGCTGGAGTAACGCAGTGTGCCACCGCCCGGGAAACCGACACGCGCATCGAAGCACCCGGGCGACAGGCGGAGGCGGAACTCTTCGCCCGGCGAAACATCCGGGATTGCGCCCAGCCGGTTGTCACCGAAGTCCTGACCTCCGCACGTCGACACCCGGATGTCGACGACCGGCACCGTCGTCTCGTTGCGGAACACGACCACGCCCATGTTCTGGAATTCTGCGGGCGTGCCGAAACACGCGGCACAGGCCAGCATGGCCACCGCCGCGATCACGAGCCGCGTGGTCCGACGCCAGGCGCAGGCCGCGCTCGGCAAGGCGCCGGTCATCGCACAACCGTCGACGCGGCCGCTTCGGCGAAGCGCACGCGTCCCTTCCATGCGTCGTCGTCGGCCGGGCTGCGCGGCCCCAGCTGTCCACGTGCACTGTCCAGCAGCGCGCGCGCGTCGTAGACGTCGCCGGCCTTGATGACCCAGCGCACGGCTCGGGTGCGACGGATGTCCTGCAGGGGATTGCCGTCGACCACGACCAGGTCCGCGTACTTGCCGGGCTCGACCGTACCCAGCCGGTCGCCAACGCCGAGCGCACGGGCTCCGTTGACCGTCGCGATGCGCAGGACGTCCGCAGCGGGCACGCCGGCGCGGACCATGGCGTGCATCTCGCGGTGGGTCCCGAACCCGGACAGGAACTCGCCCCAGGAGGGGTGGTCCGTGCCCAGCGTGATCCACGACGTCCCGCCGGCCTCGTGGAACGCCCGGATCTCACGCAACTTCACCCGGTAGATGCGCTCGAACTGCGCATTCACGGCGCGCGGCAGGCGTGCCTCCACGACGGTGCGCGCGTGCGCCGTGAGGAACGACATGTCATCGCCCCAGCGCTCGTAGACTTCGGCGTCGCGCTCGCCGAAGTAGCCGTACGCCGTGATCGTCGCGTTGTAGAAAACGCCGTGCGCGCGGAACCGCGCGAACTGCTCGCGAACTTCGGGCCGCGTCACATCGAGCGTTTCGAGGGAGCTGTAGGCGGGCCGGTCCGCACGGATCGCATCGCCTCCCGAGAAGTGCTCGATGCGATCGATGCCCATCAGGATCGCGTCGCGCGGGTTCACGCTGTCGCGAAATCCCGAATCGAGGTGGCCCGTCACCGTCAGGCCGTGGCGGTGCGCACGCTCGATGAGCGCCTGCAGCTGCTCCGGTGCGATCCCCTTCGCCTTGAAACCGCGCGCACCCCGGCTCGCCCAGAGGTCGACCTCGGCGCGGATGCTGTCCGCCGTCATCGTCCGGCTGTCCCAGCCGGGGCGCGCCGTGCCGAAATAAGGACCCGAATTGTACAGCCGGGGCCCGATCTGGCGGCCCGCGTCGATCGCTTCTCGCGCGGCACGCATGCCCTCGGGATCGACTTCGCCGGCCGGGAACGTCGAGGTCACGCCGTTGGCGAGGAAGATGATCGGGTTGAAGCGGTACTCGTCGACGCGACCCTCACCGAACAGGTCGACCGCGTAGTGCGCGTGCAGGTCGAAGAACCCGGGCAGGATCGTGGCGTCGGAGTCGAGGTCGATGACGCGCGCCGCGCCGGCAGCCACGGTTGGGTCCAGATCGACGGCGAGGATGACACCGTTGCGGATCAGGATCCCGCTGTTCGTTCGGGCATCATCGCGCACGGCATCGAACAGCCGGCCGCCGCGCAGGATCACGTCGCCGGCCTGGCCCGCGATCCGCTGCCCGTCCGCCGGGAAGGCCAGGACCAGGCAGGCAACGACGAAGGAGAGTGTGCGCATGGGCCGCAATACTGGGCACGGCCCGGGCCGCAGGTCAAGCCACGCGCACCGCGGCCGCTCGCCCCCGCTCACGATGCCGGTACCAGCCCCACGCACCGGCGATCAGGACCAGCAGCGTCAGTTGCGCCACCACGGTTTCCAGCAGTGGATGAAACCCCAGCAGCTGATGCAGCGCCGGGTGATCCGGCAACCAGCGCAGGGGCGTCGGGGCGAACGCACCCGCTTCCTGCAGATTGTAAATGCCCTTCCCCAGAAACACGAACGCGAGCCAGAGCAGAATCGCGTTCGTCACGGCGAACAGCTGGCGCAGCGGCAGGCGCACGCCCAGGCGGATGACCAGTGCCCCGACCAGCAGGATCAGGACGAGCCCCGGCGCAAAACCGGCCAGCACGGCACTGCCGTCCGCATCCAGCAGCAGCGCCTGGTAGAACAACACCGTCTCGAAACCTTCCCGGTAGATCGCGGCGAACGCCAGACCCGCCATGGCCAGGGCAGAGCCCGCCGTCACCGCGCGGCCGACCTGTTCGCGCAGGTATGCCTTCCAGTCGTGGATGTACGTCTTCTGAAACAGCCAGTGCGACACGTAGAGCAGCACGACCACCGCGACCAGTGCCGTGATCCCCTCCATGAGCTCCCGCCCCGCCCCACTCACGGGCATCAGCGTCGACGCGAGCACCCACGTGAGACCGGTTGCGAGAATGCCGGCGCCGACGCCCAGCCAGATGCGCGTACGCTCCCGTCGCGCGGCACCCATGCCGGACAGGTAGGCCAGCAGTGCGCCGATCAGCAGCACCGCCTCCAGCCCCTCACGTACGATGATCGTGAACGCGTTGAATGCCGTGAACCAGAACGTGGCGCCGCGTGCCAGCGCTGCATCCGCGGACAGCAGATCCGCGGACAGCGCCGCGAAGTGCGTGCGGATCTCCTGCGCCGGCGCGCCGCGCGCCAGACCCGGCCGCAGATCCAGATGGATGCGCGACTCGATGCGCCGCACCACATCACCGGGCAGACGCGCCTCGAGCGGCTCGATGCCCTGCAGATACACACCCTCGACCCGGGCCAGCGCGTCCTTCGCATCGCCCGCCTCGTACGCCTGCCGGGCCGTATCGAGCGCCGCCAGCAGGGCGCGCACCTCCGCCGTCTGCGCCGCGCCTCCGCCTGCCGCCACCGGCGCAACTGCCGATGCGCGCACGGCAGGATCCGGAACGCGCGGCACGTCGGAAGCCGCGACGGCAGCCCGGACCGCCGCGAGATCGCGCAGCAGCGTACGCGTTTCCGTTCGCAGATCCTCCGGACTGCGGGCCGCGAGCAACGCGTGGAACTGGAGTTCGCCGCGCGCCACCGCGCCGGCCAGGCCAGGTCGATCGTACGGCGCCCCTGTTCCGTACCACGCTTCCAGCGGTTCGTACGCGTCCAGATAGAGACGCAGCGCCCGCGCAGTCCATTCCGCGGGCGCCGGTTCGTTGGCCAGGATCTCCTGCAGGCCGGTCTCGACCTCCGCGAGCCACGCGTCGATCCCGCGCTGCGCCGGACCCTGGGCCGCCACCGGCCCCGCCCAGAGCAGCGCCACGCCGACCAGCGTGACGATGCGCAGCCCGATTCGGTCCATCAGCAGCGTTCGCGTCAGCGCACCGGCACGTTGCCCGGCAGGACCGCCGGCACGTTGGCCGCCTTGGCCTCCGCCAGCACGACATCCAGCTGCTCGTGCAGCCCGGCCGTGCCCGCACGTACCGCCGCCGTATCCACCGGGTCCGACGACAGCAACTGCAGCAGCGCGTGGAAACGCGCCTCCGCCTCGATCACCGCCTCGCCCAGGGCAGGCGAGCCGATCTCACGCCCCGCCGTCCCGTAGTAGAGCTCCAGGTACTCCTGCCGTCCGATGTACAGATCGAGCGCCGCACGCTGCGCCACACCCCGGTCCTCCAGCGCCATCTCCTCCAGCAGCACCGTGCCCTCACGGATCTCCTCCACCCAGTCTACCAGGCCACCCGGAGGCGTCCCCTTGATCAGCTCCGCGCCCGCTGCCTCCATCCGGCCCGCGTCGTCCACCGCCGGCGCCCCTTCCGCCTGCCCTTCCGTACCGCACCCCGCGGCCAGACCGGCCAGCAGGACCGCTCCGACCCATGCCTGAAAACGCATTGTGTGCTCCAAGTGGATTGCTTCTTGAGAATGATTCTCAACACCAGCACCCCAATGTTACGACCCGACTTGCCCCACAGTCAAGAACAGATCTTTGCGGCGACAGTCGGGGGATCCCGGGGGGGCGTGCGTCAGGAGATGCCGGACGGAAAGGGATGGGCGCTGCTGGATTCGAACCAGCGACCTCCTGCTTGTAAGGCAGGCGCTCTGAACCAGCTGAGCTAAGCGCCCCGAGAGGGGGTGGCGGGTGTCCATCGGGCGACCCGCTCGCGCCGTGGCCGTGCGCCGCTCAGAGGATGATGCCGAGCGGAATGAGCACGCCGTAGCCGAGCACGAGCAGGAGCGGCGCGCCCACAGTGGAACCGCGAGCGAGCATGACGTACGCCAGCGTGATGGCGAAGAAGCCGAGGCCGAGGAGGATACCGTTGATGGGAGAGAAGCGCAGCGAACTCTGCGGTACCAGGCTTCTCGTCCTTGCGGTTGGCGTGCGCATGGTCCGGAAGATCGTGGTGCTGTCGGGCGCCGTCAATCGGCGGGCGGGTTGGTGGCGCCGTCGGCCGGGGAGCGCGGCTCCGGGGGCGCGCGATCGCCACTCCGGTCGGCTTCGGGCGGCTGCACGGACATCGAATGCCAGACGACCATGTCGGAGCGCTGGCTCTCGAGCCAGAACGCGGGGTCGTCCGGAATTTCCGCCGCGCGCAGTTTCTCCAGGCGCAGGCGATCGCGGCGGCGGCGGATGAACACGAGCGCCATCACGAGGATGCCCAGAATGGCCCAGATGACGACCGACTGGGCGAGGAAGAGGAGCCAGCCGTAGCGACGACGGACGGCGCTGGACCAGTCGCGTTCGAGTGTGGCGCCTGTGAGTCCCCAGACATCGTAGAGGGCGCGATCGAAATCGGTTGTCTCGCGCCAGCGGTCGAGGAACAGGCGGAAGACGCGATCGCCGCCGTTTTCGTGCAGCCATCCCACGGCGCTGGCGGAGAGGAGGTACGCGACGCGTGCGTCCATCGAACCGGCCGGCCAGTCCAGGATGAGCGAATCGAGCGGCGGTGCGCGTCCGGTGAGGAAGGCGAGGCGCAGGACCCACGCCGCGTTCTCATCGAGCTGACCGGCACTCCACGTCGCGTAGCCCTCGGAGAACCAGCGCGGGATGCGTGCAGGCCCGACGAATCGCTGCAGCGCGACGTGTGCGAGTTCGTGGCGGAGCACCCGGGGCAGTTCGTGGGTGGGTCCTCTGTCGGTGCCGTACGCAGGCAGCACGATGATGCCGCGGTCGGGAAACGCGACGCCCGCGCCCCATGCCGGGGCGAGCCCGCCGGTGAGCGCACGGAATGCGGCTTCGTCGGGCGCCAGGTGCACGAGGACGGGCGCAGCCCCGTCGAGCATGTCGGGCGGCAGGAGGGGCAGGGGCTGGCGCACGGTCGGCTGGAGCGCTTCGGCGAGGGCGCGCTGTTGCGGTGCGAAGTGGAGGACAATGTTGCCCTCGCGCAGCGAATCGACCGTCTGTGCCGGCAGCGCGTGCGGGAGCAGCGCAGCGCCGGCAAGGACGAAGGTCCGGACGCGTGCCAGCGTGCGGCCCGTGGCGCGCATCACGCGCCCGGCCGCGCCAGACGGTTGGCCTGTGAGGCGAGCGCGCGGGCGAGCTGGTCGAGCGGCAGCGTGCGCCCCGCGAACGCAGCCGCCGCGCGCGGCATGCTGGCGATGATGGCCGACTCGGCGTCCTGTACGGCGGTCCAGCCGCCCACCTCCGCGATGGCGCGCAGGCCGGCGGCGCCGTCCCTCCCCATCCCGGTGAGCACGACGCCTGCACTGCGCGGACCGTAGTGCCGGGCCACGGCCCCGAAGAGGACATCGGCCGAGGGCCGGACGCCCCACACCGGCTCCCCGTCCTCGAGAATGATCGAGACTCCTGCGACCGTTCGCTGCAGACTCATGTGCGTACCTCCTGGTGCGAGGTACACGACGCCGGCCTTGAGCGTTTCGCCCGCGGCCGCCTCGCGCACGCGGATCGCGCTCAGGCGGTCGAGCCGTTCGGCGAGCAGCCGCGTGAAACCGGCAGGCATGTGCTGGACGACGAGCACGGCAGCCGGCAGGTCAGCGGGCAGGTGTGGCACGACTTCGAGGAGTGCGCGCGGCCCACCGGTGGAGGCCGTGATGGCGATGACGCACGTGGCCGGTGGACCTGCCGCGTCACCGGGCGCACGCGCGGCGCGCCGAGCGGCGCGGCTGGCCCGTGCCGCGGCCCGTTTCGCACGGTCCATGCGCAGGCCGCCGATGCGCGCGTTGGCCGCCGCCTCGAGCGCACCGTGCAGCCTGCGCCGCAGCACGCGGATCTCGTCCTCCGAGTCGCCCGCCGGTTTCACGACGAACTCGACCGCGCTGAAGTCGACGGCGCCGAGGACGGAGTGCGGAAAGGACAGGGTCTGACGCGAAAAGACGATGACGGGCCGGGGCGACTCGTTCGTGATCCAGGCCAGAACGTCGAGGGCGCGGTCGTCCGGGCCACCTTCGACATCGAGTGTGACCAGATCGGGATTCGTCTCGTGAACCGCGCGGATGGCCTGGTAACCGGCCGCCGCCTCTCCGATGACGTGGAACCCGGGCGCCTCGGTGACGATGGCGGTCAGCAGGGCTCGCTCGCGCGGGTCATCGTCCACGATCAGAACGG
The DNA here is from genome assembly GCA_041568755.1 of Longimicrobiales bacterium. Classification (GTDB taxonomy): domain Bacteria; phylum Gemmatimonadota; class Gemmatimonadetes; order Longimicrobiales; family RSA9; genus JBFFZF01. The sequence continues at coordinate 27,599 of JBFFZF010000025.1, read as the reverse complement.
ACCGCGTTCCGTTGCCGCGCCCGCGCTCAGAGGACGACATCGGGATAGAGCACGGAGGACACGATGACGCGCCCATCATCGACGTTGAGACAGACGGACCGGCCGTGTGTGCCACCCGCATCTTCCCGGTCCATGGGCACGCCGGCGCGAGCGAGCGCGGCCCGCGCCGCTTCGATGTTGCGGGAACCGAGCCGCCGCCCGCGTTCGTTGAGCAGCGCGTTGAACATGGATGCGCCGCCGGCCAGGCGTGCGCGAATGGTGGCACGTTGCGCACCGGCGTCGAGCATCATGGCGAGCAGTGCGTCGACGGCCGTGGATGCGAAGCGGGTTACGTTGGCGCCGGCGTTGCCATTCGACGGCGCCGGCAGCATGGCATGCGCCAGGCCGCCGATACGGCTGACCGGGTCCCACAGCACGATGGCCACGCAGGATCCGAGGCCCAGCGTGTACAGCACCGTGCCGGGCCCTCCGACCCTGGCTTCGCCGATCGTCACGGATTCGCGTCGGGTCATCATGACCGGCGGAACAGCCGTTCCCTCGCCGAGATTGTGCGAAACAGCGTGGGCGTGCATCCCAGCAGCGTCTCGACCTTGCCCAGTTGCAGCCAGCCGCCCGGCACCAGAGCATTGTGAAAGCCATGGAACAGCCGCTCCTGCACGGACCGCTCGAAATAGATGAGCACGTTCCGGCAGAAGATCAGGTGCTGGCCCACGGGCATCGTGTCCTGCATGAGATCGAAGGCCGCGAAGCGGACCAGGTCGCGCACCTCCTGGCGCACGCGGCGGCGGCCCGCGCCTTCGAACCAGCGTGTGCGCGTCGACGCCGACATCTCGGCGAACGCCAGTTCCGGGTACTCGCCATGGCGCGCGCGGGCCAGCGCGTTCGCATCGACGTCCGTCCCGAGAACGCGGAACCGGTCCAGTCGGGCGCCGGTGCGTGCGGCCTGCTGCAGCAGCAGGATGGCGATCGAGTAGGCCTCCTCGCCCGCCGCGGTCCCCGCACTCCAGATGTTGACGACCGGTGTGTCCAGCGCGAACAGCTCGGGCAGCACGGTATCACGCAGCATGGCCCACGTGCTGGCATTACGGAAGAACTTGCTGACGTTGATCGTGACCACGTCGAGCAGCCGGCCGTATTCCTCGGGATCGCTTTCGAGCAGCAGCCCGTAATCGCCGTAGGCGCGGACGTTGAGCGCGCGCATACGGACGGCGATTCGGCGGCGCAGCACGCGCTCCTTGTAGCCTTCACAGCAGAACCCGGCGGCCTGCTGGATCTGCAGCTTCAGCGCGCGCAGCTCGGCGGCATCCTTCTCGCCCAGCGGCCCGGTCGCGAAATCGACCGGTCCGGGCAGGACTGGCGCGACGGGAGCCGGCCGGGCCGGCCCGGGTTCACGTCGCCGCATGGAGCAGCACCTCAAGCCGGGTGCGCACGGTCTCGTTGGAGGGGTTGATTTCGAGGGCCCGTGTCCATGCCCTCACGGCAGCATCGCGATTGCGCGCCTGATAGTGCAGCGCGCCCAGGCGTGCGTGCACCTGCTCCCCGAGGTCGGGATCCAGCTCGATGGCACGCTGGTAGAGGCGCAGCGCCTCATCGCTGGCACCCCGTGCGAACGCGATGTCGCCGAGGTTCTTGTGGGCCTGCGGCAGACCCGGCTCGACTTCGAGCGCACGACGGTAGAACAGCTCGGCACCCTGCAGGTCGCCCTGCCGTTCGGCGGCCAGGCCGGCGAGCAGCAGGAGGGGCGCCGAGTAGGGGTGCGCTTCCAGTCCCTCCCACACGATCTGCTGCGCGCCCCGCACATCGCCGGCGATGGCCGACGCGAGACCGCGGTGATAGTACCAGAGCGGTGTCGGCCGGGCGTCGGATCCGACGCGCTGGCGACACTCATCCAGCGCCGCGCGCGCCTCGCCCATCCGCTGTGCGCGCAGCAGCGTGATGCCGCGCGTCCGTGCCGTGGCCGGGTCGCCGGGCCGCACGCGTTCGGCTTCATCCAGCGCGCGCAGCGCGTCCTCGGTGTGGCCGGCGAGGCCCTGCGCGACGCTCAGATTGACGAGCACGGGGAAGCGGCCGGGCTTCTCGCGTGCGAGCTGGTCGAGTTCGCGGATCGCCTCCGCGTGCCGGCCCCGGCGGATCGCGATGAGTGCGATGTGGAAACGCGCGATCGGGTCATCCGGCGCGATCTCGAGCGTGCGGCGGAACTCGCGCACGGCATCCTCGAGCATGCCGGTCCGGAAGAATGCGATGCCCAGGTTGTTGCGCTCGGCGACGTCGGAATCGCTCGCCCTGGCCGGGTCGACGGAGCGCTGGCCGAGGCGACGCGCAAAACCGACCTGCAGCAGGCCGTAGAGGGCTCGGCCGACATCGAATTCGCCCTTGCCGCTGAGGTCGGCGATCTCCTGCACGGTGCGGGCGCCATCGATGAGCGGCAGCAGCTCGACCTGTTCCGGACTGAGTTCGACATCGGACGCGTCCAGCCTTTCGCGATCGATTTCGAAGACCAGATCGAACGACGGGATCTTCTTCTCGATCAGGCTCCACTCGTCGATGCGTCTTGCCGCCTCCAGCAGCAGGCTCTCCGCATTCACCGAGACCAGCATCTCGCTCGCGTCGGGTCGCTGTCCCGCCTCGAAGTAGAACTGGCCGCGTGACCACGTGAACAGGTGGTAGATCGCTTCCTCGATCTGCACGCGGATGTAATGGCTCAGCTCATCGTGGGTGACGAAGCCGTTTTCCACGAGCAGCTCGCCGAACCGTTTCTCGGGCTCGCGCAGCTGGCGGTCCAGAACCTCCTGCACGTCGGCTTCGCCGAGGCGGCCCTGCGCCACGAGCAGATCGCCCAGCCGGTCCCGGCGGTTCACGATGCGGGCGAACGTGATCCGTCCCCGGTCGAAGAAGATCTGGCCGAAACGGGAACGGTCGGCGATGGACAGGCAACCCGTCTTCATGCCGAGGGAAAGCAGCTGGCACACCTCGGCCAGGCTGGCCTCACGGAGACTGCCCTTGATCGCCATCCCGGATCACTCCCAGTCCAGGACCAGCAGGTCCTCGACGTACGGCCATGCGGGCAGGACCTTCTCGCGGTCCCTGAACCACAGGTCTGCGGTCTCGTGGTGCGCCGCGTCGAGCGGCGCCGCGGGCCGCGGCGTGGACGCTTCGGGCACGGTCGAGCGCAGCACGGCGCTGAGCACGAACGTGGCCAGGGCATCTTCATTGCCCGTGGCCGCCGGGATGCGGCCGGCCGACAGCACGATCTGCCCGCCCGCGCGCTGCACCGTGGCGAGCAGGCCGGCCAGCTCATCGCGGACACCGGCATCGGCTTCCATGCAGTCCACGTCGTCGACGATCAGCATGCGCGCGCGCCGGTAGCGGGCCCGCCATGCATCGATGCGCTCGCGTCGCAGTGCGTCATCGATTTCCTGCGCCATTGCCGCCCCGGTCGCGAACGCGATGGGCAAACGCGGCTGCGCCTGCATCATCTGGCGCGCGAGCGCACCGAGCAGCGTGCTCCTGCCGGAACCGGGCGGCCCGCACAGCAGCAGAGGGTTGAGGCGCCCTCCCGGCTGCGCCGCCACGCTGCGCACGGCTTCCCTGGCCGGGCTCGCGGTGTTCCATGAGAGCCGGTCGAGGACCGGTCCGGGACCGGGACCGGGCAGTGGAGCGAGCCGCTCGTGCACCTGCGCGAGCAGTGCCTCGGCTTCGAGCACACGATCGGGATTGCGCAGCAGGTCGACGCGCGACAGTTCCGGCGCCTCGGGATCGAGTCCGCGGATCTCCACAGCAACGGTGCTCAGCCGTTCGACGTCCGCTGCGAAACGCGCGATCAGCTCCAGCACGGCCTCTTCAGACGCGATATCGCGCAACCCCTGCTCGAGCCGGAACGTACGGTACCCCTCGCCCTCGAAACGCAGGATCGCGTCGGCCAGCCGCTGCTCGGGCGTCACGCGCGTCGCGATCTCCTCGACCGCGCCCGTGATGTCCGTGAAGAAGGAAGCGAACTCCTCGCTCTCGTCCCGCTCCGACGCCAGGCCCAGGAGCGGCGCGACATCATCGACCGTGACCGGGCGGCCATCCAGCTCCTGCGCCGCAATGACACGGTTGATGGCGCCCTGCAGTTCACGGACGTTCGCGAAGGCAGCGCGCGCGATCGCCTCCGCCACGCCGTGCGCGAGGATGTGACCGCGCTCCTGGACACGCCGGCGCACGAGCGCCACGCGCGTCTCGTAGTCGGGCGGCCCGATGTCCGCGATCAGTCCGGAACAGAGCCGGGACAGGAGCCGCTGGTCGATGGGGTCGATCTCGGACGGCGGCCGGTCCGCCGCCAGCACGATCTGCGTGCCCCTCGCGAGCAGCGCGTCCCACCAGGTCAGCAGCACTTCCTGCGCGCGCCGGTCACCCGCGATGGACTGCGCATCATCCAGCAGCAGCAGCGTATTGCCCGGGCCGTCTTCGTCACTCGTGATGCGCGCCAGGACGCCGCCCGCGATCGTTCGTTCCAGCGTATCGCACCACACGCGCAGGCCGGCATGAACGCGCACGGCGCGGTTGCCGATGGCCATCAGCAGATGCGTCTTGCCCAGTCCCGACGCGCCGTAGATGAACAGCGGGTTGTAGGCCTTGCCCGGCAGCTGCGCGACGCGGCCGGCGGCGGCGGCGGCGAGCCGGCTCGTGGGCGCCACGGCGAACTGCTCGAACGAGAACCGGGGATCGAGTCCCTGCACGAACATGGGCGAGGCCTCAGGACGGCAGGTCCGGCCCGCCCTGCGAGCGCATCCGTCGCGAAAGACCCTGGAGGACGTGTGTGCTCACGCTCTTGAGCGTCTCGAACACGCCATCGCCGTGTACGGCCACCGCCGGGAACGAGGCCCCGTCACGGTAATTGAAGGTTTCCTCGAGCACGTCGAGGGGCAGGATGCCCGGCAGATCGCGCTTGTTGTACTGAATGATGAGCGGCAGCGCACTCGGATCGATGCCTTCCTCGAGCAGATTCTCGTGCAGGTTGCGGAAGCTGTCCCAGCTGTCATCGAAGCGCGTATCCTGCGAGTCGACAACGAAGACCACCCCGTCGGCACCGCGCAGAACGAGCCGTCGCGTTGCGTTGTAGTACGACTGGCCGGGCACCGTATACAGCTGAATGCGCGTGCGGAACCCGGAGATGAGCCCGAGATCGATCGGCAGAAAATCGAAGAACAGCGTGCGGTCGGTCTCCGTGGCAAGCGAGACCATTGCGCCCTTGCGGTCGCGCGGCACGAACGCATGCACGTACTGCAGGTTGCTCGTCTTGCCCGAACGGCCCGGTCCGTAGTACACGACCTTGCAGGTGATCTCGCGCGTGGCGTAATTGACGAGCGGCATCACGACCCCATGCGTGGGTCCGGCGCGAACGTGCGGGCGATGCCGGCCTCGAGATCCAGCTCGAAGCTCCGCTGGTCCACCGACGCGGAGACGGCCTGCAACTCGGGCAGGGCCGCCACACGCTCGCCCATCTGCCGGAAGAACAGCTGGACCAGACCCAGCGAAGACTCACTGTCGAAGATGGCGACGAGGATGAGCGGTACCGTGGGCGTGGCCAGCGTGGCGAGGAACAACTCCTGCCGGGACCCGGCGTGGTGCAAGTGGGCCCATTCGTCGACCGAGGTGAGGTCGGCCAGCGCGCGCGATGTGGCGTGTGCCGCCGCGGCCAGAGCGGCCACGTTCATGACCTCGTAGCTGCTCGTGAAGCCGTGTTGCGCGAGCACCTGGCCACTGCGATCGATGAGCAGAGCGACGCGCACGCGTGCATCGCGCACGAACGTGTCGATCGGATCGCGCAGGGCCGCGACGATGCGCGGGAGTTCCGTGCCTCTCATGGGCTGGCCGGCTCCGCCGCCTGACGCAGCATGGCCGCGGCACGCACGAGTTCCAGACGCACGCGGCCGATCTGTGCGTCACTGCTGACCAGCGCGATCACGATCAGATCCCCCGCGCCGGCGACCAGGACCTGCCCGCCCTCCGCCTCCAGCTGGATGGTCTCGAGCGCGCCGAGATCCCCGGAGCCCGCCGCGAGCGCCGTGCGCCGGAAGAGCGCTGCCGCCAGTGCTGCCACGGCTTCGCCGCCGACCTCCGGCTGAAGCTCCTCCGCCACCGGCACGCCCGCGTCGGTCAGCGCGACGAGCGCGCCGCGTACACCGGGCACACGGATCAGTCGGGCCAGGACTTCGCGATACGCTTCGCTCATGCGTAGGCCTCCACGAAACGCGTGCTGAGGGCCACAGCGTGCAACGCGGTGCGGATCACCCAGCCCACGGGTGCACCACGTTTCGCGGCGACAGCGACGATGGCATCGTTGCCGACGGGCGATACGTGGACGATCGACGCAGCGGTCTCGAGCGCCAGACTCTTCCAGCCACCCATGGCGAGGTGGTCGACCGTGCGCACGGCATCCTCGATGGCTGCGCCGATGAACGCGCCCAGCTCCTCGCTCGCGTCAGTGCCGCCCTGGCGCAGGGATCCGGCGAGGACGAGCCCGCGGCGATCGAGCAGCAGGATGCCCAGGATCGGCCCGGACCCCGCCATGCTCTCGAACAGCAGACTCGGATCGGACGGCAGCGTGGGATCCGTCCAGGCCGGTGGCCGGGACGGCGAAGGCGCACCCGCCGCAGCGGCGGCCGGATCGGGCATGAAGCGTGGACGGGCCGGCTGTCCCGCGGCCGCAGGCGGGGCGGCGGGGCGGCCGGCCTCGCGTTGCCGGATGAGGCGCAGGGCCTCGCGCACCGTCGCGTCCTCGGGGCGAATGAGCGCGGCCCGTTCGAGATGCTGTCTGGCGCGCGTCGTGTCGTTCTGCTCGAGATAGCGGAATCCCATGCCGCGCAGCGCCTCGAAGTTGCCGGGCTTGAGGCGCAGCACCGTGGCCCATTCATCCGCTGCGCGGGCGCGATCCCCGGCTTCGAAGTGAAGCAGGGCGAGGAGCGCGTGCGCCTCGACGTGTGTGGGGTGGTGCTCGAGGCCGCGCTCACACAGCTGGACGGCCAGATCGCGGCGACCCAGGCGGCGGTAGGCTCGAGCGAGCGGGAGGAAGGCGAGCGACGCAGGGTTGCGTGCCAGCTCTTCACTCCATCGTTGCAGGTCTGCGGGAGCGGGAGTTCTCATGGTCCTCGATCCGTAACGGTCTCGAGAATCTGGGACAGCGCCTTCGCCGCGGCGAGTGCGTCGACGACGTGGCGGCTTTCTTCGAGACTGGGGGAGAGCCGGACGTACGTTTCCCAGGCCCGCACAGCGCGGTCGAAATCGCCGATCCGCGCGGCTGCGAGGCCGAGCAGGAAATGGGCTTCGATGGACAGCGGGTCGAGCGCGACGGCCCGGGCAAATGCCTCTGCGGCTGCCCGCATCCGGCCCTGCGCGCTCAGCACACGGCCGCTCAGCACGGCCAGGTCGGAGCGCTCCGGGTAGGCGGACTCGAGATCGGCCGCGATGCGGCGCGCATCTTCGATCTGACGACGCGCCAGGAAGTCGTTGACCTGTGCGATCGCCTCACGCAGCTGCTCCTCGGGCAGCAGACGCTGTCGCTCCTGGATCTGGATGACACCGGAGTTCACGAGGGTGTACGCGGTCCTGCCGATGTCGAACGTGCTGCGTCCCAGGTCGGCGGCGAGCTGGCGCAGATCGCGCTGTCCGTCGACCTCGGCCAGCAGCTCCCACTCCTCCGCACCCAGATCGAGCGGTCGCACGTCGCGGTCGCTGATGGGCGCGAGCACGGGCACGGCGTCCGGGCTCGGCACCTTCGTCTCGATCCGTGACCATTCGTCGAGGCGGCGCGCGCCTTCCATCAGCAGCGAATCGACGCGAACACGCGCCAGCAGGCGCTGTCCGCCGATTTCCGCACGGTCCTCGAACTTGAAGTAGCCTTCGTCCCAGGCCATCAGCTCGTAGACGGTTTCCTCCATCTGAAAACGCAGCTGACGTTCGAGCTCGTCCTCCGTGATGAAGTTCATCTCGAGCAGGATCTCGGCGAGCCGCTTGGTCGGATCGAGCCGCTGCTGCTCCAGCGCCTGTTCGAGGCGGCCGCGCGTCAGCTTGCCGGCGCGGATGAGCAGCTGGCCGAGCCGGCGCGTCGATCGGCGACGTACGGCGAACACGATCTCGCCGCCGCTGAAATGCACGATCGACTCGTCATTCAGCTTCTCGGAACGGACGGTCAGCACGCCCGTCTTCTGGGCGAGCTCGATGAGCTGCAGCACGTCCTGCACGCTCAACTCGCGGAGTGGCCCTTCGATCGCCATACGTCCTCAGACCCTGGCCGGCCAGGGCTGGTGGTCAGGTTCCGGCGACGCGACCGCCACCGGCATCAGCCGTTCGAGTCCGTCCCGCGCTTCGGCATGCGCAGGGTCGAAACGCAGCACGCGGCGATAGGCCACGGAGGCCTCGGACTCGCGGCCGGAGATCCACAGCACATCGCCCAGCCGCACCAGGCCGGCCAGGTTGTACGGGTCGACGTCCAGGAAGCTGGCCAGCACACGGATCGCCTGGTCGACATCGCCCCGGCCGAACGCGAGGTCGGCCAGTCCGAAGGCGGCCTCCGCCCAGCTGGGAATGATGCGCAGCGCTGCAGCGTACTGGGCTGCCGCTTCATCGAGGTGGTCCGCCATCTCGAGGGCGCGGGCCAGTGCGGTCCGCGCCGCCGGCGCATCGCCATCGTTGGCCAGCGCCTGGCGCAGCACGAGCTCGGCACGACCACGCTCGCCACGGCGCAGACACGCGTCGCCCAGCCGGGTGAGCAGGTCGACATCGGCCGGCCGCTGTGCGACGGCCCGCTCGAGGATCTGGATGGCCCGCTCCGGCTGTCCGGTCGCGTCGCAGGCCCGGGCCAGCAGGACCGCGGCGGGGGGCGAGCCCGCGACCTCTTCGTACAGGGCTTCGGCGTGGCGCAGCGCTTCTTCGCCCCGGCCCAGTTCCAGCAGTGCCGCGGCCATGCCGTGAAGTGTCCGCTGCAGTGCTTCGGGGGCCACCACCGCGCCCTCGTCGCGGGCCGCCAGCACGGCCCCGAACCGATCGACCGCCTCGCCTGCGGCCCCACCGGCCAGGAAGACCTCCGCCTGCAGCAGCGCGACGTCGGCCGGGCTCGCGCCCTGCAGCGCGGCGCGGCGCGTGTGGGCGTCGGCTTCGGCGTACTGGCCGGCATCGAGCGCGACCCGGGCGGCGGCCAGCGGCTCGATCGACGCCGCCGACGTCAGATCCGGATCGGACGCCGGGACCGGCGCCGCGTCCCCGACGTCCCCGTGTTCCTCGACGAGGATCGCCTCGAGTTCGGCCGGCTGAAAATCGAACGCGGCCACGGTCTCACCGGCGGGCAGCTGCTCCGCGACGTCGAGATCCGGCGCGGGTACGCTGGCGTCCTCGAACTGCAGGTCGATCAGCAGACGGAAACGCGGGGTCGTGATGTACGGGCTGAGCTCGAGTGCGCGACTCGTCTCGCGCAGGGCGCCAGGGTAGTCCCCGGACGCCGAGAGCGCGAAGGCGTAGTGATAGCGCGCCTCGGGCAGGAGCGGATCCGATTCCACCGCCTGTGCCAGCGCCCTGCGCGCTTCGCCGATCCGGCCGCTTTCGAGATACAGCATTCCCAGACCCGTCCACGCAGTCGCCAGGCCGGGGATCCGCGCCAGCGCCAGGCGGTAGCATTCCTCCGCCCGTGCCGGTTCGCCCCGGCGGTGCCAGAACCAGCCGAGGTTGCGTGCGACCTCGGCCGGCGCGCGGCCTCCGGCGAGTGCCCGCTCGAAGGCCTCCTGCGCACCCTCTTCGCCCCGGTGGTGGCGTGCGATCGCGAAGTTGTTCCAGGCCAGAGCGTAGGCCTCGTCCAGCTCGATCGCGCGCCCGTACGCGTTCGCCGCGGCTTCGAGCGCGCCCGCCTGGTGATGGGCTGCGCCCAGTTCGTTCCAGAGCTTGGGGCTCGCCGGCTCCAGCTCGATCAGTGCCTCGTACTGCTCCGTGGCCTGCCCCGCACGGCCGCTGAGCAGCGCGAGTTCGGCCTCGGCCTGGCCGATGAGATACGCGTCCTCGCCGCGGGACCGCGCCCGTTCGAGCTCGCGCGCGGACTCCTCGTAGAGCCCCTTCTGGCGCAGCGCCAGCGCGACCGCGTAGTGCACGAGCGCGCCGTCGGCGCCCGTCTCGACCGGGTGGGGAGCGCGTTCGCCCAGCAGCTCGTCGTACCGCGCCGCGCTGTACCCATCCAGAGACAGGCTGCGCTGAGCCCGGGACAGCCCGGGATCCAGGGCCTGCGCGCGGGCGCCGGCCGCGGTCGCCCGGGCCACGTCGCCGAGCTCCCCGTACACGAACGCAAGATAGTGGTGCGCCTCCGCTGTAGTATCGTCCAGCGCGATCGCCTGCTCCAGCGCGGCGCGCGCCTCCTCCAGGTGCCCGCGCTGGTACATGACCTCGCCGATCCGGACCCGGATGCCGGCGTCGTGCGGGGCCAGTTCCGCGGCGTAGCGCAGGGACGCGACGGCACCATCCGCGTCGCCCAGGCGCGACTGCGCGCGCGCCAGTTGCCGCAGGATCGAAACATCGGCGGGCCACAGTTCGGCGGCGCGCTGCAACTCGCGCATCGCGGCTCGCGCGTCGCCGCCGTGGAGGAGCGTCCGCGCCAGCCGCTGGCGCGCTTCCAGATCACCGGAATCCGCTTCGATGCGCAGCCGCAGCTCGCGCAGGCGTTCGTCGAACCAGCCGGTGTTGAAGTAGGCGATGTTCAGGTTGCGTTCCGCGACCTGCATGCGCGGATCCAGCTCGAGGGCGAGCTCGAACTGTTCGGCCGCCTCCGCGATCATGCCCTTCTGAAAGTAGACGACGCCGAGATTGTTGTGCGCACCCGCGTCGCGCGGCGGAATCCGCCTGGCCAGGGCCTGCAGGCTGCGCATGTCCTCCGCTGACCGGGCCTGGACCGGGCGTTCCGCTGCCGGCCGGTCCGTCCACGGCAGGGCTCCGCGCTCGTCGTGCGCCGTTTCGGACATCACGCCAGACGCAGGGCCGCGAGGATGCGCTGGAGCGCCTCTTTCTCCGGGATCAGCAGGAAGTAGGCGCGCATGTCACCGGAGCCCTCCATGGCCAGGCGAGTGCCGATGCAGAGGACGTGATCTTCCTCCGCACCGAAGTTGAGATAGCTGGTCATCAGGATCGCGGCGGCCATGTCGATCGCGAGGTCCGGTACGGACATCGTCAACTGCAGCCCCGTGAAGGACTGGAGCGCATTGACGTAGGCCGCCACGACCATGTTGCCGATCTCCTTGAGGGCCGAGCGCTCGAGGGCATGGAAACCTTCCGGGAACTCCGGTTCGCGCGTGCGCAGCATCAGGCCGACCAGGCGCGAAGCCGCTCGGCCCTCGAAGATCTGCAGGGTCCGGGCACCGATGTCGCCGCTCACGGCCACGATGACCGCCGAGACCGCTTCGCCGGGATCACCCACCAGCTCGCCCGCCGCCTCGAGCGGCACCACGCTGATGTCCGGAACATCGACGAGCACGCGCCGGCCGGTCATCTCGGAAAGGGCCGTGGCCGCGTGCCCGGCACCGATGTTGGCCGTTTCGCGCAACGCATCGAGCTGGGCATGACCGAGCGCACGGAGATCCATCGGCTACGCCACGCTCAGAGGATCGATCAGCAGTGCGGGCCGACCGTCGGCCAGCAGCGTGGCACCGGAGAACACGGGCAGCGCATTGACCGGCGCGTCGAAGGGTTTGACGAGGATCTGCTCGTGGCCCACCAGCTCGTCGACGCCGAGTGCGACACGCCGGTCGCCGGCCTCGGCCACGACCGCCGCCGACTCGCCGGCGGACGCAGCGCACAGCACGCGGCCCAGCCGGACCAGTGGAACCGCCGCACCGCGCACCCTGATGACCTCGCGGTCCGCGTCCGCCTTCTCGATGGCGGCCGAATCCAGCGCGATCGCCTCCGTCACATGCGTCAGCGGGATCGCGTAGTCCTCACCGCCGACGCGCACGCGCAGCGCATGCGCCAGCGCCAGCGTCAGTGGCACGCGCAGCGTGAATGTCGTGCCGGATCCGGCGCGCGTTTCGAGGTCGATCGCGCCACCCAGCCGGCGCAGCCGGTCGACCACGACGTCCAGACCGATGCCACGGCCGGAGAGCGTCGTGACTCCTGCCGCGGTCGAGAACCCCGGTTGTGCGAGCAGGCGGAGCAGTTCGTCGTCCGTCGGCTCGCCCGACGGTACGGGCAGGCCCGCGTCGCGGGCCCTCGCCGCGACGCGAGCGCGGTGGATCCCGCCGCCATCATCCTCGACGGTGAATCGCACGCTCTGCCGATCGCGGGCCGCGGCGAGCCGGATGCTGCCGCGCACGGGCTTGCCCGCCGACAGGCGGACCTCGCGCGGCTCGATGCCGTGGTCGACGGCGTTGCGCAGCAGATGCACGAGCGGTTCGACGACGGCGTCCAGCACGGCCTGGTCCAGTTCGATCTCGGCGCCCTCGATCGTGAATGCCACGTCCCTGTCCGCCGTCCGGGCCGCATCGCGCACGAGCCGGTTGAACCGGTCGAACGCCGCGCCCACCGGCACCATGCGCATGTCCAGCACCGTGCGGCGCAACGCGGCGAGCAGTGCACCGACGCGATCCGCCTGCCAGCCGGCAGGATCGAGCGCCGGCCCGGCTGTGCGGGCGCGCTCGTGCAGCACGGACAGCTCGGCCACGCTCTCGGCAAGGGCGTCGAGGTAGGCACGATCGACGCGGACGTAGCTGGCCGCGGCCGGCGCCGCAGGTGCCGAGGGGGCAACCCGCGGGGCTTCCACCGCTTCGAACGCGACGTCCAGGATGTCGCCGGCGCGCCGCACGGCCTCGCCGATCGCGGCCTCGTCCGCGCCGGCGCCCAGGAACAGGACGACGCTGTCCGTATCGGCACCGGGCGGCGGCCATGCGCCCAGCACACCACCACACCGTTCGGCATGGCTGCGCACCAGCGCGGCCCGCGCGGCCCGCAAAGGGGTTTCCGGGCGCAGGCGGACGTTCACGACACGGACGGTGCCTTCCGGAACGGATGCAGGCCCGCCGTCGTACGTCGCCGGCGGCGCGGGGACCGGGCCGGCGTCGGGGGGCAGCGCGGTTGCGCCGTGCGCGATGGCGGCGGCCAGCGCGTCCGCAGCTTCGAGCAGCTCGTCGATGCGCGTGCCGCCGACGGCCTCTTTCGAGGCCAGAGCGCCGCTGAGGAGGTCTTCCAGGGCGTGCGCCCGCGCCGAGACGGCATCCTCGCCCATCGCAGCAGCCAGCCCCTTGATCGTATGCGCGGCACGGAACGCTTCCTCAGTCGCGCCGTGCGCGCCGCCTTCCATGGCCAGAATGCTCCGGTTCAGCAGTCGGAGATGTTCATCCGTCTCCGATCGATACAATTCGCGATGGCGTTCGCGATCCAAGATCCTCCTCCATGACGAGCGAAAGGGTGCTCAGCCCAGCACGCGCTGCACCGCCTCCAGGACCCGGGCCGGCTGGAACGGCTTCACGATGAAATCCCGCGCTCCGGCCTGAATCGCTTCGATGACGAGCGCCTGCTGCCCCATCGCGCTGCACATCACGATGTTCGCGTCGGGCGTCGACCGCATGATTTCACGGACGGCGTCGATGCCGCCCATGTCCGGCATGATGATGTCCATCGTGACGAGATCCGGTTTCAGCTCCTGGAACAGGCGCACGGCTTCGGCCCCGGTCGCGGCCTGTCCGACCACCTCGAACCCGGCCTGTTCCATGATCTCGGCGAGCATGGTCCGCATGAAGAGTGCGTCATCGCAGATCAGAACGGTGCGCGCCATCGATCTTCTCTCCCCTCCGGTACGCTCGTTCAGACGAGCAGTCGGCCCAGCAGGTGATCCACATCCAGCGCGGTGAACGTCCGCCCCTCGGCGGCCACCGTCCCCGTGACGTCGCCGGGTAGCAGCAGCCCGGGCGTTTCAACCGGCACGTCCGGGACGGGCTGCGCCCGGGCCACAGTCACCATCGACTCCGCAGCCAGTCCCAGCAGGCGCCCGCGGTGTTCGAGAAACGCCATCCGGTAATCTTTCGCCGCGACGGCGGGACCGGCGCCTCCCAGCACGCCCAGGTCGAACACCGTGAGCACGCGTCCACGCAACCCCACCAGCCCGCAGACTTCCGGCCCGCAGCCCGGAACCCGCGTGAACGGTTGCGGTGTGACGATCTCCGAAATGCGCTCCAGCGGCACGGCGAACCCGGCGGGTCCGCAGCCCAGACACGCCCACTGGATGCCAGCGGGCTCCGTCGCGTGGCCGTCAGCCACAGAATGCGCGTTGTTCTGCATCGCCGCGGTCGGCTGTGCGGGGAGGTCGCTCGGGCAGGCGAACCGTAGAATATGCCGGTCCGGAGTGCGGGGTCAACGGCTGCCCCCGCTGGTTTCGCGGGCCCACGCGGCGGCGGCGGCAAGGTCGTCGGGCAGCGGCGCCCGGAATTCCAGTGGATCGCCCGTCATGGGATGCGCCAGTGCGAGCGACGCCGCGTGCAGGAACTGTCGCGGCACCCGGCGGGCCAGTTCACGCGCCCACCCCCGGGGCGGCCCGCTGATGCCCCGCTCGGCGCCGGCGGAGTAGACCCGGTCGCCGACGACGGGATGTCCGACCGACAGCAGGTGCACGCGGATCTGGTGCGTCCGACCTGATTCGAGGCGCGCCTCGACCAGATCCGCAGCGATCCAGCGTTCCAGCCTGCGCAGGTGCGTGACAGCCGCCTTGCCACCCGGCAGGACCGCCATGCGGCGCCGATCTGCCGGCGAGCGGGCGAGCGGGGCATCCACGGTCAGGGATTCGGTCGCCAGGTGGCCCCACGTGGCTGCCAGGTACACACGCCGGATCGTGCGTCGCTTCAGCATGGCAGACAGGCGGCGATGCGCTCTCTCGTTGCGGGCCACCAGGAGCAGACCGGATGTGTCCTTGTCCAGGCGGTGCACGATGCCGGGCCGCAACGCTCCGCCCGCGCGGGAGAGTGTGCCGAAATGGTGCATGAGCGCATTCGCCAGAGTTCCGCTCGGGTTGCCGGCGGCCGGGTGGACGACCATGCCGGCCGGCTTGTCGACCACCAGCAGGTCATCGTCCTCGAACAGGATGGAAAGCGGAATCGGCTCGGGGATCAGGTCAGCGGGCTCGGGCGGCGGCACCTGGACCACGATCACATCGCCGGCGCGCGGCCGTTCGCGCTTCTTCACGGACGCACCGTTCACGAGCACGCGACCCTGATCGATCAGCGCGGCGACGCGCGTGCGGGACAACGCCGGCAGTTGTGCCGCCAGCCACACGTCGAGCCGGTCTTCTGCGTCCGCTCCGACGACCAGCCGGTGGACCGTCTCATCGCTGGACACGGCCGACCTCGTCTTCGCGCCACAGCGTGATGGCGAGCAGGATCGCTCCGCTCGTGACCGCAATGTCCGCAACGTTGAACACCGGCCAGCGCAGCGAACCCATGCCGACATCGATGAAATCCACGACGCCGCGCGCGGAGCGCATCCGGTCGAAAAGATTGCCCAGCGCTCCAGCGGCGATGAGCGAGATCGCGGTGAGCCTGCCCTGCTCGCGGGCCGGCGTGGCCGCCCAAAGCGCGGCCAGCACACCCAGCGCGGCCAGCGACAGGGCCATGAAGATGCCGCGCGAGTACGGGCCCAGGTCCAGACCGAAGGCGGCGCCGCGATTGTACACCAGGGTGAACCGCACGTAGTCGGAGAAGACGTCCACGTGCTCGTGCAGCCGCAGAACGGACTCCGCGATGCGCTTGGTGATCACGTCGAGCACCAGGATCGCGGCTGCGACAGCGGCGAAGAGCCTCGGCTTCGGGACCGGTCGAATCACGCGGGCGCCACGGCGATCCAGGCCGCGATGCCGTCCAGATCGACTTCCGTCGGCTCCGCGAAGCCGTCGCCCCCGGGCCCGGCGCCGGAGTCGATCGACACGGCCAGCGTGTCGCGCGCGATCGTGTCCCCGTGCAGGCGCACCGTCTCGGCAATGGCATCGGCGCCCCAGATGCCCAGCCGGATCCGATCGCTGACGGCGAAGCCGGCCTCCTTGCGCATGCGCTGGGTCCGGTTCACGAGTTCGCGGGCGATGCCTTCCAGGCGCAGCCCCTCATCGATCGTCGGATCCAGCGCGACGGTGAATCCGCCGTCGCTCTCGATGACCAGGTCACCGCGCGCCTCCTGGCGCACGTCGACTTCCTCGGCGGAGAGTTCGAATGCCTCGCCGTCCAGCCGGACCACGAGCGGAGCACCATCCAGCCACGCCGCGAGCGTTGCGGGCGGCAGTGCACGGATCGCCTCCGCGGCAGCGGGCGTCCTGCCGCCGAACCGCCGGCCGAGCGCCCGGAAGTTCGGGGTTGCCCGGTGCTCGACGAGATCCTCCGCACGATCGAAGAACTCGATCTCCTTGATGTTCAGTTCATCGCGCAATACGTCCACGAGCTCCGCGCCGTCGGGCTGCCGGCCGGGCACGAGCGCGTGCAGCCGGCGCAGCGGCTGACGCACGCGGATGCGTGCACGCTCGCGCGCCGCGCGTCCCAGGCGGGCCAGCTCCCGCACCACGGCCATCCCGCGCTCCAGTCCCGGATCGGTGGGGGTGGCTGCGCCGGGTACGGGGAACGCGGACCGGTGGGCGCTCTCGCCCATCAGGGCCCGGTGCAGCCAGTCGGCGTGGAAGGGCACGACGGGTGCGAGCAGACGCGTGGTCGTAGTCAGGACCGTGTGCAGCGTGGCGAAGGCGGCGCGCGTGTCGGCCTGGTCGACGCTGCCCCAGAAGCGCTCGCGGCTGCGGCGGACGTACCAGTTGGACAGATCGTCCACGATGAAGTCACCGATCGCGCGCGCACCGCGCGTCAGCTCGTAGGCTTCGAAATCCGCGCCGACGGCTTCGATCAGCGTGCCCAGCCGCGACAGGATCCAGCGATCGAGAAGCGCACGCTCCGCCGGTGCCGCATCCGCTTCGCCGGGCGCCCAATCTTCGAGGCCCGCGTACAGGGCGAAGAAACGGTACGTGTTGGCCAGCGTGTCAAACGTGCGGCGTGCGGCCTCAGCCAGCGCCGCCGGGTCGAACCGCTTGGGGACCCAGGGCTGGCTGCCCGTGATCAGGTACCACCGGATCGCGTCTGCGCCCGTCGCCTCGATCGCCTGCCACGGGTCCACGACGTTGCCCTTCGACTTCGACATCTTCTGGCCGTTGACGTCCAGAATCAGATCGTTCACGACGACGGCCTTGAACGGTGCCTCGTCGCCCAGCATCGTCGCGATCGCCAGAAGCGAATAGAACCAGCCGCGCGTCTGGTCGATCGCCTCACAGATGAAGTCAGCCGGGAAATGGCGGGCCCACGACTCCTGGTTCTCGAACGGATAGTGCCACTGCGCATACGGCATGGCACCCGAGTCGAACCACACGTCGATGACTTCGGGCGTGCGTCGCATCGTGCCTGCACACGATGCGCACGACCACGCCAGCTCGTCGATGAACGGCTTGTGCGGGTCGAAGCCGTCCGGCAGCCCGCCAGCGCGGTCGGCCAGATCCGCGAGCGAGCCGATCACCTCGATGTGATCCCGGTCCCGGTCGCACACCCAGAACGGCAGAGGTGTGCCCCAGTACCGCTCGCGCGATATCGCCCAGTCGATGTTGCCCTCGAGCCATTCGCCGAACCGGTTGGCGCCGGTCTCGGGCGGATGCCCGTCGACCGCCCGATTCCGCCGGACCATCTCGTCCCGCACCGCGGTCGTGCGCAGGAACCACGACTCACGTGCCACGTAGAGCAGCGGACTGGAACAGCGCCAGCAGTGCGGATAGGTATGCACCTCGTGGGTGGCGCGGAAGACCAGGTCGCGCTTTTCGAGGTCGGCCACGAGCCGTGGATCGGCGTCCTTGACGAACATTCCGCCGACGAGCGGCGTGTCCGCCGTGAAGCAGCCGGCATCATCGATGGGTCGCAGCATGGGCAGGCCATGCTTCTGGCCTGCCGCGAAGTCATCCGCGCCGAAGGCCGGCGCCAGGTGTACGATCCCCGTGCCATCCTCCGCCGTCACGAAGGTCTCGAGGACGACGACGTGTGCTCGAGACCCGTCCGGCAAGGGCACGAGGTCGAACGGCGCAGCGTAGTGCACGCCTTCCAGTTCATCGGCCCGCAGCCGGCGCAGGATGCGCGCGTCCTCGCCGAGTACCGCGGCGACGCGGGCCTCGGCCATGACCACGACGCGGTCCGTCCCCGGCCATTCCGCCTCGACGTAGGTCAGGTCGGGATGCAGCGCGAGCGCGATGTTCGAGGGCAGCGTCCACGGCGTGGTCGTCCACACGAGGAACGCCCGCCCGTCGCGCTCTCCGCGCGCATCGAGGATCGGGCACAGGAAGTACAGCGACGGGTCGCTGACGTCTTCATAACCCTGCGCCACTTCATGGGAGCTGAGCGTGGTCCCGCAGCGCGGGCAGTACGGGACGCTCTTGTGGCCACGATACAGCAGATCGCGGTCCGACAGCCGCTTCAGGATCCACCACACGCTCTCGATGTATTCCGGCGTGAACGTGACGTACGGCCGCGAATAGTCGAGCCAGTAACCGATGCGCTCGGAGAGCTTCTCCCAGTCTTCCTTGTACGTGAACACGCTGTCGCGGCAGACCTCGTTGAATCGCGCCACGCCGACGCGTTCGATTTCCGGCTTGCCGCTGATGCCCAGCCGCTTTTCCGCCTCGATCTCGACGGGCAGGCCGTGCGTGTCCCACCCCGCGATGCGCGTGACGTGGAATCCGCGCATGGCGCGATGCCGGCAGACCAGATCCTTGATCGTGCGGCTGATGACGTGGTGGATACCGGGGCGGCCGTTCGCCGTGGGCGGCCCCTCGTAGAAGACGAACTCGGGCCGACCGCGTGCCGCCTCGAGCGTACTCCTGAACAGGTCCTCCGCGCGCCACCGTTCGAGGACTTCGCGCTCCAGCTCGCCCGCGCTCGCGGGGTACTCCGGGTAGCTCATCTCTTGGTTTCGTTTCGATCCGGGTCGTGCCCGCTCACACGCCGCCGGCCGCGCTGTCGTCGGTTTCCAGAGTCCGCCGGATCAGCGCGGTCAGCCGCGGTTCGGCCTCCGTGGCCGTGCGGATGATCGCATCAATGTCGGCTGGCTCGAGCGCATCGGGAAGACATGCGTCCGTGATGATGCTGAGGCCGAGGACACGCATGCCCATGTGACGGGCCACGATCACTTCCGGGACCGTACTCATGCCCACCACATCGGCGCCAATGGCCCGCAGCATCCGGTACTCGGCCCGCGTCTCGAGGTTCGGCCCCTGCACGGCCACGTACACGCCGCGTCGCAGGGGGATCCGCAGCTCGAGCGCTGCCGCCTCGGCCGTCCGCTGCCACGCCCGGTCGTACGGCTCCGACATGTCCGGAAACCGCGGACCCAGCTCGTCCAGGTTGGGGCCCCGGAGCGGGCTGTCGCCCAGCAGGTTGATGTGATCATCCAGGAGGACCAGATCGCCGGGCTGCCAGAGCGGGTGCATGCCCCCGCTCACGTTGGAGACGATCAGCGAGCGCGCCCCCAGCAGATGCATGAGACGGACCGGCAGCGTGACCTGCGCCAGCGTGTAGCCTTCGTAGGCGTGGAATCGCCCCTGCATCGCCACGACGCGCCGGCCACCGAGTTCACCGAGCAGCAGGCGGCCGTCGTGCGTCTCGACCGTGGGTCTCGGCATGTGGGGGATTTCGGCGTACGGGATCGTCGCCGTCGTGCGGATCTCCGCGGCCAGGCGGCCCAGCCCGGTGCCCAGGATGATCGCGGTTTCCGGCTGGAACGGCGTGCGCGCGCGCACGGCCGCCAGGGCCTCCTGCAACGCAACGCGCCGGAGGGGGCCGGTCACGATGGCCCCGTCCTGCGCGTCAGACTATCTGCCGCGGGACGCCCCGCCCTGGCCCGATCCGGATGACTCCTCACCCTTCCCGAAGACATCGCGCAGCGTCAGCCCGAACGAGGTGGTGAACTCGCCCTTCGGAGCATCCTCGGTCTGGCGGTACGGAAGGTCACGCAGTGCCTCGAAGTCATTCAAGTTGATCAAGCCATCGTCGCCGGGTTCGTGATCGCCGAATGCGGCGCTCAGATCCGGTCTCTTCTCGCGCGCGGACGGCTCGCCGGCCCGCCCATGAGAGACGGCGACGTCCGGCACGAGTTCCGCCAGTTCATCGTCGATGAACAGATCGGGCCCATCGGCCGGCACGTCGGACGCATCAGCTGGCGCTTCATCCCGATCGTTCGACGCACGCGGCGGATCCCCGGCGTCGGACACGGAGAAGAGCGCCCACGCGTCATCCTCGCGCATCGGGGCTTCGTGCGCCAGTTCCTCGTCGGCTTCGGCGTCATCCGAATCGGCGGGGTCCAGGAAGAACCCGGCGTCCAGGTCATCGCCGTCTGTGTCGTGCCCGGCCTCGCCGTCGGTGTCGTCGGGTTCCGTCACCCACGACACCGGATCAGCCGGCTCCCGGGTCCGCTCCGTCTCTCGTTCGCTCGATGCCGGGGCCATGGCCGCCAGTGGACTGTCGTCCGGCACGCCGAAGAGCGGCGTCTCGAAATCCACGTCGTCGAACCCGTCCTCCTCGTCCTCGGTCGGGTCCTCTTCCATCCATGGGGCAACCGCCGGCGACCCGACGACATCGTCGTCCGACAGCAGGAGGTCGGCATCCTCCGCCTCCGCCTCGGGTGCGGTCGCCCCGCCCGCCCACTCCATGAACGCCGCGCTCACCCGTTCGTCGATCTCGTCGGCCTGCGCGCCGCTCGCCGGACGTGCCGGCGGTGCGATGCGGGGCTCCGGCACCGTGCTGGGCGGGGCCAGGAATGCGGGCAGCGCGTCCGCCGTTCCCGCCGCATGCGGCGCGGGCGCCGGTGTCGCGGGCGTCGACCCCATGACGCTGCTCGCGGGCGGCGCGACCGGGGCCGCCGGCGGCATGGCGGGTGCCGGCGCGACGTGCTCCGGCGGCGCGAACGCGGGCGGCGGAGCCGCCTGGGCCGCAGCGCTCGCACGCTGCAGCTCGATCGCCTTGGTGTACGCCCCGAGCTCGTTGAGCTCCTGCTCCAGGAATGCGCGGTAGCCCGCCAGGAACTGCAGCTGGCGCGCACGCAGACCATGCAGCCCCTGTTCTTCCCGGATGCGGGCCTGGTCGGCTTCCGCCCGGATGCGTGCGGCGTCCTGTTCGGCCTGGCGGAGCAGGATCTCGCTCTCCCGCATCGACTGCGCCCGTACTTCCTCGCGCATCGTCTGCGCCGTGACCAGCGCATCCGTCAGCGCCTTCTCGCGCTCGAGGTTGGCCTTGACCTGTTCCTCGAGCCGCGCCGCGCGCTCCACGGCCGCATGATGCTCGCGCGCCAGCGTCTCCAGGCGATCCGCCACGGTGTCCAGGAAGTCATCCACGTGCTGGGGTTCGTAACCCCGGATGCCCCGGCGAAAGTCGCCCTTCTTCTTCCGAACGTCGAGTGGTGTGAGATCGATCATGCCAACCGTTCCCCGAACAGGACCGTACCGAGCCGGACGAGATTGCTGCCTTCCTCGACGGCGATCTCGAAGTCGTTCGACATACCCATCGACAGGTACCTCGCTTCGAACTCCGGCACACGGGACGCACACCGTTCGTACAGTGCGCGCATCCTTGCGAATGTATTGCGCAGGACGGACGTATCGTCCGTCAGTGGCGCCATGGTCATCAGCCCCAGCACGTGCAGCGTCGGCAGCGCAGCAACTTCCGCCACGCGGTCCAGCCCCTCCGCTGCGTCGAAACCGCTCTTGCTCTCTTCGCCCGACGCATTGATCTGCACCAGGACAGGCACCCGCCGCCCAATGCGCTCCGCTTCGCGCGAGATCTCCCGGGCCAGACGCACCGAATCGACCGAATGCATCAGGTCGAACAGCGGCAGCGCCCGGCGCACCTTGTTGCGCTGCAGGTGGCCGACCAGATGCCACCGTAAAGGAGCATCGGTCTCCGCGCGCTTGGACTCCAGTTCCGCCACGCGGTTTTCGCCGACGTCCAGCAGGCCCACCGCGCCGGCCGCCCTCGCGGCGGCCGCGGGGTGACCCTTCGTCACCCCCAGTATCGTCACGTCGGCGGATCGACCCGACCGTCCGGCTGCAGCCGCGATCGCGTCGCGCACGCGCGGCAGGGATTCACGCAGGCGTTCCTCGTACATGCACCAGGCTCCTGACCGGTTTCGCGCGTGCCGGCCCGGGCACCGAGCCGGCGGCCGGCGGCCCGGGATCCCGGCCGCGCGGCAGCGCTGCAGATGGTTGTCGGATCATGACATGGAGGCATCCGGCCGGCGGACCCGCGCGCCGTCTCACGGCCCGCCCGACGCGCCCCGCGCCCCCAACGCTGAGGGGGAGGCTGCCCGTGATCGGACAGCCTCCCCCTCGCCCGGTCCCGGCAGGGACCGCTCCAGCCCAGGCCGTTACTTGGTCGAGAACTTGATGGGAATCTGGACCCAGACCTGGACCTTC
The DNA here is from genome assembly GCA_041568755.1 of Longimicrobiales bacterium. GTDB lineage: Bacteria > Gemmatimonadota > Gemmatimonadetes > Longimicrobiales > RSA9 > JBFFZF01. The sequence goes on along the minus strand of JBFFZF010000025.1, from coordinate 5,140 downwards.
TTGTCGCGGTTGTAGGCCGGCGAGTACTTCATGATGTCGGCCACCTTGCCGGCCGCCTCGTCCAGCGCCGGGTACCCGCTCGACTTGAACAGCTGCGTCTTCAGGACGTTGCCGTCTTCGTCGATGAAGAACCACATGATCACATCGCCGCCGATCCCGGCATCGCGCAGCAGCGGCGGGTAGGTCCGCTCGAGTGCGCGGGCCACCTCACTCGCGTTCGTGAGCCGAGGCGCCTGCGTGAACGGCGTGAACACGGGTGCCCTCGAGATGTCCTCGCTCGCCGTCGCCGTAGGCGGCGGCGGCAGGTTGTTGATCGGATTCGTCTCGAAGGTCGTCTCCGCGATCGTGATGTCCTCGCTGATGTCCGCAGCGCCCACGACCGGCGTGGCCGGCCGCGCGATCTGCTGCGGCGGCGGCGGAATCTCGATCTCCGGCGGCAGCTCGATCGCCTCGAGCGACTCGGTGTCGATCGACATGTCCGCGTAGCCCATGGTCGGCCAGAATGCGAACGTCAGGAAATGGAGTGCGACGGCCGCAATCACGGACGCCCAGAACCAACTCCCGAAGGAGTTCTTGAACCGTTCGTTCGCGGTCAAAGCCCTTCTTTCTGGAGCGCTGGCCATGGCTACCTCCGTTGTCTCGTGATGCGTTGCTCCACGTTCGTGTAGAACGTGACGCGCACTGCGCGGGCTTCCTGGAGCTCCTTCGTCACGGCATCGATGAAGCGGTACGGCACATCCGAATCCGACCGGATCACGATGATCAGGCTCGGATTGCCGGCATACATGGGGCCGACGACGTTGTTGATCTGCTCCATCGGCACGTTCGCGTCATTGATGTAGACCTGCCCGTCCCGCTCGATATACAGGTGCAGGATGTCTTTGCGCGGGCTCTCGATCTTCTTGGTCGCCTCGGCTTCCGGGATCACGACATCGCGCTTCTTCTCCTTGCGGAACGTCGTGCTCACCATGAAGAAGATCAGCAGCAGAAACGCCATGTCGGCCAGCGACGAGGACGGAATCTCGCTCGCGGCCTTCGACTTGCGCTTGAAACCACCCTTCATCATGGCGTTCTACTCCAGGATCTGGAGGGAAATACGCTCGGCGCCGGCGTTCTGCAGCTGGTCCAGCACATCGATCATGAACTTGTAGGGGGCCGTCGGGTCCGTCTTGACGGCCGCGATGAGGCGGTCGTTCTGCGCGTACTCGAGGCGCCAGATGTTGCCCAGCTCGTTGGCCTGCACGAGCTGTTCCTGGGGGCTCTCGCCGCGCTTCAGGCGCACCACGCCGTTGGACTGGATCACGATGTGCAGGATGTTCTTCTGCGAAACCTCGACCTCTTCGGCCGGCTCCGGCAGCACGATCTGCAGCCCCTTCTCCTCGTCGAACACCGTCGTCACGAGGAAGAAGATCAGGAGCAGGAACGCGATGTCCGCCATCGACGACGTCGGGATTTCCCCGCCGACCCGGTTCTTCTTGCGCATGAGCGCCATGGCCGCTGTCTCCTGTCCTCTAGCTGGTCTTCGCGCCGGCGCCCGCCGCCGCCGCCCGCTGATCCGACAGATCCCAGATCAGGGCGAGGATCTTGGCGGCGCCTTCTTCCATCTCCACGATCAGCTTGTCGATCCGCGTCACGAAAAAGTTGTACCCGATGTTGACCGGGATCGCGATGATCAGGCCCGTCGCCGTCGTGATCAGCGCGATCTTGATCCCGCTCGCCACGAGCGATGCCTCGACCTGACCGGCGAGCTCGATGGCCCCGAAGGCGGAGATCATGCCCGCCACCGTCCCCAAAAAACCCAGCAGCGGCGCCACGTTGGACACCGTCGCCAGGATCGGCAGGCCCCGCTCGAGGAAACCCAGCTCGATCGTGCCGGTCGTCTTCACTGCCTTTTCTACATCCGCAGACTTGAGATCGTTCGCCTGCACGCGCCGCAGACCCGACAGCAGGATCGCGGCCACGGGCCCGGGCGTCTCCTCGCAGCGCCGGACCGCCTCGCTCACCTTGCCCGCCTTGATCAGCGTCTGGGTCTCCTCCAGGATGCTGCGCGACTGGCGGTGCGCCGCCCACAGCGTCCACGCCTTGGCGATCATGACGCCGAGCGCGAACAGCGAGCAGACCAGCAGCGGGTACATGAACTCGCCGCCGTCGTAGAAGATGTTGAGCAGGGTGAAGGTGTTCTCAGCCGGTTCCAAGCGACGCTCCGCGAACGCGTTGAACGGGTTCGACTATTTCTCTCGTAGGTCCTATCCGGGCAATGTATCGGGGCCCGGGCGACATGTCAACTTGGCCGGCCGGGCCGAAACCGGCCACGGCCTTGCGACCGCACCGGCCCGCCCCGTGCGGGGGGCCGGGGCCGCTCCTCGCCTCACGCCGTGGCCGCCGTCGGCCGCGGCGCGGGGGATCCGGCCAGCGCCTGGCGGAGCCGTTCGAGGCCGACGTGCCGCTCGAGGCGACCCCGATAGGCAAGCGAGATCTGGGACGTCTCCTCGCTCACGACGATCACGAGCGCGTCGGTCTCCTCGGAGAGGCCGATCGCGGCGCGGTGGCGGGTCCCGAGGGTCCGGTCCGCGACCGGGAACTGCGTGAGCGGCAGGATGACACCGGCGGCGATGATGGCATCGCCCTGGATCAGCAGGGCGCCGTCGTGGAGCGGTCCGTAAGGTGAGAACAGACTGACGATCAGGTCAGCGCTCACCGTGGCCTGCAGTCGAGTCCCGGTGGCGGCGTATTCGTCGAGACCGACGTCACGCTGGACGGCAATGATGGCGCCCGTGCCCGCGCGCGCGAGGCGGTCCACCGCCTCGACGAGTTCCTCTTCCACGTCGCGGCCCTCCATGCGCGTGAAGAAGCGCAGCATGCGGCTCTGCCCGAGCCGGGACAGCGCGCTCCGCAGCTCGGGCTGGAAGACGATCAACGCCGCGATGGCGCCGTACTGGAAGACTTTCTCCAGGATGTACTGGATGAGGTCGAGTCCCAGGACACGTGCGGTGAAGTAGATCAGCACGAGGAGCAGGAGCCCCACGAGCATTTGAAGTGCGCGCGTGCGCGCGAGGATGCGCAGCACGTAGTAGAGCGCGGCGGCGACGATCAGGATCTGCACGAGGTCGAGCAGACTCGGGAAGACGAAGCCGAAGCGCTGGATCACGGTTCAGGGACCTCCGGCCCCGGCGATGGCCCAGGCGACGGCGAGGGCGCGGCGAACGGGCTCGACATCGTGGACCCGGAACAGGCGGGCGCCGCGTTCGAGTGCGGCCACGCAGGCTGCGATCGTGCCTTCGAGCCGGGCTTCGGGCGGGAGCCCGCCGGCGAGTTCGCCGACGAAGCGTTTGCGGGAGGGGCCGACCAGCACCGGCCAGCCACGCTCGACGATGCGGTCCAGGCCGCGCAGGACGGCCGTACTGTGTTCGGTGCGTTTGGCAAATCCGAGGCCCGGGTCGAGCACGATCGCGTCGGCGCTCACACCGGCGGCGAGGGCGTGCTGCACGGAGGTCTCCAGCTCCTGGACGATCTCGGCGACGGGATCCGCGCCGTACGTCGCGAGGTCGTAGCTCGCCATCGAAGCGACGTCCCCGCGCGAGTGCATGAGGACGAGGCCCGCCCCTGCAGCTGCCGCGACGGGCCCGAGTTCCGGATCCAGGCGGAGACCGGACACGTCGTTGACGATCCAGGCGCCCTCGTCGAACGCGCAGCGCGCGACCTCCGCCTTCACGGTATCGACGGAAAGCGGAAGGGCGGGCCAGCGTCGTGCGATTTCGCGCAGGACCGGCGCGACCCGCGCGATCTCGTCCCGGGCCGGCACGGGCCCGGCGCCCGGGCGCGTCGACTCACCGCCGACGTCGAGCGCGTCGGCGCCCTGCTCGATGAGGCGTTCGGCGTGCCGAAGAGCGAGATCCGTGTCCGGGACGCGCCCACCCGACCAGAACGAATCGGGCGATGTGTTGAGGATGCCGAGGATGATGGGTCGGTCCAGCGCGATCGCGCCGCGGGCCGTGTGCCAGGCGGTGCGCGTGGCCGCCGCGCTCGTCATCCGCGGGGAACGTCGGCCTTCCGGTCCGCGGAGATCGCGACTTCCACGTCGCGCCCGTCGCCGCCTTCGTCGGCAGCTGTCGCGGCGCCTTCGTCGTGGCTGTCGGGCGGCGATCCCGCGCCGCTGTCATCGGTCTCGCGGCGCAGGGAGGCCGCGAACTGGCGGGCCCGCTGCACGATCTTCGGATCCGGCAACTCGCCGCCCTCCGCGAGCACTTCGATTTCCTCCCGATCCAGCGTCTCGCGTTCCAGCAGCGCCTCCGCGATGTGGTCGAGCAGTTCGCGGTTTTCGGCGATCGTCTTCATGGCCGTCACATAGGCCTCGTCGAGGAGCCGCTTGACTTCGTGGTCCACACGCTGGGCGACGCTCTCCGAGATGGCGCGGCGCTGCACCAGCTCGCGACCCAGGAAGACTTCCTGCTCGGAATCGCCGACGGCCATGAGCCCGATCTCTTCGCTCATGCCGAACTGGGCGACCATGCGCCGCGCGATCCCCGTGGCCCGCTCGATGTCGTTGCCCGCGCCGGTCGTCACCTTTTCCTTGCCGAAGACCAGTTCCTCGGCGGCCCGCCCTCCGAACAGCATGGCGAGCTGTGCGATGAGGTAATCGCGGCGGTAGGCGTGCCGGTCTTCTTCGGGCAGGGACGCCGTCACGCCCAGGGCCCGGCCGCGCGGGACGATCGTGATCTTGTGCACGGGATCGAGGCCCGGAATGCGCAGCGCGATGACCGCGTGCCCGGCTTCGTGCCAGGCCGTCAGTCTCCGTTCCGACTCGGACAGCACCATGCTGCGCCGTTCGGCGCCGAGCATGACCTTGTCCTTGGCGTCCTCGAGATCCTGCATCGTGACCTGTTCGCGGCCGCGGCGCGCCGCGAGCAGCGCGCCCTCGTTCACGAGGTTGGCCAGGTCAGCGCCGCTCATGCCGGGCGTGGCCTTGGCCAGGATCTTCACATCGACATCGTTGTCGATGGGGACCTTGCGCAGGTGCACGCGCAGGATGCCTTCCCTGCCCTTCACGTCGGGCGCATCGACGACGACCTGCCGATCGAACCGGCCGGGACGCAGCAGCGCCGGATCGAGAACATCGGGCCGGTTCGTCGCGGCCAGCAGG
>JBFFZF010000024.1:0-38352 GCA_041568755.1 Longimicrobiales bacterium | reverse complement strand
GACCGGACGCCCTCCAGTTCGGCGGCCAGCGCGCTGCGCGCGGGCTCGAAGGCCGCCAGCGCCGAGGCTCCGGTCGCGGCCGCCACGTGTCTCAGGAATGACCTGCGGGTCGTCATGGATTCGCTCCGACGCGGGACCGACCGGGAAGGCAGGCGCTGCGGACCCGGCTCCGCCAAGCTAGGCCGGCCGGCACCCGATCGTCCAGCGCCTTGCCGGGCTCCACCCGGTGTCGCACTTTCGCCGGGCAGCGCTTCGCCGCCTTCCGGAGAACGCCCATGTCCCGTGCACGCCCCGCCATCGCGGTCCTCGCCATCGCCACCGCTGTCGCCGCGCTGCCCGCTGCGGCGCAGACCGACCTCGAACGGCGGGCCCGCGCGATCCACGAGCGCGTGCTGACGATCGACACGCACGACGACATCCCGGGCAATTTCGGGACTGCCGAAATGAACGCGTGCGTCGAACAACCCCGCCAGGTCGATGTACCCAAGATGCGCTCAGGTGGCCTCGACGTCGCGTTCTTCATCGTTTTCGTCGGACAGACGCCGCGCACACCGGAGAACTACGAGCGCGCGAAGGAACAGGCGCTGCAGAAGTTTGAAGGCATCCACCGCATGGCCGCCGAGCATTGTCCCGACCAGATCGGGCTGGCGCAGACCGCAGACGACATCGAGCGCATCGCCGCGGCAGGTCGACTGGTCAGCGTGATCGGCATCGAGAACGGTTACGTGATCGGGAAGGACCTGTCTTTGTTGCGCCGGTACCGCGAGCTGGGCGCACGCTACATGACGCTGGCCCACTCGGGCCACAACGACATCGCCGACACCGCCACACCGTCCGCGGCCGGGCCGGTGTCCGAGCACGACGGCGTCTCCGCGTTCGGCGAGCAGGTCATCGCCGAGATGAACCGGCTCGGCATCATGGTCGACATCTCGCACATCTCGAAGGCGGCCGCCCTGGATGCGCTGCGCCTCTCGAAGGCGCCCGTCATCGCATCACACTCCAGCACGCGCGCCGTGGCCGATCACCCCAGGAACCTCGACGACGAGACGCTGCTCGCGCTCAAGGCGAACGGCGGCGTGATGCATACCGTCGCGTTCGCCAGCTACGTCAAGGTCCAGCCGCCCGAACGCCAGGCGGCCATCCAGGCGCTGCGCGAGGAACTCGGCATCGCCGGCGGCCGCGGTGGCGGCGGCCGCGGCGCGCTCGCCCAGCTCACGCCGGACCGGCGCGCCGAGTACGATCGCCGGATGGCCACCATCGAGCAGCGCTGGCCGGGCGCGAACGTGAGCGACTTCGTCGATCACATCGATCATGCCGTGCGCGTGGCCGGCATCGATCACGTAGGCATCAGCTCCGACTTCGACGGCGGTGGCGGCGTCGTCGGCTGGAACGACGCGTCGGAGACCTTCAACGTCACGCTCGAACTCGTGCGCCGGGGCTACACCCAGGAGCAGATCGCCAAGCTCTGGAGCGGCAACCTGCTCCGCGTCATGCGCGAGAACGAGCGGATCGCCCGCCAACTCAGCGGCGGCTGACATGGCCGGCGCCGTGTCCGTCCTCGGCTGCGGCGATGCGTTCGGCAGCGGCGGCAGGCTCCAGACCTGTCTGCACGTTGCGACGCGCGGGTTCTGTTTCCTTCTCGATTGCGGCGGCACCGTGTGCATCGGCATGCACCGCTTCGGCTTCGACCCGGTGCGCGTGGACGCCGTGCTGCTCTCGCATTTCCACGCGGACCACTATGCCGGTGTGCCGTTCCTGCTCATTCAGGCGAAGAGCCTCGGACGGGAGCGGCCGCTCGTCATCGCCGGGCCGCCGGGCGTTGAGGCGCGCGTCGCCGGGCTGTACACGTCGCTCTTTCCGGGGTCCGATCCTTCATTCCCCTTTGCCGTGCGTTACCTCGAGTACGCGCCGGATCCCATCGACGTGGGCCCGCTGCGCGTGACGGCGCTGCCCGTGGTCCACGTGCCCGAGACGCTGCCGCACGCCCTGCGCGTCGAGACGCCGCACGGCGTCATCGGGTTTTCGGGCGATACCGAATGGACGGACCGGTTGCGCGATGTCGCGCGCGGCGCGACCATCTTCTTCTGCGAGTCGCAGGCGCTCGAGGGCGCCACTCCGGTTCACCTCGACTACCAGACGATCGTGCGTGAACGCGCGACGCTCGACTGCGACCGCATGGTGCTCACGCACATGGGCGTCGAAGTCATAGCCGCGGCCGACCGGATCCGTCAGGATGGCATTGCGGAACCTGCGGAGGATGGCGCCAGCTACTCCCTGTGAGGGTGGACCCGATCGCTCGGAACCGGAAGCGGGACGGAATGGCAGCTGTGCTTCGGATCGGCCAGCTCGCGGCCATCGTCGCGACGATCGCCTGCGGCACCGGTGGGACCGGGCCCGGCGAGGACGAACGACCCATCCCGCCGCCCGGGCCGCACTACAGCGTACTGCCCATCCCGCTCGAGAAGCTGGCCCGCGTCACACCGCTCGGCTTCAACAACAAGCCGATGCCGACCGGACACACCTATTGGGACACGTGCGACCGTGCCTGGTACTTCGCCAGCCCCCGGCCGTGCGTGCTCGAGCAGCTGCCCATCCGTGCGCCGGCAGACGGCATCGTCTACGGCGTCGGGCACGGCGAGGACGGCTGGGTCTCGATCGAGGGCCCGCCGGGCCTGATCGCCACTTTCGGGCACGTCGCTCCCGCGGCTGCGCTCCGCCGCGGCCAGGCCGTGCGCGCCGGCGATGTCCTCGCCACGATGACGTACACGCACGGCTTCGACTTCGGGGTGATGAACCTGGGCATCGAGCGCCACCGGTTCGTCAACATGGCGCGCATTCATGAAGGCTATGCCTACGCGCAGAGCCCCATCGCGCAGTACCCGGAACCGCTCCGATCCGAGCTGATCGCGCGCGTCTACACGCGGTCGAACCCGCTCGGCCGCCTGTCGTACGACATGGCGGGCACGGCCGCGGGCGCGTGGTTCCTGCAGGGCACGCCGGTCAGCGAATCCCTGAACGTGGTCTACAGTCGCAACCAGCTGTTCCTGGGGCTGCTGCAGGAGCGGGACGACATCCGTATCATGACCGTCGGCGAACGGTGGCCCGGGCTGCAGAACATGCTGGTCGTCATCGATCCCGGCGCTCCGGCCTGGTCCGCGATCACCGCGGCGAGTGGCCCGGTCGCGCTGAAGGGGTGGGCCCTCGATCGCGACGGCAGCCCGCAGTACGGCTTCCCGCAGGGCACTTTGCTCGTCGAAGTCCTCACCGGCGAACGGCTGCGCATCGAATGGTTCGACACCCACGCGCCCGTCAGCGCGTTCACCGCAGCCGCGCGCACCTACGAGCGCTGATCAGCGCGCCAGCAGGCTGTCGCGGTGCACGACCCGCCCGCCGAACACCGTGAGCAGCACGGTCGCGTCGCCGATGCGCGCGGGCGGAATCGCGAACAGATCCTCAGACAGCACGATCAGATCGGCGCGCTTGCCGATCTCGAGCGAGCCCGTCTCGTGGTCGCGCAGCGTCGCGCGCGCACTGCCCAGCGTGTACGCCTCGATCGCGGCAGCCACGTCGAGGCGCTCGGCCGGCAGGAACGCCTCGCCGGAATCGGGCGGCGCGGCCGGGTCCATGCGCGTGACCGCCACCTCGATCGCCTGCAGCGGGTCCATGCTCGTGACCGGCCAGTCGCTGCCCAGTGCGAGCGTCGCGCCGGCCGCGTGCAGCGTTCCGATCGGATAGATCCACGCGGACCGGCGCGGCCCCAGCCGCGGCACCGTGAGATCGCGGATGTACGAGTCCTCGTACGCCCACAGCGCGGAGAACACCGGGATCGCGCCGAGCGCACGGAACCGTGGCACATCCGCCGGCTGGATCAATTGCGCATGCGCGATGAGCGGGCGGCCGGGCCCGGCGGTGCCCGGTGCCCCCGCCGCGCGCGCGCGGTCCGCATTGTCACCGGCACGGATGCCCGCGGCCTCGATCGCGTCCAGGACGACGCGGATCGCCCGATCGCCGATCGCGTGGTACTGAAGCTGGAACCCGGCCTCGTGGAGTGCGCGGGTCAGCGCTTTCAACGTCTCCGCATCGCGCAGCAGCTCGCCCCGATCGTCCGTGCCTTCGTACGGCTCGAGCACCGCCGCCGTTGCCGCCTCGATCACGCCATCGGTGAAGATCTTCACCGTGTGCACGTCGAGATCGGGAAACGTGTCCGTCCGCCGCAACGCATCCAGCGACGTGATCAGGCTCGTGAGATCCAGGTCTTCGCTCTCGCGCGGAACCGCCAGAGAGAGTCCGGCGTGTGCGGTCAGCATGCCCCGCCCCGCGGCCTCGCGGTACACGGCCAGCATCGCGTCGTCATCCACAGCCGCGTCCAGGAAGCTCGTGATGCCATAGCCGCGCATGCGCGCCAGCGTGTTCTCGAGCGCGGCCAGTCGCTTCTCCGTGGACCAGGGCGGCACGACCCGCTCCATCATCGTCGCCGCCGCTTCGCGCAGCGTGCCGCTCGGCGAGCCGTCCGGATCACGCTCCACGCGGCCGCCCGGCGGGTCCGGCGAGGCGGACGTGAACCCGGCCGCCCGCAGCGCCGCCGTGTTCGCCCACACCGAATGGCCGTCGCCGCCCCAGATCAGCGCCGGCCGGCCCGGCACCAGACTGTCCAGCCACTCGCGGCGCGGCCCCGTCGGCGGAAACACCGACAGATCCCACCCGTAACCCTCGACCCACGCCTCGTCCGGGTGCGCCTCCGCGTACGCGCCGATCGCCGCGAAGATCGCCGTGCGTGTGCCCTGACCCTCCAGCTGCAGCCCGTAATCCGACAGCGGATGGAGGTGGGCGTCGATGAACCCGGGCAGCACCAGTCTTCCGCCCAGTTCGACAACCGTCGTGCCCTCACCGATCCACCCGGCCACGTCCGCAGCACCGCCCACGAACACGATGCGGCCGTCCCGGACGGCCACCGCCTCCGCCCACGGCCGGCCGCGATCGACCGTGTAGACGCGGCCACCCCGCAGCACCAGATCGGCGGGCGCGCCGCCCCCCGGCACGCAACCCAGCGCACCCAGCACGAGCACGACCCACGGCCGGCACCGTCGAAGTCCGTGACCGATCCTCTTCAATCCCGCCTCCACCCCGTCATTCTGGCCCTTCCCGCCCGCCCCGCGCACGGAGCCGGGGGCCGCGCGGGCGGCCTCGCCTGCACTGCGCGCTCCCGGGCGCCGCCAGTCTGGCCAGTAAGTAGCTGTCGGGAAATGACTTGGGGGCCAGATGACCGGTTTCGACCGGATCCTGCGCTTTGTGGGGTGCAGCGGCGCTCCGTCCCGATGCCGGCTGGCCTCGCGGCCAGGACGGTCGGCAGGGCGGAGCCGGGCCGCTGCAACCGCGACGGCGGTGTCGGGCGTCCAAGAACGCACACCAGGCCTGATCAGGTGGTCAGGCCCACGCCGTCGGGGCAGAGCGGTTCAGCCGAAACAGGAAGCCGCAGAAGCCCGTACGGATGGCCGCAGTTCCAGAGGCGCGCCCGGGGGCGCGCAGCCGGTATAGAGGAGAGAAAAGACAATGTACGACTGGCATACGGTTGCGCTGTTTTCGGTGATCGGGCTCGGCATGGTGACTTCGCTGGGCCTCTTCGTGCGGACCGTCCTGTCCGCACTGCGTGCCGATGGCAGCAGCTCGCAATAACCCCCTGAGACTGCTGAGTTGAACCCTCCCCGGGCCCGGGGATGCGCGGCGGCGAGCGGCACTGGCCTCTCCCGTCCCCCGGGCCCGGCCTTCCTCTCCCTGGCCCACGGAACGCCGCGAATCACGGGATCAAACCCATGAGCCGGGGGCCGACCCCGGATGAAGAACGGGGACCGCTTGCTGGACGGTCCCCGCTGTGCTGCCATGCTTTCGGACTCCCGCGGTAGGACTCGAACCTACGACCCGCCGGTTAACAGCCGGCTGCTCTACCACTGAGCTACGCGGGATCAGGAGGCATACGCTAACCCGACGCCCCGCGAGAGGTCAACCGGCGCGGCGGCGAGGCGGGCCGGACCGGGCACCGCAGCATTGCATCGACGACGGGCACCCGGGCGCTCAGACCGGCCGCGCGCGCGTCCTTGACGCGTGTCCTACCTTAAGGGGCTGCTTCAGCCCTGCGATCACCCCCAACGGATGACGCGTGTTGAGTACGACCGCCCCAGCGACCGCTCACAGCTTCGTACGCCGTCACATCGGCCCCGGCCCGGACGAGATCGACACCATGCTGGGCCTGGTGGGCTACGACTCCGTGGACGCGCTCATCGACGCCACGATCCCCGCCGCGATCCGCTTCGGCGGCCGGCTCCGGACCGGGCCTGGCTGCAGCGAGTACGAGGCGCTCGCGGAGCTGGGCGCGATGGCAGGGGACAACCAGGTCTGCCGCTCGTACCTGGGCATGGGCTACCACGACTGCATCACACCGCCCGTCATCCTGCGCAAGGTTCTCGAGAACCCCGGGTGGTACACGGCCTACACGCCGTACCAGGCGGAGATCGCGCAGGGTCGGCTGGAAGCGCTGCTGAATTTCCAGACGGCCGTGATCGACCTGACCGGGCTGCCGATCGCGAACGCCAGCCTGCTCGACGAGGGGACCGCGGCGGCCGAGGCCATGGCGATGGCCCTGGCCCTGGCCGGAGACGACGACCGCCGCACGTTCTTCGTCAGCGAGCTCTGCCATCCCCAGACGATCGACGTCGTGAAAACGCGGGCCGCTGCGCGCGGCGTCGAGATCGTGGTGGGCAATCACAGGACGTATGCGCCCGACGCGACGGTGTTCGGCGCGCTGCTCCAGTATCCGGCGACGGACGGCACCGTCCTCGACTATCGCGCGTTCGTCCAGCGCGTGCACGAGCATGACGCGCTCGTCACCGTGGCCACGGATCTGCTCGCGCTCACACTGCTGACCCCGCCGGGCGAGTGGGGTGCCGACATGGTGGTGGGCAGTTCGCAGCGGTTCGGCGTGCCGATGGGCTACGGCGGTCCGCACGCTGCGTTCTTCGCGACGCGGGAGGAGTACAAGCGTCAGATCCCGGGTCGGATCATCGGGTTGTCGCGGGACGCGCAGGGCCGGCCCGCGCTGCGCATGGCGCTGCAGACGCGGGAGCAGCACATCCGCCGCGAGAAGGCCACGTCGAATGTGTGCACCGCCCAGGTCCTGCTGGCCGTCGTGGCCAGTTTCTACGCGCTGTACCACGGACCGGACGGTCTCACGCGCATTGCGCGGCGAGTCCGCCAGATGGCGGAAGCGCTGGCCGCAGGCCTGCGCGCGATGGGCTACGACGTGCCGGACACGCCGGTCTTCGACACGGTGCGCGTGAACCTGCCCGCGGCCTCGAACCGCGAGGCCATCGTGATGAAGGCACGCGAGCGGCGGATCAACCTGCGCCGTCTGGGTGATGCCTCGATCGGCATCGCCTTCGATGAGACGGTGTCGGAGGCGGATTTGGCCGATGTGCTGGGCGCGTTCGCTGCGCCCGGTAAGACGCCGCCCGCTGCTGCCGAGCTGCTCGCCGCGGCCGCCGGCCATGAGTATGACGCCCCGTTCCTCCGGACCAGCGAGTTCCTGACGCACCCGGTGTTCCATCGGTTCCGCTCCGAGACGGAGATGCTGCGCTACATCCAGCGGCTCGAGTCGCGCGACCTCTCGCTGACGACCTCGATGATCCCGCTCGGATCGTGCACGATGAAACTGAACGCTGCGGCGGAGATGCTGCCCATCACGTGGCCGGGCTTCGCGCGCATGCACCCCATGGCGCCGGTCGATCAGGCGCGCGGGTACGGGCGGCTGTTCTCTCAGCTGGAGACCTGGCTGGCGGACATCACGGGATTTGCCGCCGTCTCGCTCCAGCCCAATGCGGGCTCGCAGGGTGAGCTGGCCGGCCTGCTCGTGATCCGCGCCTGGCAGGAGGATCGCGGTCAGGGCCAGCGTGACGTGTGTCTGATCCCGCAGTCCGCGCACGGCACGAATCCGGCCAGCGCGGTCATGGCCGGCTACCGCGTCGTGGTCGTCCGCTCGGACGAGAACGGCAACATCGACATCGAGGACCTGCGCGCCAAGGCGGAGGCCCATTCGGAAACGCTCGCCGCGCTGATGGTCACGTACCCCTCCACGCACGGCATCTTCGAGGAGGGCATCCGGTCGATCTGTGCCATCGTGCACGAGCACGGCGGTCAGGTCTACATGGACGGCGCGAACATGAACGCCATGGTCGGCCTGTGCCGGCCCGGCGACATCGGCGCCGACGTCTGCCACCTCAATCTGCACAAGACATTCTGCATCCCGCATGGCGGCGGCGGACCGGGCATGGGCCCGATCGGCGTGGCTGCGCACCTGGCCCCGTTCCTGCCCGGCCACCCGGTCATCCGGACCGGCGGTGAGCGGGCCATCGGTGCGGTCTCCGCCGCGCCCTGGGGCAGCCCGACGATCCTGCCCATCTCATGGGCCTATATCCGCATGATGGGCGGCGAGGGTCTGCGCCGCGCGACCGAGATCGCAATCCTCAACGCGAACTACATCGCGCGCCGGCTCGAGGATCACTTCCCGGTGCTCTACACGGGGCACAACGGGACCGTGGCCCACGAGTGCATCATCGACCCGCGGCCACTCAAGCAGTCGGCCGGCGTCGAGGCCACGGACATCGCGAAGCGGCTCATGGATTACGGGTTCCACGCGCCTACCGTCTCGTTCCCGGTGGCGGGCACGCTGATGATCGAGCCGACGGAGAGCGAATCGCTGGCCGAGCTGGACCGCTTCTGCGAGGCGCTGATCGCGATCCGTGAAGAGATCCGCGAGATCGAGACCGGCATTGCGGACCGCGAGGACAACCTGCTCAAGAACGCGCCGCACACGGCCGAGGTCGTGACGGCCGATACGTGGTCGCACCCGTACTCGCGCGAGCGAGCCGCCTACCCGGCGCCGTGGACCCGCGAGCACAAGTTCTGGCCCTCCGTCGGTGTGATCGACAACGCGGCCGGCGACCGGACGCTGATCTGCGCCTGTCCTCCCGTCGACGAGTACGCTGAGGTCTGAGTTGGTCTGCCGTGCGTCGAGCACACACGGCCGGCCTGGATGGAAGGACGCCGCCGCAGCTGGGGTCCGAACGTGCGCAAGGCTGCGGCGGCGTGGGGGTGACGGGCCGTGTGTGGTCCCGTCGACTCCAAGATCTCGCGCGGGCCGGAGCGGGAACAAGTTCGCGGACGTGAACGAATCGAGGGTGGGGTCAGACGCTCGTATTCCGGGATGGGCTCGTGCGCCGGCCCTGCACGCCAACGTTCCGCGCGGCTCGCGCGTCTTTTCAAGCACGGGTCGGCCGAGCCGCCGCAAGGAAGCTGTCCGCACGGTCCGACGCCGCGGGGCCCGACCGTCCGGGCCGATCTCGTATCTGACGTCCCGAAAAAGACTTGAACGCATGGGCATGCCGCGCTGGCGCGCGCCGCACTCCGGTTTCCGCGCCGCCAGACCGAAACTCTCGGAGTGGAACAAACGCCGTCCCCGGCGTGTTCATGCAGCGCTGACCAGGCCCGGCAGCGGAACGTCCGGGCCGCCACGCCCTTCGATCATCGATGGCGTGACGTTCGTCCCCTGAAAATCCGGATCCCACAGTGGAAAGCCGAGTCGCATCCGGCGTTCTCGATCTGACATCGAATGGCGCGGGGTTCCTGCGCCAGCGGGAGAGCAGCTACCTGCCTGCCGACCACGATGTCTACGTCCCACCCAAGCTGATCCAGCGTTATGGCTTGCGCGCGGGGGACGAGATCGAGGGCGAAGCCGGCAAACCGCCGGGCCGCGGCAAGAGCCCGCCCCTCGTCCGGGTCACGACGATCCATGGGCGTGACCCCAAGGATCTCAGTCGTCGCCCCGACTTCCACCGCCTCAGCGCGCAGCATCCCAGCGAGCAGATCATGCTCGAGTGCGGAATGCAGCGGCGTGGTCAGCCGGACCCGACGAACCGGGTGATCGATCTGCTCTGCCCGCTGGGCAAGGGCCAACGCGCCATGATCGTGGCGCCTGCGAAGGCCGGGAAGACGATGGTGCTCCAGGCGATCGCCGAGGGCATCGTGCGCAACGACCCGGACACCGCCTTGTTCATCCTGCTGGTCGACGAGCGGCCGGAAGAGGTCACGGAGATGGAGATGTGCGGGTTCGGCGAGGTCATCGCGTCGAGCTTCGACTTCCCGGCCGAACGGCACGTGAGCCTGGCGGAGATCACCCTGGAACGCGCGCGCCGTAAGGTCGAGCTGGGCGAGGATGTGGTCATCATCCTCGACTCGATCACGCGCCTGGCGCGCGCCTACAACACCGTCGAACGCGGGACGGGCAAGACCCTGACCGGCGGCCTCGACGCGAACGCACTCGAGAAACCCAAGCGATTCCTGGGCAGCGCGCGCCGCATCGATCCGTCCCAGGGCACCGGCTCGCTCACGATCATCGCGACGGCCCTGATCGAGACCGGGTCGCGCATGGATGACGTGATCTTCGAGGAGTTCAAGGGCACCGGCAACAGCGAGCTCGTGCTGAGCCGCGAGCTTGCCGACAAGCGCATCTTCCCGGCCATCGACCTGAACGCCAGCGCGACGCGCCGCGAGGAACTGATCCTGTCCGAGGCCGCACTGCGCGCCTCGCACCGGCTGCGTCGCGATATCGCAGGCGCGCCCGCAGCCGATGCCCTGAGCCGGCTGCTCACGCTCATGAAGCGCACGCCCACGAACGCGGATCTGGTGCGGCAGCTGACGGACGCGGCCTGAAGCAGCACAGGTCGGCGGCGCCCGGGCCGGCCCGAACCGGCGCCGTGCGGCCCGGGTATGATCTGGCCGATCGCTCATCCCAACCGGGCGGGGCCCGCATGATCCCGAATCTGACGCGCGGCGCGCTGATCGCCGCTCTGACCGCCGCCTTCGCGCTGCCGGTCTCCGCTCAGGAGAGGCCCGGCCGCTTCATTGGACGCGTCGTCGACCACGAGAACGGCAAGCCGCTGCCCGGGGCGCAGGTCGCCCTGCGCGACTCGGACCGCAGTGCCATCACCGATGGCCAGGGCTTCTTCGAGATCAACGATATCCGGCCCGGGCTGCACGGCATGGACGTCGTGCTGCTGGGCTTCGAGACACGCAGCGCGCCCGTCCGCATCCTGTCCGGGCAAACGATCGAGGCCGAGGTCCGCATGGCTGCCCGACCGATCGAGCTGCCTCCGATCGAGGTCAGCGTGCGCTCGCCGCGCCTCGAGGCGGCCGGCTTCTACGACCGGAAACTCGAGTTTGGCGGCCAGGGCCGGTTCATCACCCGCGAACTGATCGAACGGCGCAATCCGCAGAACGTCACCGACCTGTTGTACAACCAGCCGGGCCTCAAGGTCGAGTACGATGGCGTCGGCCGCCGCCGCCTCATGGTGACCCGCAACCAGGGCTGCACGCCGATGCTCTACCTGGACGGCGTACTGGGCGACAACACGAGCTTCGATGTCGTGCGGCCCGTCACCATCGAGGGCATCGAGGTCTACATCGGCGCGATGATCCCCATCCAGTACAAGGCCAAGACGGATTGCGGCGTGATCCTCATCTGGACGCGGCGCGGGCGCTGACCGCGGCGCCGCGTCAGCGCAGGTAGTAGTACAGCAGGAGCCCGCCGAACAGAACGCGGTACCACGCGAACACCACGAAGCTGTGCCGTGAGACGAAGCGCACGAGCGCGCGCACGACGACGGCCGCCGATGCGAACGCCGTCACGAACCCCACCGCGAGCACACCCACATCGGACAACTGCATTGTGGCCGCGTTGCGGATCAGCTCGTAGAGCGTCGCGGCGATCATGATCGGTACGGCGACGAAGAAGGAGAACTCCGTCGCCGCGCGCCGGGACATGCCGATGGCGATCCCGCCCATGATCGTCGCGCCCGACCGGGACACGCCCGGCACGAGCGACAGCACCTGGGCCAGCCCGACGCTCAGCGCGTCGCGCGGACGCATGCTGTCGACGTCAGGGACCCGGTCCGGCGGTTTCCACAACTCGATCGCGAGAATCGCGAACCCGCCCATCACGAGCGCGCCCGCCACGATGATGGGATCGAACAGCACGCGCTTGATGGCGTCACTGAAGAAGAACCCGACGGCGGCCGCGGGCACGAACGCGATGGCGAGATGCAGGATCAGGCGTCGAGCCGCGGCGTCGGTCCGCGCGTTTGCGAGCGCGCCGAAGAGCCGGGCCCGGTACAGCCAGACAATGGCCAGGATCGCGCCCAGCTGGATGACGATCTCGAAGGTCGCGGCGCCCGGTCCGTCGAAGTTCAACCAGTCGGCCGCGATGATGAGGTGGCCCGTCGACGAGACCGGGATGAATTCGGTCGCGCCCTCGACCAGCCCGAGGATGAACGCCTTCAGGAGATCCGGCAAACCATGCGCGGATCAGGCCGCCGTCGGGATGGAGCGCTCCGCCGCTTCGAAGACGTGACGGCCGTGTCGCGTGTACGTATCAAAGAACTCCTTCGCCTCCTCGAGGTCGGACCCGGCGACGCGTGCACCCGCCCGTGCACACGCCCGCATGCCGATCTCGATGAGGTCGAGGGCCACGCGGTGGAGTCCGGGGTCGCGCAAGCCGGAAGCCGCCGCCCTGCGCAGCGCGTCGGGGTCGGCATGGCCGAGCAGATCCGCGGCGGAGGATAACGCCTCCGCATCGAAAACGATACCGGACACGAGCAGCAGCGGCGCCGCCAGCCAGGTGGCCGGCAGCGCATCGATGGAGCGCACTTCGTAATTACCGCGCGGCCGGACCTCGGGAAACAACGTGGACAGGTGTGCCGCGATCAGATCCGTCGACGCCGCGCCGCGCGCGACCCAGGTGCGCAGGGACCTGTAGCCATCGACATCGCGCACGAACAGCAGGGGCGCGTCGAGCGCCCACTCGGCGTACGCACCCGCGTCGTCCCACGCCGCACCGAACACGCCCGTACGCGTCGGATCGAGCGCCTGCCACGTGCGCGCACGGTAGTTCGCCCACCCGGAAGCGTGGCCGGCGTACCGGTTCGAGTTGGCGAAAATCGCGACGAGCGCCGGGGCGGCCGCATTCAGCACGCGCCACGTACGGCCCGGATCCGTGGTCGGGTCGATGCTGACCTGGATCGATGCGGTCTGACGCATCATGCGCACGCCGGCCGGTCCGATCCCGGCGAAGTAGGACTGCATGCGCAGGTACCGGTCGGCCGGCGTCTGCAGCGGGACGCGCTCGATCGGATTCCACGGGTCGATGCCCGCTCCAATGAGCGCGATGCCGGCATCGGCGGCGGCCGCCTGCACGGCCGGAAGAACGGACCGCAGATCCGCCAGCAGCGCGCTCGGCGTCGCGGCCGGGGGAGTTGCGTACTCGAACTGGCCGCCGGGTTCGAACGCGACCGCGCCACCCGTCGGCAGCAGGAACCGGCCCGCGCCTTTCGCGGACGTACAGAACGTCCAGCCGGATCGCTCGGCCAGCCCGCGCAGCGCGGGAATCAGCCTGCGCTCGAGCGAAACGACCTCGCCCGAAGCCTCGTCCAGGACCAGGAACTCGACTTCGGCGCCGATCCTCGGCGCGCCCGACGCCCGGGGCGCGAACGTCAGCTCAGCGATCTGGCGGCGGGCCTCGTGCATGGCACTTCCGTTGCCACTCATGACCGGAGCTTCCCTCCGACGAGCGCATACCAGCCCTGGTCCTCCTGCATCCAGCTCTCAATCTCGAGGCCCGCCTTCGCGAACAGCGCAGCGATCGTGTCACGATCGTATTTCGTGCTGATCTCGGTCCGGATCGTTTCGCCCTTCGCGAAACCGAACGTGCCGGCGTCCGGGACGGTCACGGACAGCGGGCGCGTCGCGACGAGGTGCATCTCGATCCGGCTCGCCTCCGCGTTGAAGAAGGCGTGGTGCCCGAAGGCGTCGACATCGAAGTCGGCACCCAGCTCACGATTCAGCACATGCAGCACGTTTCGGTTGAAGGCCGCCGTCACGCCGCGCGTGTCGTTGTAGGCGGCCTCGATCACGCGCACGTCCTTGACCAGGTCGACGCCCAGCAGAAATCGGTCGCGCCGCGACATGGCCCGGACCACGCGGGTGAGCAGCCGGATCGCCGCGTCCGTTGTGAAGTTGCCGATCGTGCTGCCCAGGAACGCGATCACGGCGGGTTTGGGCATGCCCGGCGGCACGACGGGCCCGGAGGAGATGTCGGCTTCGACCGGCAGGATGTGCAGATGCGGATACTGCGCACCGATGCGTGTCGCGACCTCGGCCAGGTACGTCAGACTGATGTCGATCGGGATGTACCAGCGGTGCTCGCCCGTCATGGCCTCCAGCAGCACGCGCGTCTTGTCTGCGCTGCCGGCGCCCAGCTCGATGAGCGACCGCGGCTGATGCCCGCGCAGCCAGCCCGCGGCGTGCGTGTGGAGCAGCGCCCGCTCCGCGCGCGTCGGATAGTACTCGGGGAGCTGCGTGATCATGTCGAACAGTTCGGAGCCGCGCTCGTCGTAGAAGTACTTGGGCGACAGCTCCTTCTGTGCGCTGCTCAGCCCTGCGCGCACCTCGGCCAGCATGTCCCCGCCGACCTTCGGCGTGAGGACGCCCTGCTCACGCGTCACGGGCGCACCTGAAACCGCTGAAGATCTGACGGCGGATCGGGTAGTCCCAGTTCCTGAACGTGTTGCGGATCGCGCCCGGTCGCGTTGCCCAGGCGCCACCACGCAGGACCTTGTACTCGCTTCCGAAGAAGACCTCGGAGTACTCGGGATAAGGCCACGCGGCAAAGCCGGGGTGACCGGTGAAGTCGCTGGCCGTCCATTCCCAGACGTCCCCGATCATGCCGTAGCAGCCGATGGGTGACACGTTGCGGGGGTACGCACCCACGGGTGCGGTCCCGAACGCGAGCTGGTCGAGGTTCGCATGCAGCGGACCGGGTTCGTCCTCGCCCCAGGGATAGCGTCGCGCCGAACCGGTGTCGGGATCCCACGATGCAGCCACCTCCCACTCGGTCTCGGTGGGCAGCCGCTTGCCGGCCCACTTCGCGTAGGCCTCGGCCTCGTACCAGCACACGTGACAGACGGGCGTCGGCGTCTCGGCATCGATCGTCCGGTCCATGCTTCGGACCTTCCAGCCGTTGTCCCTGACCCAGTACTTCGGCGCCTCCACGCCCGCCTCCTGCAGCCATGCCCAACCGGCATCGCTCCAGAACTTTCGATCGCGGTAGCCGCCGGCGTCCATGAAGGCCAGGTAGTTGGCGTTGGTGACGGGCGCCGTGTCGATCCAGAACGCGGGCACGGCGGGGGCATGGCGAGGACGTTCGTTGTCGTACGCGCACGCGACGTCGTCCGTGCCGATCGTGACGGCGCCGCCCGGGAACCGGACCATGCTTCCCGGCTCGATGCGCAGGCGCGCGCTCGGGATCGGCCATGCGCGCGGCGCAGCATAGGCATCGCCCTGCTTGAGCTGGAGCGTCTGCAGCATCGTCTCGTTGTGCTGGTACTCGTGCTGCAGGACCATGCTGTAGACGAATCCGTCACGCAGGAGCGGCGAGTCCGCACGCAGGTCGACCTGCTCGAGCGTTTCGAGGACACGGGCGCGGATGCCGGACAGCGTATCGAGCGTCGCGCACAGCGACGGCATTGCCAGTTGGCCGCGCACCGCGCGCGGATGCTCGAACGGGTTGAACATGCCCGGCATCTCGACGAAGCGGATCGCGCCGCGCGTATTGTCGATCAGCCACAGCTCCTCGAAGTGGGCAATGTGTCCCAGGTCCCAGAGGACCGGCCCCATGAGCGGATCGTGCTGCCGTCGGAGGTCGTCCTCCGTGACGGGCCCGATGAGCAGCAGCGTGCGAGCCCGTGCCTCGGCCAGTCGCGTGGCGATGTCTTCGATCGTCGGAGAGTTCGTCATCGGCGCTCCGGTGTAAGCCTGTCCTGCCGCGGGCTTGCCGCACCGCAATCCCTGAATGCACGAACGGCGGAATTGGTGCCCGGCCGTCCGTCCGACCCTCCCCGGGCTCCGGGGCCGGGGGTTACGTTCGGGCCATGTCACCCCCGGACCGCTACGGACCCGTGCTGGCCGCCGGACAGGTGAGCCACCGCTACAGCGCCGTGCTCGCGCTGGATCGGGTCAGCCTTCACGTCGCGGCCGGGGAATGCGTGGCGCTCGTGGGGGAGAGCGGATCCGGAAAAACCACTCTGCTGCGCTGCTTCAACCGCCTGGTCGAGCCGGACAGCGGCAGTATTCACGTGGAAGGTCGCGACGCGAAAGGGCTGGACCCGATCGACCTCCGGCGGCGCGTCGGCTACGTCCCGCAGGAGGGCGGGCTCCTCCCCCACTGGACCGTGGCCCGGAACGTGGCCCTCGTGCCCCAGCTGCTCGGCTGGCCGGACGCGGCCGAGCGCGCGCGAGCCGCGCTCGACCTCGTCGGCCTGGCGCCGTCGACCTTCGCGGGGCGCCGGCCGAGCGGGCTGTCCGGAGGCCAGCGGCAACGCGTCGCGATCGCTCGCGCCCTCGCCGCCCGCACCTCGATCGTCCTGCTCGACGAGCCGTTCGGCGCGCTCGACGCGATCACCCGGGCGGAGCTGCACGAGACGTTCCTGCGGCTGCGCAGCGAACTGGCCCTCACCGCCCTGCTCGTGACCCACGATCTGCACGAGGCCGACCGCCTGGCCGACCGCATCGCGGTGCTGCGTCAGGGCCGCATCGAGCAGATCGCGGCCCCGGATGTGCTGCGCCGGCAGGCCGCGACGGCCTACGTGCGGCAGCTCATGGAGCGTGCGCGGATGCTGCCCGCATGAGGACCTTTGCGCTGGCCTTGCTGGCTGCGATCCTCGCGCACCCCGCCGGCGCGACCCAGGTCGATGCGACCGAGGCGCAGGCGCGGCCGATCGTCGTCGCGTCCAAGCCGTTCGGCGAGTCCTTCCTGCTGGCCGAGATGTTCGCGCAGCTGCTCGAGGCCCGTGGCATGCCCGTCGACCGGCGGCCCGGCCTGGGCGCGACCGAGATCGCCTTTCAGGCCATTCGCACGGGCGCGATCGATGTCTATCCCGAGTACACGGGGACCGGCCTCGTCGCGATCCTTGGCATGGCGCCCGCACCCGACGCGCGCGCCGTGTACGCGACCGTCGCGCGCGAGTTCCGCAGCCGGTGGGGCGCTCGCTGGCTTCCGCCGCTCGGATTCCAGAACACGTACGCCATCGCCGTCCGCCGTCGGACCGCCGACAGTCTGGCGCTGCGCACACTGTCCGATCTCGCGCGCGCTTCCGATCGTCTGATCGGTGGCTTCACCCCCGACTTCATCGGCAGAGACGACGGTCTGCCGGGGCTGACGGGCGCGTACGGCATGCGGTTCCGGGACGTGCGCTCGCTCCTCCAGGCGATCAAGTACGAGGCCCTCGCGGCCGGTCAGGTCGACGTCATCGATGGGTACTCGACCGACGGGTTCATCGCCCGTTACGACCTGGTGGTCCTCGAGGACGACCTCGGCTTCTTCCCGGCGTATGAGGCCGCACCCCTGGTCGGGCCGGAGCTGGCGACGACCCGGCCCGCGGCCATGGTCGCACTCACCGAGCTGGCCGGTCGCCTCGATGAGGCGACCATGCGCCGGCTCAACCAGCAGCTCGAGGTCGACCAGCTCCCCGTCCGCGACGTTGCGGCCGCGGCGCTCGATGCGCTCGGGCTCCTCGCCGTCGACGCGGCGTCCGGACGGCGCGCCACAGGGCAGCCGGCCTCGATCGCAGCCTACCTCTGGAACCAGCGCGCCACGATCGGGCGGCTGACGCTCCGGCACCTGCTGCTCGTCTCGATCGCGCTCGGACTCGCCGTCCTGATCGCGCTGCCGCTGGGTCTGGCGCTGGAGCGGATCCGGGCGGGCGCGGAGCCCGTGATCCGGGCCACCGGCCTGCTCCAGACCGTGCCCTCGATCGCCCTGCTCGCCTTCATGATCCCGCTCTTCGGGATCGGTGTACGGCCGGCCCTCGTCGCGCTCTTCCTCTACGCGCTGTATCCGATCGTCCGGAACACGTACACGGGCGTCCGGAACGCGAACCCGGATGCGGTGGCGGCCGGCGAGGCCCTGGGGATGACCCGCCTCCAGGTGCTCCGCATGGTGAGATTGCCGCTGGCCGCTCCGGTCATCATGGCCGGCATCCGGACCGCCGCGGTCATCACGGTAGGCACGGCCACGCTGGCCGCGTTCATCGGGGCCGGCGGGCTGGGTGACCCGATCGTGGCCGGACTCGCGCTCTCCGACACTCGCATGGTGCTGTCCGGGGCGATCCCCGCCGCGCTGCTGGCACTGGTCGTGGATGGGGCGCTCGCCGGCGTGGAACGGCTGGTACGGCCCCGGCTCTAGAAAACGCAGCGCGGCGCGGAACCGGTTCGTTCCGCGCCGCGCGCTCCGTTCCGGCAGGAGAAGCCGTCAGTCCGTGGCCGGCACCGAGCGATCGTCCGGGAGTGCGGCGCGGGCGGCCTCTTCGGCCCTGGCCCGGACCGCTTCCGCCGCCTCTTCGGCAGTGGCCCGCACGGCTTCCGCTGCCTCGCGCGCCCTTGCACCAGCCACTTCCGCAGCCTCGCGCGCCTTCGTGCTGGCGGTCTCGGCCGCTTCACGGGCCTTCGCCGTCACGGCCTCCGCCGCATCACGCGCGGCGGCCGAGGCGTTGGCCGCCATGTCCGAAGCCCGGACGTAGTACTTCTCCGCGAACGCCTTCGCGGACAGCGTCCGCGCGTAGACCACACGGGCCAGCCGCAGCGCCGACAGCAGCCGGATGTAGACCCAGCCGATGTCGATCTCGTACCACTTGGCCTTGAACTTGGCCGAACGCGGATCCGCGTGGTGGTTGTTGTGCAGTTCCTCACCCACGATCAGCAGTCCGATCGGGATGATGTTCCGGCTCTCATCCTTCGTGTCGAAGTTGCGATAGCCGATGGCGTGGCCGATCCCGTTGATGATGTTGCCCATGATCGGGATCCAGACGGCCATGCAGACCCAGACGACGAGGCCGGTCGCGATCCCGAACAGGAACACGTCGAGCATCATCATCATGGCCAGCCCGCCGAACGGCACACGCTGGTAGAGGTTGTGCTCCGGCCAGTCCTCGGGGCAGCCCTTGCCGTACTTCTCGACCATCTCGCGGTCGCGGACAGCCTTGCGGTAGAAGAAGACGCCGCCGAACACGATCTCGAGGAACCCCTCGACGGCAGGCGAGTGCGGGTCTCCCTCCCGGTCCGAGTAGGCGTGGTGCTTGCGATGCACCGCGACCCACTCCTTGGTGACCATGCCGGTCGTGAGCCACAGCCAGAAGCGCATGGCGTCCCGGACCACGGGGTGGAATACAACACCCTCGTGCGTCGCGGACCGGTGCAGGTACAGCGTGACACACATATTGGTGAGGTGACCCGCGATGGCCACCCAGAGGACGGCGATCCACCAGGGCTCAGCCAGTATCGCGTATCCGGACATTCCCGATCCTTTTCCTTTCGCATCCGGCACGAATGGCGCCTGGCACCACACCTGGCGATCCGCACACGACGCAGCACAGGAAGATGCCACGACGAGCGGAGTCCGGGCAAGTGGCGGGATGCTTGACGACCCGAGACCCGGGCGCTATCACAGAGCGCGATGTCCCGAGTTTTCGACCGCTGACGGGCGAATATGAGTCTCACGCTGCTGTACGCCTCTGCTTTTCTTCTGGGGTCGACCCACGCTTTCGGGCCGGACCACGTCGCGGCCGTCACGATGTTCGCGCTGCGGCGGCCCGGCCCGCGTGGCGCCCTCGAATTCGGCGTGCGCTGGGCCGCCGGGCACGGGCTGGTCGTGTTCGTCGTCGGTGCAGTGCTGGCGCTGGTGGGGGCGAGGCTGCCTGCGTCCGCAGCGGCGCTGGCCGAGGTGGCGGTCGGCCTCACGCTGGTCGTGATGGGCGTGTGGGCGCTGGTCCGGGCGCGCGGCCTGGCGCGCCATGTCCACGCGTTCGACCCCGTGGCAGCGTCCGGGACCACGAGACACGCACCGGCCGCGATCGGCATGCTGCACGGACTGGCAGGCAACGGCGCCGTCATCGCGCTCGTGCCGATCGCCGCGGCCGGGGCAACGGCCCACGCGTTCGGGTTCCTCGTGACCTTCGCGGCCGGGACCACGCTGGCGATGGCGGCCTACGCCGCGGTCGCGGGTGTCGTGCTGCAGCGCTCCATGATGCCGTCCGAACGTGCCGCCCGCAGGATCGCCCGGCTCGCCGGCGGCATCACGATCCTCATCGGGCTGGCCTGGGTGTTCGGGTGGAACCTGACATGACGCCGGCCGCCTCCCTGCGGGCCGCGCTCCTCGAGCTGCTGCGTGTGCGATCCGTCCGTCGCGGCGATTTCGTGCTTTCGAGCGGGGCGCGCTCCGATCACTACGTCGATGCCAGGGTTACAACCATGTCGGGCCGCGGTCAGCTGCTCATCGGCGCCGTCGGCCTGGACACACTCGACCGGCTGGGCTGGTCGCCCAGGCTCGTCGGCGGGCTCACGCTCGGCGCGGACCCGATCGCCTACGCCATCGCCCACACGGCGACGGCACAGGGCAGGAACATCGATGCGTTCACCGTCCGCAAGGAAGAGAAGAAGCACGGCACGGGTCGGCGGATCGAAGGGCCGTTCCTGGCAGGTGCTGACGTCGTCGTCGTCGAGGATGTACTGACGACCGGTGCCAGTGCTGAGGCCGCCATCACAGCGTTGCGCGACGCCGGCGCCCGGGTGCTGGGCGTCCTCGTCCTCGTGGATCGGGCCCAGGGCGGGCGCGAGCGGCTGACTGCTGCCGGCGTCCCGGTCGGCGTGATGTTCGGGATCGCCGAGCTGCTGGACGAGCCTTCGCCAGGCTGACGGCTACTCGAGCAGACGCAGCGGCATCACCAGACAGAAATACGCCGGCGCGGCGTCTTCCCCGTGGCCGACGGGCTCGATCGTGGCCGCCCGCTCCGGCGCCTTGAACGTCAGCTTCACATCCTCGGTCGGCATGTATTTCAGCACTTCGAGCAGGTAGCTGGCATTGAAGCCGATCTCGAGTGCGTCCCCCTGATACTCGACTTCCATCTCCTCGTGGGCTTCGCCCAGGTCCGGCGTTTCGACCGAGAAACGCAACGTATTGCCGTTGAAGCTGAGGCGGACCCGGTGGGTCTGGTCACTCGCGACCACGGCCATGCGGCGCAACGCGTGCGCCAGCTGGTTGCGGTTCGCGATGGCCGTCTTGTCGTTATCGCGGGGGATGACCTGGTCGTAGTTCGGGTACGGCCCCTCGATCAGGCGCGTGAAGACCTGCGTCCCGTTGCGCCGGAAGCCGAGGTGGTTCTCGCTGCGTGCGACCTCGACTTCATCGTCCGCACTGAAGAGCCGCTCGACCTGTGTGAGTGCCTTGGGTGGGACAATGATGTCCTCCCGGGGCGATGATGAGCCGACGGCGGGCACCGTCATGCGCGCCAGCCGGTGGCCGTTCGTTGCAACCATGCGCATGCTGTCGCCATCGAGCTGCCACAACACGCCGTTCAGGATCGGCCGGCTCTCCTCGGTCGAGACCGCGAACGATGTCTGCCGGATCAGCTCGTGAAGCAGCTTGCTGGGAATCTTCCAGCTGCTGCTGAAATTGACCTGCGGGAAACTCGGGAACTCATCGCGCGTCATCCCATTCAGCTTGAACGATGCACGACCGCAGCTGAGTTCGAAGCGATCCCCCTTCGAATGGATGCGGACCGGGTGCTCGGGAAGCTCGCGTGCAAGCTCCTGCAGCTTCTTTGCCGGTACCGTCAGCGCGCCTTCCTCCTCGACCTCGGCCGGAACCTGGACACTGACCGAGATATCGAGATCGGTTCCGCTCATCACGACCGCATCCGCGGTGACCTCGATGAGGATGTTCGACAGGACGGGCAGCGTCGTGCGTGTCGGGATGCTCGCTCCGACGGCTGCCAGTCCCTGCTGCAGGTTTTCCCGCGTGATCTTGAATCTCATGGAATCCTCACATGGGTACCGGATCCGTCTGCCAGCGACCCGCTGGGTCGGACATCCTGATCCGCCGATCCGACTGATCTTTCCACGCCGTACAGTCTATGATGAAATCAATACCATCAAAACGTCATCGTAATAGGCAATGTGGAACCGTTGATAACG
Source organism: Longimicrobiales bacterium (assembly GCA_041568755.1). Taxonomy (GTDB): domain Bacteria; phylum Gemmatimonadota; class Gemmatimonadetes; order Longimicrobiales; family RSA9; genus JBFFZF01. The sequence continues at coordinate 16,230 of JBFFZF010000024.1, read as the reverse complement.
GGGTGCGCCATGTCGCCACGCACAGACGCCACAACGGATCCAGCGTTCCTGACGGGTGTGGATCGACATGTGCATGACCCGATCACCCATCCACAGCTTTCCACGCGAGCCCTCCCGATGTGGGCAACCGGCCGACTGCCGACATCGATTCCACAGCGGATGTTCATGAACTCAACGACGCCCGGATCGCGATGACGCGGGCCGAGAATGCCGCGTCAGAACCCATCTCGTCCTGTACCTTCCGGATCGAGTGGATCACGGTCGAATGGTCCCGTCCACCGAAGAGCTGACCGATCTCGATGAGCGGCAGATCGAGGAGCTCGCGGATGAGGTACATGGCGACCTGGCGCGGCACCGTCAGTTCCTTGGTCCGCCGTTTCGACTTCAGTCCGTCGATCGTGACACCCCACCCGTTGGCGACCGCCTCCCGGATGCCCTCGGCCGTGATCGGGGGCGCATCCTCCGCAAGCAGCACGCCGCCCAGCGCCTCACGGGCCAGGTCGACAGTGACTTCACGACGCGTCAGGGACGAGTAGGCCAAGAGTTTGATGATGGCCCCCTCGAGCTCGCGGACGTTGGAACGGCAGTTCCTTGCGATGAACTCGAGGACTTCATCCTCGAGGAGAATGTTGTCGTCCTCCGCCTTCTTGCGAAGGATCGCAACACGCGTCTCGAGGTCGGGCGGCTTGATGTCCGTGACCAGCCCCCACTCGAAACGCGAGACCAGCCGTTCCTCCAGGCCCGAGATCTCCTTGGGCGGCCGGTCGCTCGTCATCACGATCTGCCGCTGCGCATCGTACAGCGCATTGAACGTGTGGAAGAACTCCTCCTGCGTGCGCTCCTTCTCCGCCAGGAACTGGATGTCGTCGATGAGCAGCAGATCGATCTCCCGGTAGCGGCGGCGGAAGTCCGCCATCCGTCCTTCGCGAATGGAGTCGATCAGGTCGTTCGTGAAGGTCTCGCTCGAGATGTAGGCGATCCGTTTGGCCGAGTCACGCGCGCCGATCGCGTGACCTACGGCATGCATGAGGTGCGTCTTGCCCAGGCCGACGCCCCCGTAGATGAACAAAGGGTTGTACGCGCGTGCGGGCGATTCCGCGACCGCGCGGCACGCGGCGGCCGACAGCTGGTTGTTCGGACCGACGACGAATCGCTCGAACGAGTAACGGTCGTTGAGCGGTGCGCCGACCGTCACTGCGGGTCGAGCCGGTCGCTCGGGTTCGCGCGGCGGCGCGACCGTCGTCGTGCGCACGGGTTCGGCACGGTCCTTTCCGCGATGACGGAACGCGATCGTGAGTCGGCGACCGATCGCGCCTTCCGCCACATCGGCGAGCAGACGACCGTACCGACTGTCGATCCATTCCGCGGCGAAATCGCTCCCCACATTCACCGCCAGCCGGTCCTCACTGAGTGCGACCGGTTCCGTCTCTTCCAACCACGTCCTGAACGTTTGTTCGGGGAGCATGTGCCGGGCTCGATCGAGGATTCGAGCCCAGGCTTCCGACGCCGTCAGCTCCATCGTGTCTCTTGAGAAAGGGCGGGTCGCGGCCAAGGGAGCGAACGTATGCGCGCGATGTGGACAAGTCAACGCGCCCCGCCCCGCCCCGACCCGGGACCGCGGCGCAGGTGCGGCCCGTCCTCGCCCGACAAGGCTGGACCGTGACAGGCCTGTCCGGTCTGGCCGTTTGCCGAGCCGGCCGCAGCAGCCGCAGCGTCGCCGGCCGGACCGGCGTCCGTGGTTGACCCCCGGCCGCCGGCGCGCTTATACTTCCGAGCTTTGCTGACGTCCGTTCCAGATCGGGAGCCGCAGGATGGGGAAGCCCACATACAATCCGCGCAACCGGAAGCGCAAGAACAAGCACGGCTTCCGGGCGCGGATGAAGACCAAGGCCGGCCGCGCGACGCTGAGCCGCCGCCGGAAGAAGGGGCGGAAGCGGCTGTCCGTCACGGTCGGCCGGAAGTAGCGCCCGCTCCGGTGGCCCCGGCCCAAGGGCCAGGGCGAGCCGGTCTGTCCCGTGCCCGCCGCCTGGCGAGCGGGCCTGAGATCCGGGCGATGTTCGAACGGGGGAAGAGGAGCAGGACGGCCCATCTGGACGTCTTCGACTCCCCTTCCCCCGTCGCACTGTTCCGGCTGGGCGTGGTCGTGCCGAGGTACGGGCGGAGTGCGGTGGCCAGAAACGCGCTCAAGCGGCGGATCCGCGAGATCGCGCGGGTCGAGCTGATGCCGCGCGCGGCGACGCTGGAGGGATCGGTCCCGGACGTGCTGGTCCGGGCACGGCGGGAAGCGTACCAGGCATCCTGGGCGGAGCTGCGCGAGCAGCTCCTGGAATGGTGGGACAGGCGATGGTCGCGCGGTTCCTCCTCGCGATGATCCGGGTGTACCGCGTCGCCATCTCACCGGCGTTGCGGCCGGCCTGCCGCTACACCCCCACGTGCTCCGCGTACGCGGAGGAGGCGATCGGTCGGCACGGGGCGCTGCGGGGCTCGTGGCTGACCGTTCGCCGGATTGGCCGCTGCCACCCCTGGGGCGGAACCGGCCACGACCCCGTGCCGTAGTGCGGACGCGGGCACGACGAAACCGATAGAACTGACGGGATATGGAAGGCGGAAGATTTCTGCTGGCGATCGTCCTGATGATCGCCGTCGTGGTCGTGACGAACATCATACTTCCGCCCGTTCCGCCCGAGGCCGGCGTGCCGGCGGACACGGTATCGACCGGCGCGGTCACGCCACCCGCCCCGGCGCCTGCCACGCCCGCGGCGGGCACGCAGCCGCCCGTCGCCACGGGCACCACCGTTCCCGCACCGGCTGACCCGACCCTGCCCGCCGACACCATCCTCGTCGCCTCGCCGCTCTACGAGTACGGCTTCTCGACGCGCGGCGGCGGAATCGTCTCTGCCCGGCTGCTGGGCTACGCGTCGTTCCGAGACGGCGCCGAAGGGCCGGCAGCGCAGCTCGTGCCCGTCTACGCGACCGGGCTCGTACGCCACCGGCTCCAGATCGGGACGCAGGTCATCGATCTGGCGGCGCTCGAGTTCCGCCCGGACCAGCGCGGGCTGACGATGACGGACGGTGAGACGGGCACCCGGCAGCTCCGCCTGACGCACCAGGACTCGACCGGCGCATTCCGGGTGGACCTGACGTACACGTTCGACCCCTCGAGCTACGTGTTCGATGTCGCGATGCGGGTCGGCGGGCTGCAGGGCGCGACGCCGCAACTGCTGCTCGACGTCGGGCCTCGCCTGGCCACGAACGAGGCCGAGGCTGCGGAAGACGAGCGCGCGCTCGCGTACGTGGTGCGCAACGAGGCGACCGGGGTCTCCAGCACGCAGTACACGAAGGTGCGTGCGCAGCAGATCGAGAACGGCCCGCTCACCTGGTTCGCGGTCAAGAGCAAGTACTTCGTCGCGGCGGCCATGCGTCCGGACGCTGCGGGGATGCCGTTCGGCGGGGTCATCGCGACGCCCGGCAACACGGAACTCGATGTGGACCTGACGGCCACGCTGCTGCCGGACGCGGAGGGCCAGCTCCGCTATCGTCTGTACCTGGGCCCGCAGGAATTCGACCGGCTCGCCGCATTCCAGAACCAGCTGCAGGATGTGAGCGTCTTCGGCTGGAAGTTCCTCCAGCCCGTGCTCCGGCCCCTGGGTCATGCGATCACCTGGCTGCTGCTCCAGATGCACCGCGCGCTGGGTCTCGGGTACGGTTGGGTCCTCGTGCTGTTCGGCGTGCTGGTGCGCGTCGTGCTCTGGCCGCTCAACGCCAAGGCCATGCGCGCGCAGATGAAGAACATGGAAATGCAGCCGCGCATGAAGGAGATCCAGGCCCGCTACAAAGGCGAGCCCGAGAAACTCCAGAAGGAGATGCTCCGGCTCTACAAGGAAGAGGGATTCAATCCGGCCGGCGGCTGTCTGCCGATGCTGCTGCCGTTTCCCGTGCTGATCGCCCTGTTCTTCGTGTTCCAGAGCACGATCGAGTTCCGCGGCGTGGACTTCCTCTGGCTCCCGGACCTGTCACGCGCCGATCCGCTCTACATCCTGCCGGTCGCACTCGGCCTGAGCATGTTCCTCCAGCAGTGGCTGACGCTGCGCACGACCAAGGACGTGCAGCCGCAGATGAAGATCATGACGTTCGTCATGCCCGTGTTCCTGACGGTACTGTTCCTGAATTTCGCGTCCGGCCTCAACCTGTACTACGCGTCGATGAACCTGGCGTCGGTGCCGCAGCAGCTGCAGATCAACAAGGAGCGGCAGCGCCGGTTCGGCCAGCGCCAGCAGAGCTGAAGCACCGGGCTGTGAAGCGGCGACATGCATCCGTCGCCCGCGCGTCGCGCGCAACGGATCGCGTAAACGTGCACCGAGAAACTCGGAAGCAAACGCGATGACCCGTTGTTGACTGCGGAAGCACACGCGATGATCCGCTCCTTGAAGCATCCACCGCGGGGAAGGCACCTGCGCTGACCCGTCGTCCGTCTCCGTCCCGATCCCCACCCTCACCCGCGCCGTTTCCGTTTCTGTTTTCACGAGCAAGGAGTCGCGATCGCCGAGCTTTCGTTCGTCAGCCGAACGCGACATCGAACGGAAAGGGCAGCACACCCGGTCGCGGCTCGGCATCGGTGATGTCCGCGACGCGCGCGAGCACGGGACCGCGGGCGAGGAGTCGGCGGAACGTCTGGGTGACATCGAGCGGGCCCTCGACTTCGACGTCGACGTTGCCGTCCGGCAGGTTGCAGACGAGGCCGCGCAGGCCCAGCTCGCGCACTCTGCGCACGGTCCACGCGCGGAAGCCCACACCCTGCACGCGCCCCGACACGATCCACCGCCGGCGCACCGGTCCGTCCATCCCCGTCACCGCGTCTCCGTGTTCGGTTGGCCGATGCCGTGGATGTAGGCGCGTACGACAGGTCGCGAAACCGAATAAAAACCGAAATCGTTTCACGTGAAACCCCGGGTGCCGGAGCCCGTCCGCGCACCAGGGAAAACGGCAGCCGGCGCCTGCCCGCCCGGCTCGCCCAGGATCGCGAGAAGAACAGGTCGAGCGCATGTCCGCGATTGCAGGCCAGCGGGGTCGACGCTCGCGTGGACCTCTCCACCCGGCTCTCGCCCCGGCAGGCATGCCGGATTGCCCGCCGCCAGGACCTCTTCCCCGAGCCCGTGCGCGGATCGACCCGGACAGTAAAGTCGCGAGCCGCCGGCCAGGTGGCGCTCGTGCCGGCCCCTTCCTCGAGGACCTCAACCCGCGCATCGCGATGGCACCCGCCCCGCGGCGCCCGGCCTGGCCCGCACGGTGGCGATGGCCAGGCGCGGCCTCGTCCCGGTGCGCCCGCGCCCTCGAAGCACGCTTTGCGGCGCCGATGGCCTCAGCCGCGCACCTTGCTCCGAGCAGCACTGGGGCCACGACGACGACCGGCCGGGCGGGTGTTCAGGACACGGGTCGTGGCGGCCCGGTCAGCGCCTCCGACCATCTTGTGGTTGCAGCGTGATCGCCGGGCAGCGAACGTCGCCGGTGGGCCGCCCCGACAAGCCACCCGCTCGCCTGCGGCGTCACCGTGCGCCGATGCCAAACCGGTCGCGGCCCCCGCGCGGGGCCAGCCGGTCAGCTGGCCCCCGGATCGAGCACCGGGGGCCAGATCGACGCGCCACGCCGCGGCACCTCGGATTCTGGCTGGCAGCCGGAGAGGTCTGGCTCGACTCCGGTTTCGGCCAGGTTCAGGTCCAGAGGCCGGCGAAACGCCCCGATGGGATCATTGCAGAGGGATCACAAGATGTCGGGCTGATCTGGATCGAGGGTCCGAAGATCTCGGTCTGAGTCACGAGCCGTGGAGTCTTCGGAGGATGAACTGCGGGGCGCTGCAGAGCTGCGGACCGGTTGAGCGGACAGGCGGACCGGTTGAGCGGACAGACGGTCGCGTGCGTGCTGGCACACGGTGCCCCGGGGGGGACGTGCCGTCAGGGGCCGAGGACGGGTCGATCGAGGCGACTGCCGCGAGCATGGCGTTCCTGCGGTTGCCATCGCCGCGCATGTCCGGCCGCCAACCAGCGATCACGCCAGGAGGGCCATGGGCTGCGGGCTGCCCTGCGGAGGTTCGTCGGCCAGGGAAGAAGTGCCGGTTCTTGCCGGGCACGGCTGCGCGGATCTGTGGCGGCCACGGGTCCCGGGGATCGGTGGCGGAGGCTGCAGTGGTGGGCGGTGCGGGTCGGTGTGGCGGATCGCTGGCGGGCGTGGTGTCGAGGGCGCGTGTGGTTCGGGGGCTCGAGGCCCGCCGTTTCACGTGAAACATGGCGCTGTCCCATCGTGCGCTTCCGCGCCGCAGGGCGTGCGCCTATATTGGGCGCCCCGCCGCGCGGCGGATGTCCATCTCACCGGGGGCTCATGTCCCGCGTCATCGCGATTGCGAACCAGAAGGGCGGCGTCGGCAAGACGACGACCGCGATCAATCTCGGTGCGGCGCTTGCCGTGGCCGAGCGAGCCGTGCTGGTGCTGGACATGGATCCGCAGGCGAACGCGACGAGCGGGCTTGGGGTCCCGCCGGCGTCGGTCGAGCGTTCGATGTACGACGTTCTGGTCGACGGCGAGGCGATCGAATCGATTCTGCGACGGGGGATGCATTTCCCGGCGCTGGACCTGGCGCCTTCGACGCAGGATCTGGTGGGCGCGGAGCTGGAGCTGGTCGATATCGCGGCGCGGGAGACGGTGCTGCGCGAGGCACTCGCCTCGCTGCGGGAGCAGTACGAGTACGTGCTCGTGGACTGCCCCCCGTCGCTGGGCCTGCTGACGCTGAACACGCTGACGGCTGCGGACTCGGTGCTGATCCCGATCCAGTGCGAGTTCTATGCGCTGGAAGGTCTGTCGCAGCTGCTGAATACGGTCCGCGTCGTGCAGCAGAACCTGAATCCGGGGCTGCAGATCGAGGGCGTGCTCCTGACGATGTTCGACCAGCGGCTGAACCTCTCGCGGCAGGTGGCCGAGGAGGCGAAGGAGTACTTCGGCAGCCGTGTGTTCGAGAGTGTGATCCCCAGGAACGTGCGTCTGGCGGAGGCGCCCAGTTTCGGCAAGCCGATCCTGCTGTACGACGTGATGTCGGCCGGGGCGCAGGCCTACCTGTCGCTGGCGCGGGAGATCATGGGCAAGGACGGCGGGAAGAAGACGGGCGGCCGGACGAGCGGCTCGCAGAAAGCGGCGTCGTGATGGCGAAGCGGGATCGGTTGGGCCGCGGGCTGGGAGCGCTGCTCGGGGACTACCTCCCGGAGGGCGGCACAGCGACGGTACAGTCGAAGCTGCTGCCGATCGCCGGCATCACCCCGAACCCGTACCAGCCGCGCCGGGAATTCGCGGAGGAGGACCTGGCCGACCTGACAGCGTCGATGCGGGACAACGGCCTGCTTCAGCCGATCGTGGTCCGGCCGGGCGCGGAAGGTGCGGCGGCGGCCTGGGAGCTGGTGGCGGGCGAACGCCGCTGGCGCGCCGCCATGCGGCTGGGCTGGCGCGAGATCCCCGCAACCGTGCGGGATGTCGACGACCGGACGCTGCTCGTGCTGGCGCTGGTCGAGAACTTGCAACGGGCGGGCCTTGCCCCTCTGGAGGAGGCTGAGGGCTACAAGCGGCTGGCCGACGAGTTCGGGCTGTCGCAGACCCAGGTGGCGGAGGTCGTCGGCAAGGATCGGTCGACCGTAGCTAACGCGTTGCGGCTGCTTCAGTTACCGGCATCCGTTCGACAGCTTCTGACCGAGGGTGTGCTGAGTGCGGGGCACGGCCGGGCGCTGCTGGGCCTGGGGGATGCCCGGCGCATCGCGGACGCCGGCCGGATGGCGGCGGAGCGCGGGTGGAGCGTGCGTGAGGTCGAGGCCTACGTGCAGAAGGCCCGCGGCGCGCGCCGGAAGCGGCGGGAGAAGCCGCCGCGCGACCCGGGCGAACGGGCGCTGGAGGAGGAGCTCCAGCGGTTCCTGGGCACCGAGGTTCGGATCCGTCGGACGCGGGGGCATGCGGGACGGATCGAGATCCCCTTTCTGGGTGCGGAGGACTTCGAGCGCGTGTTCGAACTCATCAGCGGCAAGTCCACCGCAGAGGTCGTGTCCTAGGTCGACAGACCCGGGACGAACGAGGTATCGGCACCGATGGACGACCGGCATCTCACCGTCATCATCGTGCCGCACGGCGATCTCGAGACGCGCAGCTACGAGGTGCCGTATCGCAGGCTGAAGCTGGCGATCGGCGCTGGCGTCGTGATCGTCCTCCTCGTGGGCTTCTTCGTGGCGTCCTGGTTCCCGGTGGCCGCGCAGGCGGGCCGCGTGCCGGCCCTGGTCGAGGAGCTCCAGCAACTCGAGGTCGAGCGCAGCAAGGTCGTCGAACTCGCGCAAACGCTCGAAGAGGTCGAAGCTCAGTACGAGAGGGTGCGGCTACTCCTGGGCGCCGATGCCTCGGGGGACAGCACGCCGGCGCTGCCGCCGCTCGGCAGCGCGGCGGGGCCGCCTGCGGGAGCCATTGCCGCCGCGAAGCCCGACACGTGGCCGCTCGACACGCGCGGCTTCGTGACGCGCAGCGAGGACCGCAGAACAGGCAGACGTGATCATCCGGGCATCGATATCGCCGTGCCGGTGAACTCGGCGATCCGGGCTGCAGGCGACGGCATCGTGAAGACCGCGACCGCCGACTCGACCTTCGGAGAGCACGTCATCATCGATCACGGAGAGGGTGTCGAGTCCCTGTACGGACACGCGGCCAGACTCTTCGTGCAACCCGGAGAACGTGTGCGGCGGCGACAGGTGATCGGAATCACCGGTTCGGGACCGACATCTGCACCGCACCTGCACTTCGAGATCCGACAGAACGGGCAGTCGGTGGATCCCCTGCGATTCGTCCGCCAGCCCTGAAGGGATGCAGGCGATGTTCAACCGCGGAAACACCAACAGGGACGAGACCATGGCCAGGCAAGACGAACCGGCGGCGCAGACCCGAGAAGGCGTCATCTCCATCATCGGCCCCGGCATGCGCGTCGTGGGCGACTGCGACACCGACGGGACGCTCCGCATCGAAGGCACCGTCGAAGGGACGGTCCGCGCCGGCAAGGCCGTCGTCGTCGGCAAGGACGGCACGATCAAAGGCGATATCGTGACCCAGGACGCCATTGTTGGCGGCAAGGTCAACGGCAAGATCGTCGCGGAGAGCCGCCTCGAGCTGCAGGCCACGTGCCTCGTCGAGGGCGAGGTCCGGGCGCGCCGGATCAAGCTGGATGAGGGCGGGACGATCAACGGCAGCGTCTTCGTCGGTGACGTGAAGAGCGCGACGACCGGTCCGAAACTCGCACCGTCCTCAGCCGCGCCCACGCCGGCGGTCTCGGCCCGGGCCTAGGCCAACCCCGACACAAACGCCCGACGACGGCGCGCGCGGGGCCTCGAGGCCCGGCGCGCGCCGTCGTCATCCCATCCCGGTGGCGGCGCGCCATCCCGTCCGGTTCCCCGTCTCTGGTGGCGATCCGGCCGGACCCCCAGAATCAGCCGGTGCGTTGTCGCCCTGTCAGGGGCGCGGTCGGCTTGTCAACAGGTTGTGCACAGCTACTAAGTACTTTGACGACAACCACTTACACTGTTATACAGCCCTGTTAACAAACGGGTGTGGAGAACGACTCGGGGCGACGCGGGCGAACGAGGAGGGCGAATGGCAGTCTCGCTGGCGGACCTGGTACGATATCTCGATGACTACTTGCGGACCGACGATGTCCCCGACGCGGCGAACGCGTGGAACGGCCTGCAGCTGGAGGGCCGGCGGGATGTCCGGAAGCTGGCGGTCGCGGTGGACGCGAGCGTGGCGGGGATCGAGGCCGCGGTCTCGTGGGGGGCCGATCTGATGCTGGTGCATCACGGTCTGTTCTGGGACGGTGGGATCCCGCTGACGGGGCGACGCTATCGAAAGATCGCCCCCCTGGTCGAGGCCGGGACGGCCCTGTACGCATCGCACATCCCGCTGGACGTGCACGCGGACGTCGGCAACAACGCGGTGCTGGCGCGGGAGCTGGGGATGGAGGTCGACGACTGGTTCGGGGAATACCGGGGTGTTCTGCTCGGCTGTCGCGGCGAGCTGCCATTGCATCGGGACGCGTTACGCGCCAGGCTCGCGTCGGTCCTGGGGGCCGATGTGCGGATGGTCGCGGGCGGGCCGGCCGAGGTGCGGCACGTGGGCGTGATCACCGGCGCGGGCGCGAGCATGATCGCCGATGCGGCGAGCGCGGGTCTGGACGCGCTGGTGACCGGGGAGGGCGCGCACCACACGTATTTCGACGCGCTGGAGCACGGCGTGAACGTGTACTACGGCGGGCATTACGCGACAGAAGTGTGGGGCGTACGCGCGCTGGCCGCGCACCTGCAGTCGAGGCACGACATCGTGTGGAAGTTCATCGACGTCCCGTCGGGCTTCTGAGGAGCGAAAAACATGCTGTTACCTCTGCTGCTGGCGGTGGCGCTGCAAACGGGTGGGCAGGCGCAGGTGACGCTGGACAGCGGGGCGAGGCAGCCTGCGTACGCGGCCGATGGGCGGCTGGCGTTTTCGCTGCGCGGTGATCTCTGGGTGCTGCCGGCGCAGGGTGGTGATGCGCAGCGGCTGACGACGGGACCGGCGTGGGATCGTGCGCCGGCATGGAGTCCGGATGGCGCGTGGCTGGTGTTCGCATCGGACGCGGCGGGCACCGTGGATCTGTGGCGTGTGCGTGCCGGTGGCGCGGGCGCGGCCGGTCCACCGGAGCGTCTGACGCGCAGCGCGGAGGTGGATGGCGAGCCGGCGGTCGCGGCCGATGGCACGATCGTGTTCGTGCGCGGGGTGGGTGGATCGGCGGATCTCTGGGCGCGGTCGCCGACCGGGGAGGAAACGCCCGTGGTGGCCGGACCGGGGGCCGATCGTTCGCCGGCTCTTTCGCCGGACGGGAGCCTGCTGGCCTGGGTACACGAGCGGGGCGGGCAGACCGAGCTGCGTGTGCGGGGTGTGCAGTCCGGGTCGTTGCGCGTGCTCGTTTCGGAGCAGCCGATCCAGCGCATTGCGTGGTCGCCCGACGGCGCGAGGCTGGCCTGGGCGTCGACCGGCCGGACGGCCGGGGTGTGGGTCATGGCGCGGGACGGCGGTGCGGCCATCCACGTTTCGCCGCTGGGCGCCGCGGTGACGTGGTCGCCGGATGGCGCGTGGCTGGCGGTCTCGGACGGGGCGCCCTCGGACGTGGGCTACAACGGCGACCCGGACCGGCTGGGCGATCGCAGTGCGGGGGACGTGACGGCTGGCGGCGGCGGCTTGCGGCTGGTGGCGGCGCCCGCACCGCCGCCGGAGGGCCGGCTGGTTCCGCTGGTCGCGCGGGTGGATCGCGCGGCGCACAACGCGGACGCGTACGACCGCGTATGGGACCGGATCGCGCGGCTGTACTTCGGCTGGACGGGCGCGATCGCGCTGAACAGCACGCCGCCGGATGGCGCAGGCGCGGCGCTGGTCCGCTGGTGGGAGGCGGGTCGGCAGCACCGGGCGCGCGCCGTGGCAGCGGCGGACGATGCCGCGCTGGACGATGCGATCCATGCGATGCTGCGTGACCGTCCGCCCGTGCGGCAGGAAGCCGCGGGCAGGGCAGGCGTTTCGAGCGCGCACCCGCTCGCGACGGCCGCCGGGATCGAGATCCTCGAAGCGGGCGGCAACGTCGTCGACGCGGCGATCGCGGTCTCGTTCGCCCTGGGTGTGGTCGAGCCGGACGCGAGCGGCATGGGTGGGTACGGCGAGATGCTCGTGCACCTCGAGGGGATGCGCGAGCCAGGGGCCATCGAGTTCATGACGCGCGTGCCGGAAGCGGCCACGCTGGAGAACCCGGCGCTGGCCGAGCTGCCGCCCGACGGGCCCGTGCTGGCGAACGTGCCCGGCACGGTGGCCGGCATGGGCCTGGCCTGGGAGCGTTACGGCAGCGGTCGCGTGACGTGGGCGCGTCTGCTGGAGCCGGCCATCCGCTACGCCGAGCAGGGTTTCCCGATTGATGACGGGCTTGCCACGACGCTGCGCCGGGAGCAGGACGCTTTCGCGAAATACGAAAGCAGTCGTGCGCTCTTCTTCCGCGATGAGCGCCCGTTGCAGGCGGGCGATACGCTGCGCAATCCGGATATCGCGTGGACGTTGCGGCGCATCGCCGAGGGCGGTGCGGACGTGTTCTATCGCGGTGTCGTCGCGGAGCGCATCGCGCGCGATCTGAGCGCGCAGGGCAATCCGATCGCACGCACGGATCTCGAGCGTTACTTCGCCGCGGAGCGCGTCCCGGTGCAGACGACGTACCGCGGACACACGATCTACGCGGGTCCGCCGCCGGTCACGGGCGGTGTGGGGTTGACCGCCAAACTGAATCTGCTGGAGAACACAGCGGCCGGCACCTCCATCACGGACGATGCCGCCAAACTGCACGCCATGATCGAGGCGTGGAAACTGCAGCCGTCGACAGCCGGACGGATCGCGGACCCGGACTCGTGGCCGGTGGATGTGACGCCGTTCGAGAGCAAGGACACGGCGAGGGTGCGCTGGCGCTGCTTCGATGCGACGCGTGCGAGCACGGCGACGGCGTGTCCCGCGACGAGCGGTCCGGAATCAGAAGCGCCCGTGGCGCCGCAGGCGGCGGACCCGCGTGTCGGCGATGCCGCCGATGCCTGTGATGCGTCCGTGGCCCCGGTGCCTGCGTGCCGGTCCACGGGCACGACGGCGTTCGCCGTCGCCGACGGTGCGGGCAACATGGTGGCGGTCACCCAGACGCTCGGGACCTGGGGCGGGGGCTTCTACGTTTCACCGGGCCTGGGCTTTCTGTACAACGACAAGATGCGGTCCTTCCGCACGGACCCCGGCAGCTACGGCGCGCGCATCCCGTACGCACGGGTGACGACGGTCATTGCGCCGACGCTGGTGTTCTCCGGAACCGGCGAAGCGAAGCGGCCGCTGCTGGCGACGGGCGCGGCCGGCAACGCATGGATCACGTCCGCGGTCTACGAGATGGTCGTGGGCGTGATCGACCACGGGCTGGGTCCGCAGCAGGCGCTGGAACTGCCGCGGTTCCTGCCGGGCGGGCGCGGTCCGGGCGGCGCGGCCGCGATCCAGATCGAGGATGGTTTCGATCCGGCGGTGATCCGAGCGTTGGAGGCGATGGGCCACGCGTTCCGGAAGATCTCGCTGCGCGGCGAGCTGCGCATGGGCTACGGCGCGGCGGTCCTGGTCCGCGACGGTCGCGTGCTGGCCGGCGGTGATCCCCGGCGCTCGGGGACGGGCGCGGCCGTGCGCTGATCGAGCGCGCCGGCCGCGGGTGCGTTCAGCGGCCGAGTCGGGCGCGGGCGTCCGCCTCGTACCGGGTGAGCATCGTCGCGTGGTCGATGTACTCGGTCTTCTGCAGGGCTTTCTCGCTCTCGTACGCGTCGAGGTAGCGGCGCCACGCGTCCGTGGCGGCGGCCTCATCGCCGGCGGCCTGCGCGGCCTCCGCGAGCGCGGCCAGGCCGAGCAGGTGCGTCGGTTCGAGGGAGAGGATCTGCTGTGCGGTGCGCTGCGCGGCGTCGAAGTCACCCGCCACGCCGTGGATCAGGCTGAGGTGATAGAAGCCATCGGCATCGAGCGGCTCCGCGGCCTCGTACGCCTGGATCGCCATGGGGGTGAAGAAGCGCGCCTGGTCGACGTTGCCGGCCTCGCGCTCCTGCATGATGCGGTTGAAGAGCCGGTCCGCCTGCTCGCGCGGAGAGCCGGACAGCGGTGGCGGCGCACCGGTGGCGGCGGCGTCCGCGAACGGCGCATTGGCTGCGGTCGTGCTTTCGTTGCCCATCTGCGACCACATCCAGACCGCGAGCGCGAGGAGCATTCCGGCCGCCGCGATGAACCAGGGCAGCCGGCTCTGCATGGCGACACCCGCTCGCACCGCAGTTCCGCACTGGGTGCAGAAGCGCGCGCCCGCCTGCACCTTCGCGTTGCAGGAACGGCATACGGCACCACCGAGCGCGGCGCCGCAGCTCGGGCAGAACCGACCCGAGGATTCTGTCTGACAGGAAGGACATTTCATGGGCCCAGAATAGCGGCGGGTCCGCGCGGCGTCCACGGCGGCAGAACCGACGTCCTGCCGAGCGCCGTGATCCCCGGCCGTTCTCGCGGCGCGGCGTGAGCCCGCTTGCTGGCCCCTTCCGACGCGCCACCGGTATCTTCCCGCGCAGCGGTCGGCGTACAGACTTTCTGACGCGCAGGCAACCCAGAACGAGGGCATGCAACGGAAGATGCGATGACGGAGAGCGAAGGGGCCAAGCCCCCGGTGCGGGACCGGCCGCCCGGCGGTCCGGCGGACCGTGCGACCGAAGACGAGCGCCTGCTCACGCGTGTCGCGGAGCGTCAGATCGAGGCTGCCGCGGCCGACTCGTGGCGGGTGTTCCGGATCATGGGCGAGTTCGTCGAGGGATTCGACACCCTGGCCGCACTCGGTCCTGCCGTAACGGTGTTCGGCAGTGCGCGGACGCGACCCGATCATCCGGACTACGCGGCTGCGGAAGAAACCGGCCGGCTGCTGGCCACGCACGGCTTTGCCGTCATCACGGGCGGCGGTCCGGGCATCATGGAGGCCGCGAACAAGGGCGCCACGCTGGCCGGAGGCGAATCGGTCGGGTGCAACATCGAGCTGCCCTTCGAACAGGGTATGAACGCGTACGTCCGGACGCCCATCCATTTCCGTTATTTCTTCGTGCGCAAGACGATGTTCGTGAAGTACGCGGAGGCGTTCGTCATCTTCCCGGGCGGCTTCGGCACGATGGATGAGCTGTTCGAGTCGCTCACGCTGATCCAGACCGGCAAGGTGCGGGACTTCCCGGTGGTCCTGTTCGGCCGCGCGTACTGGGCAGGATTGCGGACGTGGCTGAGCGAAACGATGCTGACTGAAGGCCGCATCGACGCGCGGGACCTGGAACTGTTCACGGTGACGGACTCCCCCGAAGAAGCGGTAGCCGTTGTCCGTGAGGCCTACCGGCAGGCGTGCGCGCGTCGGGCCGAGGCGGAGCCGGGCGCACCGGGCCGCGGCGGATTCCGGTCGCCCGTGCAGCCGAACTCATCGAATCCCTGATCACCCCACGGAAAGCGGGAGCATGAAACGCAGGAGCCGTTTCCTTTCGGGCAAGCCCATCGCGCCGGATCCCGTCGACGGCAACTCGACGGTGGCCGATCTCATCGACAACGCGTTCCTGGCCTACAACGCGGGCCGGCTGCGCGACGGCTGCCGGCTCTTCGTGCAGCGCATGCTCGAGGACGATGTGACCGTCGGCGTGACGCTGACGGGCGCGCTGACGCCCGCGGGTCTGGGCATGAGCACGCTGATCCCGATGATCGAAGCGGGCTTCATCGACTGGATCATCACGACCGGCGCGAATGTCTACCACGACACGCACTTCGGGATCGGGCTCGAGATGCGGCAGGGCAACCCGTTCGTCTCGGACATCACGCTGCGCGAAGAAGAAGTCGTCCGCATTTACGACATCTTCTTCGATTACTCCGTGCTGCTCGATACGGACGCGTTCTTCCGGCGCATCATCAGGGAACCCGAATTCCAGCGCCGCATGTCGACCGCCGAGTTCCATCACCTGTGCGGCAAGTACGTGGCGGAGCGGCAGAAGGCGCTGGGTCAGACAGGGAAATCGCTGCTGGCCACCTGCCACGCCTACGATGTGCCGGTCTACACGTCCTCGCCCGGCGACTCGTCGATCGGCATGAACGTGGCAGCCGGCGCGCTGCAGGGTCTCGAGCTGACGTTCGATGTCAACGCGGACGTGAACGAGACGGCCGCGTTCGTGCTGGACGCGAAGCGCCGCGGCGGGAAATCCGCGGTCCTGATCTTCGGCGGCGGCAGCCCGAAGAACTTCGCGCTGCAGACGGAGCCGCAGATCCAGGAGGTGCTGGGCATCGAGGAAAAGGGCCACGACTACTTCCTGCAGTTCACGGACGCGCGGCCGGACACGGGCGGGCTCTCGGGCGCGACGCCCGGCGAGGCCGTCAGCTGGGGCAAGGTCGATCCGGAGCGGCTCCCCGACGCGGTGGTCTGCTACACGGACTCGACGATCGCGATGCCGCTGCTGGCCGCGTACGCGCTGGGCCGGCACGCGCCGCGCGAGCCCAGGAGGCTGTACAGGCGTCGCGCGGAGGTGCTGGCGAGGCTGGCGGCGGAGTACGAGGCGTCGGAGAGGAACGAGGCGAGGGCGGGATCCTGAGGGGGGGGCGGGAAGG
>JBFFZF010000023.1:0-38763 GCA_041568755.1 Longimicrobiales bacterium | reverse complement strand
GACGCACTGATCGCGGCGGCCGGCGCGGGCACGACACCGCACTAGCACTTCCCGCGCTGGCGGCCGGCGGCCGCACACCCGCATCTTGCGGCCCGGTCACCCGAACGGAGCCGCGATCGACCGTGTCCCCCGTCATCCTGACTGTCCTCGTCGCGTACGGTGTGCTGCTCTTCGCGATCGGGCTGGCCGGCCGGCGCGAGTCCGGCACGGTCGCCGGCTACTACGTCGCGAACAAGCGGCTGCCCGCCTGGGTGATCGCATTCAGCAACAACGCGACCGGCGAGAGCGCCTGGCTGCTGCTCGGCCTCACGGGCATGGGCTACGCCGTCGGCTTCCACGCGCTGTGGGTCACCCTGGGCGAGGTGCTGGGTGTGGCACTGGGCTGGGCGTTCGTCGCGCCGCGCTTCAAGGCCGCCACGGACCGCTTCGACTCGATCACCGTGCCCGATTACCTGACCTCCCGCTTCCGCGACACGCGGCACGGGTTCCGCTGGATCGGCTTCGTCGTGATCCTCACCATGGTCACGGCCTACACCGCCGCACAGCTGACGGCGATGGGCAAGGCCTTCGATTCCTTCCTCGGGACGAGCTACGCGGCCGGAACCGTCATCGGGCTGGGTTTCATCCTGTTCTACACGACCGTCGGCGGGTTCAAAGCGGTCGCGTGGAGCGATCTCGTGCAGGGCGTGCTCATGTTCGTCGGCCTTCTGCTGATGCCCTTCATCGGGTTCGCAGCGGCCGGCGGATGGGGTGCGGTCATCGAGAGTCTGCGCGCGCAGGATCCCGCGCTGCTCACCGTCATGGGTGCGGCCGGCACGACGCTGCCCGGGATCATCAGCGCCGCCGGCTTCGTCGCCGTCGGACTCGCGTTCCTGGGCGCGCCGCAGCTGCTCGTACGCTGGATCTCGGCACGCGACCGCCGTCACATCGTGAACGGCGGCCTGATCGCCACCGTGTGCATCATCGTGTTCGACCTGGGTGCCGTATTCACCGGCATCGCCGGCCGCGCGCTGCTGCCCGGGCTGGCCGATCCCGAGACGATCCTGCCGGACCTGACCGGCATGCTGTTGCCCGCCGTCTTCGTCGGCATCTTCCTGGTCATCGTGCTGGCCGCATCGATGTCGACCGTCGACTCGCTGCTCATCCTGGTCTCATCCGCCGTCGCGCGCGATGTCGTACAGAACATCTTCGGGCCCGAGCTGACGGAGCGACGCATCGCCCGGCTGGGCCAGGCCACGACCGTCGTGATCGGGCTGGGCGCGCTGGCCTTCGCGCTGGGCGAAGTGCGCGTGATCTTCTGGTTCGTGCTGTTTGCCTGGTCCGGACTGGCGTGCGCGTTCACGCCCGCCGTGCTGTGCGCGCTGTTCTGGCGGCGCACCACACGGGCCGGCGCGCTGGCCGGCATGGTGGCGGGCTTCCTCACCGCCATCGTCTGGGTCATTGCCTTCAAGTCGCGCACCTACGATCTCTACGAGATGATCCCGGGCTTCGCCGCGGGCATCCTGGTCACGGTCGTGGTCAGCCTGCTGACCCGGCCCGACCCGGACGCGCAGCGCGAGTTCGACCTGACGCACACCTGACGCAGTCGGCTACGACAGGAGGCAGCCATGGCGTCTCTCGATCGACGCGAATTCTTCGGTGCGGGCGCGGCCCTGGCCGCGGCGCTGGGCGTCGACACCCGGGACTGGACCGGCGTGCACGGCGAGCTGCGTCACGAGGCGGCTGCCGCGGACGTGCAGGGCGGTGCGACACCCGCCCTCATCGTCGTGAACGCGCGTGTGTGGACCGTCGACGATGCGCTGCCGCGGGCACAGGCCTTCGCGGTGCAGAACGGCCGCTTCACTGCGGTCGGCTCGAACGCGGACATCCGTGCGCTGGCCGGGCCCGCCACGCAGGTCATCGACGCGGCCGGGATGACCGTCACGCCCGGCTTCATCGATACGCACAGCCACCCCGCCGGCGTGAACGAGCTGACGGGCGTGAACGTGAACCTGCGCACCGTGGCCGAGGTCAAGGACGCGCTGCGCCGCAAGGCCGCCACGACGCCGCCCGGCTTCTGGGTCAGCGGCTACATGTACGATGACACGAAGCTGGACCGCCCGGTCACGCGCAGGGACCTCGACGACGCAGTGCCGAACCATCCCGCCAGCGTCGGGCATCGCGGCGGCCACACCGGCGTGTACAACAGCGTGGCGTTCCGCGAGGCGGGCATCACGGCGGACACGCCCGATCCGCCGGGCGGTAAGTTCTACCGCGAGAACGGCGAGCTGACCGGCAAGGTGGCGGAGCGGGCGCGCGGCGCATTCGGGCGCGTGGGCCGGCGCGAGGAAGTCACGCGCGAGACGCGCCAGCGGGGCGTCGAGTTCATCTCGCGCGAGATGGCGAAAGCCGGCCTGACGTCCGTGCACCGCACAGGCGGCGGGCCGGACGATCTCATCGCCCTGCAGGACGCATACGCGGCCGGCGAGCTGCGCTTCCGCATGTACTTCTTCCCGAGCCGCGGCTTCTTCTCATCGCTCGAGCCGACCGGCATCCGGACGGGCTTCGGCGATGAGCTGCTCCGCATCGGGGCCGTCAAGCTGAGCGCCGACGGCTCAGCCAGCGAACGCACCATGCGCATGAGCACGCCGTATGTCGGCCGACCCGACGACTACGGCATCCTGACCATGGCGCCCGAGGAGATCCATGCGGCGGTCGAGGAAGTCCACCGCGCCGGGTTCCAGATCGGCGTGCATGCGAACGGCGATGTGACGATCGGCTACGTGCTGGACGCGTACGAACGCGTGCAGCGCATGTGGCCGCGTCCGGACGCGCGTCACCGCATCGAGCACTGCACGCTCGTGAATCCCGATCTGCTGCGCCGCATTGCGGCGGGCGGCGTGATCCCGACACCGTTCTACACGTACGTCTATTATCACGGCGACAAGTGGGCGGAATACGGCGAAGAGAAGACGCGCTGGATGTTCGCGCACCGCTCGTTCCTGGACCACGGCATCCCGGTGCCCGGCGCCTCCGACTACATGCCGGGTCCCTACGAGCCGATGATGGCGCTGCAGAGCATGGTCACGCGCACGGACTGGGCGGGTCGTCCGTGGGGCCTCAACCAGCGTGTGTCGGTCGACGAGGCGCTGCGCATCTGCACGCTGAACGGCGCGCACGCCTCCTTCGAGGAGCGCGTGAAAGGCTCCATCACGGCGGGCAAGCTGGCGGATTTCGTGATGCTGGCCGAGGACCCGCACGATGTGGATCCGTCCCGGCTGAAGGACATCGCCGTCGTGCGGACCGTAGTCGGCGGAAGGACGACCTGGGAGGCGTAGCCGTCCGCGGGCCGGCCCCGCGCGCGCGGGCCCCGTGTCGAGGGCCCGCGTCGCGTCAGGACTGCGCGCCGCCCGTGCGCAGGCCCGGCACCAGTGCACCGATCCACGCGGCGACGCGATCCAGCTCCGCGGTCGAGTTCCAGATGTGCGGCGCGAGACGCATCCAGCCGTACCCGTATTCGCCGATCACGCGTGTGCGCACGCTCCAGATCGCCCCGTCCGGGGTCTCCACCCGTGCCAGCGCCTGCTGCAGCCGCGCCGCGTCGACGCCCTCGATGGCGAACGAGACCATGCCCGCGGCGCGTTCGTCGTCCTCGGGCGTCACGAATGTCAGCCCGTCGATGCCGCGCAGCCCTGCGATCAGCCGCGCGCGCAGCTCGCGGATGCGCGCCTCGATGCGCGCACCGCCGATCGCCTCGCGGAAACGCAGCGCGGCCACCAGCCCGGCCAGGCGCGATTCATCGAACGTACCGAGATGGTTGAAGCGGTGCGCGCCCAGCGAGAGATCGTCCCAGCCGCCGGAGGCGAGCGTCGGCCACAGCCGGGTCCGCCACGGCTCCCGCAGCCACAGGAAGCCGGTGCCCTGCGGCGCGAGCAGCCACTTGTGCGGCGAGGACGCGTAGAAATCCGGATCGAGCCGGCCGAGGTCCACGGGCATCAGCCCGGGCGGGTGCGCGCCATCGATCACGGCGATCGCGTCGCGCTCCCGGCACAGCCGGACGATCTCGTGGACCGGCATGATGCGCCCGGTCGTGAAGTTCACGTGCGAAACGGAAACGACGCGTGTGCGCGGCGACCACGCGGCGCGGAATCGATCCACGATCTCGGCGTCGCTCGCCTGCGCGGCCGGCAACGCCACCACGCGCAATTGCAGTCTGCGGCGAGCCGCGACCATCTGCCACGGGCACAGCCCGCCGATGTGCTCGTGGTCGGTCGTCAGGATCCCGGCTCCCGCATCCAGATCCAGTCCGTTCGCCACGAAACTCATGCCCTCGGTCGTGTTGCGCGGGAAGACCAGCCCCGCGGCGTCGCAGTGCAGCAGCGCGGCCAAGCTGGCCTTGACCTCGTCCCAGTCGAGCGCGGGCGGCAACGACATCGCGACGCGGCGAGTGTGTTCGACGACGGCGTCGACGACGGGACGTGGCTGGGCGCCCAGCGTGCCCACGTTCAGGTAGATGCGGTCCGCAGGGACCAGGAACGCTTCGCGCACGAGGGCCCAGAACTCCTGCGCGTCGGCACCGCGCAGCGCGGCCCCGAGTGCATCGACCGGGGCCGGCCACAGCAGCGTCGTGGCCGCGCCGGCCGCGCTGCGGAGGAACCGCCGTCGCGTCGGGCCCGGACCGGACATGGGTGTGCTCAAGGCGGACCGTGGTTGCGGTGGGTTGCCTGCGACAGGATGCCAGCCGCGAAAACGCGCCGCAAGTTGTATCATCCTGCCCATGGCTTCGACCCTCGCCTTCCTGCGCGGCTACCTGCGCGGCACCGGGAACCGTGTCACACGGATCGAGACCGGCATCGACCGCGGCGGGACGGTGCATGCCGCGACCGTGTTTCGGCCGGCCCGCGCCGGCCGATACCCCGGCTGGGCCGTGCTCCACGGGCTGACCTGGACCGGCCGTGAGCATCCCTCGCTCGTCCGCTTCGCCAGCGCCATTGCCGCCGCTGGCAATGTCGTGCTCGTGCCCGACATTCCGGAGTGGCGCGCCCTGCGTGTGGCACCGGAGATCACGGGCGAAACGATTCTGGCGGCAGTGCGCGCACTGCACGAGCGCGCTGACGTCGATCCCGACCGCGTCGGCCTGTTCGGCTTCTCGTTCGGTGCGACGCAGGCCCTCATCGCCGCGGCCAGGCCGGAGGTGCAGAAGCTGCTGCGCGCCATCGTCGCGTGGGGCGGATACTGCGACGTGCATCGTCTGTTCGTGTACGGCATGGTCGGAGAGCACGAGCTGGACGGCGTGCAGTACTACAACCCGCCGGACCCGTACGGGCAGTGGGTGATGGCGGGCAACTACCTGGCCGGCATACCGGGCCACGAGCAGGACACCGATGTCGCGGCAGCCCTCTTCGCACTCGCGCAGGAATCCGGCGAGCGCCGCGTCTACGCGTGGGACCCGGTCTACGACGCGTCCAAGGCGCGCCTGCGTGAGACGCTGCCCGCCGAGAAGCGCCCGCTGTTCGACATGATCGCGCCGCCGTCCGGATCCGGCCGTGACCATGTCGACTTCCTGCGTGCGAAATCGCTGGACCTGGCGGACGCGGCGCTGCGTGCCGATCCGCTCCTCGACCCGCAGCCGTTCCTGCCCGACGTCGGCGTTCCGGTCCTGCTCGCGCACGGCCGCGACGACCGCCTGATGCCCTTCACCGAGTCGATCCGGCTGTCCCGTGCGCTGCCGCCCGAGCGACTCCACAGCTGCACGATCACATCACTTTTGTCGCATTCGGGCGGGACCGATCATTCGCTGGGACCGGCCGGACTGGCTCGGGAATCCGCCCGTTTCGTGCACGTCCTGCACCGGCTGCTGCACCTGCTTTGAAGCCCGTCCCCGGAGGGGGACCCCGGCGCACGGGCGAGGGTAATGAAGCGCCAGACGGGCGCGTGGGGCGCCCGCTTTCACGGCACGGACGGAGCGCGCATGGCATCCCCGGCGGTTCCGGTCTTCCTGGCCGGTCCGTTTCCCGTGATCCAGACGAGTCGCGTCAGCGATCTCGAGGCCGAGGTCGAGCTGGACGTAGGCCTGCTCATCGCGGGGTTGCCCAACATCCTGGCGTCCACCCGCTTCCCACTGGATGAGACCTGGGACCGCATTCAGGCTGCATTGCGCAGCGGCGATGCACGGCTGGGTGTCGCCGGCGTGCCCCACGAATCCGAGTCCGAGATCGGCGAGACGGCCATCTACCCCTCGGCCTACATCGGGCTGGAATGCGCCAACGGTGAGCGTCTCGTTCTGTCCCACATCCGCGCCCTCGAGCCCGCCACGAACGCCGAACCCTTCGCGCGCGAGGTCATGGACTCGCTGCTCAAGGGCCTGTCCCCGGACGAGCTCGGCGTCGCCATCGACGACTGACGCGGGCCGTCCCCCGAAACAAGTCTACGGACTCACCGCAGACAGGCGGGCAGACCCGACCCCGGTCGCGTCGACAGCGTGATCTCGTGCGCGACGATGCCACCGAACACGCCTGACCCCGCGCCGCGCACGCTCGGGACACGCACGATCCCGGACGGATTGAACTGGCCGCCCCTCGCCCAGTTCACGTAGTTGCGCTCCGTCGCGGCGATCACGATCCGGGCGGTCACACCGGGCGGCAGACCGCGCCGCAGCGCGAGCAGCGCGGCGGCCACGTCCGTATCCGCGCGGTCGAACAGGCCGAACTCTCCAGGGAACACGATCGATGTGTCGGCACGGCTGACGGCGAGTCCGAACAGCCGCAACGGATCTTTGCGCACTTCCACACCCCGGTCCGCGAGGGCGGCCCGGATGCCGGTGATGCTGGACTCCGCGATGTAGGCCCAGGCATCCGCGGCCTGGGTCCAGCGCAGCTCGATCGTGGTGTCCGCGGGAATCGCGCACGGCGTCACAGCCGGCGACGTGAGCGCGAACGTGCCCGGCAACGTCGTCGTTCCGGTCAGCACGCCGCCGTTCTGCAGAACGACGCGCAGCTCGTACGTGCCGCCGGCCGCGATGTCGAGAGGCGCCTCGACAGGCGAGGCGTAGCAGGAACCCACGGTCGCGGCGGAATCCGGCGGCACGTCGATGCAATCGCTGACGGGCGCGGGCTGGAACTGCAGCGTCCGGCCGCGCGCGTCGCGCACCTCGACGCTCGCGCCAGGGACACGGTTGTCCGCACCGGTCCCGCGCGTGCGGTGCAGCATGGCGCGCTGCGGCCCCGGACCGGCGACCAGGATGACCTCCGCGATCACGCTGTCCTGAACCTCGGCCACCGTGACCTCGGTCAGCTCGCAGCCGGCGGCCGCGAGCGGCACCACCAGTGCACACCACAGGCGCCGCCGCATCAGAACTTCAGCTCCGCGCCGATGGTCGGCAGGAAAGGAAACATCGAGACGCCGGAGCGCGTCGGCGGGTCGCGGTCGAACTCGTAGAAGTAGAAGAGCGGATTCTTGCGGTTGTACAGGTTCACGATGTCCAGGTAGGGCGTGATCGTGCCCCAGGAACGCTGCATCTCCTTGCGGAACGTCACATCGAGCCGGTGGTAGGGCGGGTAACGCTGCCCGTTGCGGGGTCCGAGCAGCACGCCCAGTTCGGCGCTGTCCGACGGCGGATCGAACGTGAAGCGACGCTGGTTGGTGGGCTCGAACGAGAAGACCGTGTACCCGCCCAGTGGCCGTGTGTAGGGCAGACCGCTGCCGTAGTTCCAGCGCAGGCCGGCCTCGATCCCCCGTGCCAGCACGGTGCGCAACGTGAACTCGATGTCGAGACGGCGGTCGAAGATCGGCGCGTACTGGACGAGCGGAACGGGATCGCGGCCCGCGGTCGCGTCCGGGAACGTCCGGCTCGCGCGCAGCCATGAGACGGACAGGGACGGCCGCGTGCGCCCGCGCTCGCGACGCACGAAGAGATCCGTGCCATACGCTTCGCCCGTGCCGCCGACCAGATCATCGCGCGCGTCGTTCGGATCGTCCGCGAAGTTGTTGGTCGCGACGCCGGCGAGGTCACGGTAGTACGCCTCGAGAGAAACGAACCAGTCGCCCGCAAAACCTTCGATGCCGCCCTGGACCTGGTCGGACACGACCACGGGGGCCCGGTCGCCGGACAGCACCCAGATGTCGATGCCCAGCGGCAGTTCCTCATCGCGCAGGGAATGCACGAACTGCGTGTAGCGGCCGAGCGCGAGCTTCACGGCGGCATCGCCGCCGGCGAAGAAACGCTTGGCCGCGAAACGCGGAGCCGGATAGCTCGCCGGTTCGCCGGGCACCTCGGCGGACCACGCGTCCAGCCGCGTGCCCGCCTCGACGAGCCACGGGCCGGGCCGCCAGACCCAGGCCGCCCACGTCGAGCCCAGCCAGCCGGATTCCTCGCCGCGGCGGAACTCGGTCCCACCGCTCAGGGCACGGTTCGCGTAGGCCAGCCGGCTGACCTCGGCGCCGGCCTTCAGCTGCAGCGTGTTGTTCGCAAAGGGCATCTCGGCCTGGACCCGCGCGAACGTCTGCTGGATGCGACTGTCGAACTCGGTGTCGTCGAAGTCTGGAAAGCGCAACGCCGTCGAGAACCGCGAGTACCCGGCACGGACGTCGAGCGCCCGGCCCGCGCCCATGGGCCGCGTGAGGCGGACACCGACGACATCGTTGCCCCACGACCAGCCGATGCGCAGCGGGAACGAATCCGACGAGGCCAGATCCAGCACATCGCGACCCGTGTACGCGGTCAGCGAGACGCGTGAACCGCCCGGCGTCCAGCCTTCCACGTACATCTGCAGGTCCGTCAGGTGGTAAGGAAAGTCGAAGACGGGCGCCAGCAGCACATCGAAGTAGGAGCGGCGCACGGACACACGCGCGCGGGCGGTCCGCAGGCCGAGCGCTTCGGTCACGCCGTCTGGCACCTGCGTGCCCACGGCCAGGCGTGCGGCCAGCAGGCTGACGCCTGCGTCCCAGTCCGTGCCGGTCCCCGAGCCATCGCTTTCGACGGACAGCACCGACGCGACGCGACTGCCGTACTCGGCCGGGAACCCGCCCGCCAGCAGCTCGGCGCGAGCAACCATGTCAGCGTTGAACACGCTGAAGAAGCCGCCCAGGTGGAACGGATTGTAGATGGGCAGTCCGTCGAGCAGGATGAGGTTCTGATCCGCGGAGCCGCCGCGCACATTGAACGCGGAGGAGTAGTCCGACGTGGTGACGACACCGGGGAGCATCTCGACGGCGCGCAGCACATCGGCCTCCGCGACGCCGGGCACGAACTTCATCTCCTCGCGCGTCAGTTCGCGTGTCGTGGCGCCCGCGCTCCGTTCGAAGTTCGCGCGTGCACGACTGGCCTCGACCGTCAGCCCGGGCAGCGTGAGGGCCTGCTCACCGATCTCGATCTCGACCGTGAGCGTGCCGCCCGTCGTCGCCACCTGCTCCACGACTTCCGCGAAGCCCAGTCGCCGTACGCGGATGTCCCACCGGCCGGGCGCCACGCCGGCCAGCCGGAACCGGCCCAGCGCGTCCGTCTCCGTGCTCGCCACGGGCGTGGTGTCGCCCCGGGCCGACAGCACGATCGCGGCCGCCTGTACACCCCGCCCGTCCGCCGTGCGCACCCAGCCGTCGACGACGGTCGACTGCCCGGCCGCCGGCCATGCGCATACCAGGAGCAGCAGGAGCGTCTGGCCGAGGGCACGACCCGACCCGCGCTGTTCCCCTCCCCGTTCGTTCCGATCCGACACACCCGCCCGCGATTCACTCGTCCCGGCCGCATCCGTCCGGCTGCGCGGCGCCACTGTTGCGAAAAGCTACCCGGATTCGCCATGCTCGGACAGCCCGACAGGAAACTTCGCACGCGGTCAGAGCGTACGGATCATCCGACAGGAGGTGTTCCGATGTTCGAACTGATCGGTCTCGCCGCAGCGGCTGTTGCCGCCGTCGGCGGTTACGTCAAGACGAAATCCTTCGTGTTCCGGCGACTACGCTACGTGGATTCCGCCAAGAGTTCGGTGGCCCCGGTCATCGCCGGCGCGGCCGCGGCCATTGTCGCGGCTCCCGTCGTCGCGATCCTGCCCATCGTCGGGGCCGGCACGGCCATCGCGCTGGGCGTGGGCGTCGGCGCCGGCACCCACGCCGGCGTACGCGACATCAAAGGGGGCGTCTGGAACGATTGACGGCGGAGGCGACATGCGGCGAACGGCGCAGTTGCGGGCCCGCGCCGTTCGTGGCTACCAGGCGAATCCGGCCGTGATGTAGAGCCCGGTCCGCTCCTCGCTGCGTGCGAGCGCGATGCTGAGCGCGTTCTCCGGGCTGAGGAATGCCAACCACAGACCACCGCCGAGGGCATCGTGCCAGCGATCGGATGACTCGCCCTCCAGCCAGACACGACCCACATCGGCCAGCCCGAAAACACCCACATCGGCCGGCAGCACGAGCAGCGCGCGGAACAGTTTCATGCGCAGCTCGGCATTGGCGTGCACGAGCGCATCGCCGCCGTAGCGCTGGTCGCGACCCAGGCGTACGGTGGACGCGTCTCCGATGTAAGCGGCATCCTGAAACGGGACCGTGCCGAACAGCTTCTTCGCGCCTGCACGCACGGCCAGCGTCGGCGCCATCGCGGCGCCCGGGGAGAGGAACGCCGTCGCCAGCGCGGTGATCTCGCCCCACGCATCGTCGACATCCAGCAGCGCCGGCGTGAACGCGCCGCCGATCTCGAGCATGGCACCATGCGTGGGTGTCCGCGCCCGGTCCCGCCCGTCGATGCGCATGCTGGTGCGCAACCCCGCCTGCGCGAAGTTGCCGCTGCCGTACGGCCGCAGATCGGCAATGAGCTGACCCTCGGTGAGACGTGTGTCCGTGTAGCGCAGGGTCGGCCCGATCGAGAGCGTGCCGCGCCGGCTCACCGGCAGCACGACGCGCGGCTCGACCGCGAAGACGCTCTGCTCGACTTCATGGACAGCCTCGTCCGCGTCGGTGCTCGTTTCGTTGCCCAGACCATGGAAGTTCAGGATGTCGAGCCCCGAGGCGCGCGCGTCGATGAGCCAGTGCGCGGCGGAGTTCTCGCGCTGCAGCCGGATGCGCGACTCGACGCGGTACGTGCCGGCGGTCGTGCCCCAGGCCGCTCGCAGCTTGAGCTGGTGGGCCCACGGGACCCTGCGAAACCCGAAGTCGTACCGTTCGACGCCCATGCCGATGAGCAGACCGACGTCCGGTGAGTAGCCCATCCACAGCGGCAGCCGGTACTGCCGGCCCCAGTCGCGGTGCGGCTGACTGGGCGAAGTGGCAGGCGGATCGTAATCACGCGTGTCGATGCCGGCGCGCCGGCCCCGTTTCGTGCCGACATCATTGTCATCGCCGTACAGCCGGGCCGCACCGGACTCGTCCATGAACACATCGCTGCCACCGCCACCCAGCACGCGCACCGTGATGCCGACATCGGCGTCACTGCGCACGTTCACGGTGTCGGCCCCGCCGTGCAGGAACAGCCGCACCTCATCGGTCTCACCGCGCCGGAACCGGCGCCGGAAGATCTCGACTTCGCCCAGTCGGCGGTGGTGGGCCGTGACCACGACCTCCAGGGAGTCGGGGCCGGAGCGGCGCACCTCCACGCGCTCGGCCGCGTCCGAGGTGTGTACATCGACGGCCCCGGCGAGCAGACGGTAGAAACGGCGCGCCACATCGGGCAGCTCGTCGCGGCGGGAGCGCAGGCGCCGGGCCAGCGCCTCGCCGTCGAGCCGGTAGAGTTCGGCCGGCAGCTGACGCACGGCGTGTTCGATCACGCTGTCCGTGACCTGGCGCTGCAGGTGGCGGGCGACGGAATCCCAGACCGGCCATTCCAGATGCACGAGGAAGCGGCGATCCAGCTCCCGGCCGTTCCACGTGACGCCCAGCATACCCGGCGCCATCTCATCGTAGCGGACCAGCTGCGGATAGTATTGCCGCGCCAGCGACAGCATGATCCCATCCATGCGCACGAAGGCCTGATCGCGATCGCGCGGGATGGGCTTCCAGCTTTCTTCGCGGCCCGTGCCGAAGCGGGCCCAGCGCCACTGGTCGCGGTGCCGGTCCCAGTCGCCCAGATACACATCGGTCAGGCGGGCGGCCAGAAACGCGGGCGCATCCACCTGTTCGAGATCTTCCTCGATGCGTTCCAGCAGCCGCTCCGTCCCGATCACGCTGGTCGCGCCCGCGAAACTGGCGATCGCGTCATCGTTCTCGTCCGGTCGCTCCTCCATGAATCCGAGCAGTCCCGCGAAGTCGGCGCGAAACTCGCCGAGCCGCGCATCATCGGGGAGGACGACGAGCCGCGGATCGACGTGCAGGACGCCGACGGCGTCGAGGATCGGTGCGACGACGAGCGCCCCGACCGGATGACCGGAGCTGATCTGATCCTGCACGAGTCGGTCGACGAGCGTCTCACGCAGCTCCGCCGGCAGAATCGCACTGGGATCCTTGTCGACCGAACGGAACGCGTACTCTCGGCCGTCCTCCCCGCGGAAGCGCAGCGATCGGGTCTGGAACCCGCCGCCGCGACGGAGGGGTGTGAGCCCGCCGGCGAAGCTGGCCAGATCGAGCAGCTCGACGCGCATGCTCGCCGTCCACAGGGCGCGATAATCCGTGCCGAGCAGCAGACGGTGCAGCGCGCCCGATGCGTACTGCGGGCCGGCCGTCACCGTCACGGAATCGCGGTTCGCCGGGCTGCGCACCTGGCCGGCGAGCGGCGAGGCTGCAACGCACGCGCAGCCGGCGAGCAGCACCACCACGCGACGATCGCTCATCGGCGCTCCTCGATCCAGCTGGCAAACGACTCTGCACGCCGGGCCTGCTCGTCGACGACGACGACAGCCAGCCGGACCCGGCCGTCGCGCTGGATGTCGAGCCGGACGTAGCCGCTCGCCTCCGCCTGGTAGAGGGTCTCATCCAGACGCGTCAGCGAACTCACGTGTCCGTAGATCCCGGTCCCGCTCACGACCAGATAACGCGCGCCCCGCCCGCCATCCAGGATCTGCAGCGCGTGCTCATGCCCGGACGCATAGGCCAGCGGCCGGTGCCGGACGAACACGGAATCGAGGGACGAGCGCAGCGTGCGGTTGCGCGATCCGGACATGTCCTGGTGCGTGATGCCCGTCTTGCGCGCGATCGGGTACAGCGAGCCGATGATGGGCAGCGGGACCCACAGCCATTTGTTGAATTCGCGGAGCGGGAAGATGTGCTCCATGACCGTGAAGTGACCGCCGTGCGGACCGCTCGACATCATCGGGTGGTGGCCGGCCACCACGACGTGACGCCCGTCCGCGCTCGCCATCATCGAGTCGAGTCGAGCGAGCACCTCCCATTCGGCATCCGCCGCACAGCTGGACGTCGGGTGCTCGGGCTTGCCGTCGACGCGCAGCCACCATTCCGTGTCGAGCAGGAGCAGGCGCAGCCGCGCACCGACATCACGCAGTGCCGGACCCGGACAGCCGCGGTCGGGAAGAAACGCGACGCGACCGCCACCCGCTTCCTCGATGAACTGTTCCTGGCGCAGGATCGTCTGCCAGCCGTTCTCCCCGGACTTCTCCCAGTCGTGATTGCCTGGAATGAAGATCGCATCCGCGCCCGAGCGGATGGCGACACTTGCCTGCGTGAGCGCACGCCGTTCCGCCTCCGCACGGGCCGGCGACGTCGCGGGCGGCATCCCCTTCGGATAGATGTTGTCGCCCAGGAAGACGATCACCTGGTGCGCCGAATCGGTCCGGCTGCGGATCTCCGCTTCGAGCGCGCGTAGCACCGGCTCGCCGCGGGGGTCCGGTGCGCCCGCGTCGCCGATCAGGTAGACGACCGATTCGACGTCGGTCGCACCCGGCACCGGCGGCGCCGGCGTACCCGGCGGCTCGGCCCCGTTCGCACAAGCGGTCAGCAGCCCGATCAGCGCCGGCGTCCAGCGGATCGCCGGCCGGAATCGGGCGGCCGCGCCGGCCGCCGGTGCATGGCGCTTCACGGGTTGCTCACCGGTTCAGAGGCCGCCTGCTGGGTCAGCGCGCCCGGGCCCGGTGGCAGCGCCCACCACGTCGCGTCCCGGCTGACGGCAATGCGCAGGTCCGCGTCCATGTCGAGCACGACGCCGATCGAGCCGGAGCGCGGGGCTCGACGACGGGTGCGCACCGTCGCGGCATCCGCTGCGATCCGGTTGTGCAGATTCACCGCGTGCAGCAGGCGCTCGAAGTGCGCTTCGCGCAGCGCCCGGCCCGTGTTCATGCGAACACGCCATTCGCGCGCATCGGGCGCGGCCGCGGCCAGCGCCGTGAACAGGCGCAGGAACGGGTCGTCCATCAGCTCATCGACGGCTTCGATCCAGGCGGGATCCAGCGACGTCGCGTACGTCACGATGATCTCGTGGAGTTGGCGTTGCGCCGCGCCGAATTCGGCCGCGGACCATTCGACCCAGCGGATCGACACGTCGCCATCCTCGCCGCCGCGCTGCGCGTCCGGATCCAGATCGACGAGCGACTCCGTCACGAACGGCGTGAACAGCATCTCCAGGCTGGCCGGCCGTTCGGCCGGCATCCTGCGCAGCGACCCTTTGACGAGCGCGCCCCAGGCTTCCGCCATGCGCGTGAGCGCCCTGCTCCCCTTGCGCAGCGCGCCGATCGATCCGCGCAGCCGGCGCGCCCGATCCTGCTGTTCGAGGAACCTGTGTACGAAGACCAGCGTGATCAGGATGCCGAGCACTTCGGTGGCCAGGTTCGGGCCGAAACGGTCGATCCACTCGACCTGACGCAGCAGGACCGACGCGGCGGTGGTCGCGGCCGCGATCGCGGCGAGCACGAGATAGACGCGGCGCCGGTGCAGCGGTCGCTCGGCCTGCCATTCCGACGCACGATCGATGGGCAGGTCGTCCTGGTATCGTCTGGCCCGGTCTTTCCTGCTCATGGACCTCCGCCTGCTCCCGGTGCGGCCACGGGCGGCGATGCCCTGCCGCAGGCGCCCAATCTCGCCCGGATGCACGCTTCCCGCCACGTTCCACCGCGCCTCGGCCTGCCCTCGACGCGCGTCCCGCCGCCCGGGTCGGGCCGAGCCGGCGAGGCACCCCACGACGCAGTGCATCAGGCCTGCGATTTGCAACGTGGTGGGATCCCTGTTCATGGCGTCCGGTTCAATCGAGGTCGAGAACGGAATGAGCTGGTGGACATCGCTGGTCCAGGTTCTGGAGCGGTTCATTGTTTCTGCCGGGGAAACGCTCGGCGGCTCGATCGCGCTCGGCATCCTCGCGGTCACGCTGCTTCTCCGGCTCGCCCTGATTCCCGTCATGCTGCCGCTCGCGGCGAGGACGCGCGACCGCCAGCGGGTGGTGGATGGGTTCAAGCCCGAGCTGCGCGAGCTGAAGCGGCAGTTCGCCAGGGATCCGGACTCGCTGCAGAAGGAGATCAACGCGCTGCACGCGCGGCACGGCGTGAAAGTCGTCGATGGGCCGGGACTGGTGGCTGCGCTGATCCAGGTCCCCGTGCTGATCGCGATGTTCCAGGCGGTCTACCACATCTCGGAGGGCACTGCGCTGGCCGGCAACGGCCTGCTGTGGGGTCTGCTCGCCGCGGCCGCCTCGCTCGCAACCACGCGCCTGACCGGCGTGCAGTCGCGGCTCATGCTGGCCATCGCGGGCGTGCTGCCGGTGGGGATCTCGATCTGGCTGGGGCAGGGCATCGCGCTCTACCTGCTCGCGTTCTACGCGGGCTCGGCCGTGCAGGCGCTGCTGCTGCGCCGCAGGCCTGTCCGCGCGCCCGCCCTGTCCGGCGCCGGCACTTAGCCGGGCGTCACACCGTGCTGCCCGATGGGCCGGGTGGGGATCGAACCCACGACCTTGGGCTTAAAAGGCCCCTGCTCTGCCGCTGAGCTACCGGCCCGCAGGAAGGTAGCGGAAGCGGTGCCGGCGAATCAACGCGCCGCGAGGCCCTCCTGGCGGCTCACGCTCAGCCGGTAGGCTCCCATGCTCTCCCCGCCCGCGGTGCTCGCGATCACGCGGAACGTGCCTGCTGCGGTCAGCGTCACGACGATCTCCGCGTCCAGATCGCCCCCGCTGTCGTCGTCGACGAGCACGCCGTTTATGCCCGGGCCCATCAGGTACAGGTAGGCATCCAGCGCGGCGGACTCCATGCGGATCCGCAGGGTCTCGCCCGCACTGCCGCTCAGCTCCCAGACTTCGGCGTACGCGCCGTTGTCGAGCAGCGGATCGGCGTTGTCCAGCCCGCTCTGTACGGGGGCGCCACCGACATTCACCTGTCCGGCCACGGGCAGCCGGGCGAAGACGTCCGGATCCGGACCGCCGCAGGTGACACTCGACGGGGGCGCAGGATTCGTGGTGGCGAGGAGCGTGTACAGCCCGGTCGTCCTGGACTCGGTGAGCGTCGCGGCCACGCGGATCGCGCCGTCCTCCAGGACGCGCAGCGTGATGCGCGCGTCGCAGCGGCCCGCGCCATCGTCGTCCATCAGCGTCTCGACCAGGCCCGGGGCCACCACGAAGAGCATGGCATCGAAATCACTGGACTTCAGTTCGATCGTTACGGTCGTACCGGCCCGGCCCTCCAGTTCCCACACATCCAGGTACGTTTCGTCGGGACCGAAGTAGTCCGATGCGGACAGCGCGCCGTTCACGACCCGGTCGAGTTCGAGGCGGCCCGCGGGAGGGATCAGCCATAGCACGGATCCGCCCTGCGCGGGCGTCTGCGCGGAAGTGGCCAGCGGTGCGAACGTCAGGACCGCGATCAGGAACGACGCCAGGCGCCGGGACATGCGGATGCTCCGTTCAGGGAAGGCCTTCGACTCGGGCGCGAAAGGTGGTGCGCGCCGGCCGGTCCGGCAATCGGGGAGGACCCGGTCGCCTCAGCCGGCCTCGGGCAGGTCCTCGCGCAGCCCGGGCCTGCCGCGCAGCGCGAGATTGTAGCCCACGAGTGCGCCGACCATGGCCGCGACGAACTGCACGAACATCAGCGCGGCCAGCACCGGCGCCGTCACACCGCCGTACACGAGTTGCGGCTGAAAGACCCCGACGAGGTTCACCAGCGCCCACGCGGAGACGGAGAGCACGCCCATGCCGACGCCGTGCAGGATCGGTGCGCGCATCGAGCGGAACCCGGCGAACATGCCGCCCGCGCCGAACCCGACCAGGACGGCAAGCCCGCTGGCCAGCCCGTTCACAACCCCGCCATCGGAAAACCCGAGGGCCTCGAGGACGAAGACCGCGAGCGAGGTGACCGCGATCGCGACCAGCCAGCCTCCCGCGACGTGGCCCATTCGGACATTCTGCAGGTGTTCGGTGTGCATGGGACCCCGTGGGCGTCGTGTCGATCAGAGAAGTATGGGGACCGATCGCCTGCAACGCGAGCAGACCGCATGCACAGGCCGGCAACGATTCGACGCGCGGACGGGCCGCGTCACTCGAACAGGTCCAGGGCCAACTGGACGTTGGTCTCGAACGATCGCCGGTGGTGGGGCGTCATGCCCAGCGTGAGGATGGCCTGGCGGTGTTCGGCCGTGGCGTACCCGCGGTTCTCGTCCCAGCCGTAGCCGGGATAGCGCGGCGCCAGCCTGCACATGAGCCGGTCGCGCACGACCTTGGCCACGACGGAGGCGCAGGCGACGCAGTGCACGCGCGCGTCGCCGTCGACCACGGCGTGGTGCTCGTCACCGAAGACCGGAACGGGCAGTCCATCGATGATGATGCGTTCGGGCCGCACGCGCAGTCGGTCCACGGCGCGCTGCATGGCCAGCCAGCTGGCGCGCAGGATGTTGATCCGGTCGATCTCGCGCGTGCTCGCCGCGCCGATGCCGATGCACAGTGCGCGGGCGCGGATCTCGTCGAAGAGCGCTTCGCGCCGGTCCGCGGGCAGTCGTTTGGAGTCGTCGATGCCGGCGATCGCGACATCGGGAGGCAGGATCACGGCGGCGGCGAGCACGGGTCCGGCAAGCGGTCCACGCCCGACCTCATCGACGCCCGCCACCCACTGGACGCCGGAGGCCCAGTACTCGCGCTCGAGCGCGAGGAGCCGGTCGAGCCGGCGCTTCTCCGCCCTGCGCCGGCCGCTCGCCGTACGCGGCCTGCGCCGTCTGCGCCCCTTTCCGGCACCCGCTCCGGTCACGGGGCGCCGCGCGTCAGCCCTGGCTCTTGTCCCGGATGCGCGCGGCCTTCCCGCGCAGGCCGCGCAGGTAGTAGAGCTTGGCGCGTCGGACGTGGCCCTCGCGAACGACCGTGATCGACTCGATCGTCGGCGAGTGGATGGGGAAGATGCGCTCGACGCCTATACCACCGGAGACCTTGCGCACCGTGAACGTCTCGCGCATCCCGCCGCCCTTGCGGGCGATGCAAACGCCCTCGAACGCCTGGATGCGCTCCTTCTCGCCTTCGCGGACCCGCACGTTCACGCGCAGCGTGTCGCCGGGATTGAACGGCGGAATGTCGTTGCGCTTGTGCTCGGCCTCGAGTTTCTGAAGCGTATCCATGATATCCTCGGTTGTGTACGTGCTCAGTCGTTCTGTCCGGTATACGCCGCCCACAGATCCGGGCGGCGTTCCTCCGTCAATCGCTCCGCCTGCTCGCGTCGCCACGCCGCGATGCGCGCGTGGTCGCCGCTCAGCAGTACTTCCGGCACATCGTGTCCGCGAAACACCGCGGGCCTCGTGTACGACGGCGCGCCCAGCAGCCCTTCGTCGTAGAAGGAATCGCCGGCCGCCGCCTCGTGCGTCCCGATCGCGCCCGGCAGCAGCCGCACGACCGCATCGGTCACCGCCAGCGCGGCGATCTCGCCGCCGCTCATCACGAAGTCACCGATCGACAATTCATCCGTCGCCAGCACCCGGGCCACGCGCTCGTCCACGTCCTTGTAGTGGCCGCACAGCAACGTCACCTCGGCCTGGAGCGACAGCCTCACGGCATCCTCGTGCCCGAACCGCCGTCCACGCGCCGACAGCAGGACCAGCGGCCCCGCCGGCGCAAGCGCCTCGACCGCCTCGAAGAACGGCTCCGGCTTCATCACCATACCGCCGCCGCCGCCGAACGGCTCGTCATCCACCGTCCGGTGCCGATCGTGCGTGAAGTCACGCAGATCGACGACGCGGTACTCGACCAGCCCCAGCGATCTCGCGCGCCCCGGTATGCTGAGGGCCAGCGGCGCCTCGAAGAAGCCGGGGAAGATCGTGACGATGTTGATCTTCACGACAGCTCCAGCAATCCGGGCGGCGGATCGATCACCACCCTGCCACCGGCCACGTCGATCGCATGCAGGATCGGGCGGATCAGCGGCACCAGCCGCCGTACGCCGTCCGGACCCTCCACCTCGAGCTGATCCGCCGGCCGCATCTCGAACACCTGCCGCACCGTGCCGACCCGCTCCCCCTCGACCGTCTCGACCGCGAGGCCGACCAGCTCGTGGTAGTAGGCCTCGTCCTCGGCCGGCGGCGTCAGGGCCGACCGGGCAGCGTACAGGTAGCGGCCCCTGTACGGCTCCGCGCCCTCGCGGTCCGTGATGCCGTCGAACAGCACCAGCAGCCCGCGTTTGAAACCTCGTGCCCGGGCGATGCGCACCGTCTCCGCATCGGGAGCCATTCCGTCTTCATCGCCCAGACCCAGCTGCGCGCCTTCCGCGAAGACGGTTTCGACGTCATCCGTCAGCGGCCAGACGAACACCTCGCCCTTCGTGCCATGCGCCCGCGTCACGGTGCCGACGGCGAGCGGGTCCACTGCACTTGCGTTCACGGCCTCTCCTTCCCGGAGGCGCCGGAACGTCAGGATTCCGGCGTCTCGCCTGCCTCGCCGTCCGTTGCCGCCGGCGCCTCGTCCGCAGGCGCCGGCGCTTCATCCGCTACCGGGGCCGCCGCATCGTCCGCGGGCGGTGCCTCCGTCTTCGCCGCCTTCGCGGCCGCGCCGCGCGCGGGCTTCGCGGGCGGCGTCTCGACCGGCGCCGCGGGCTTCGGCGGGCGCCCGCTCAAAGGCACGATCTCGACCACGCGATCGCCGCCCTTGCGCGCCTTGCGCGCCAGCGAGGCCACCGTGTCGGTCATCTGTGCGCCCTTCGCGACCCAGCCGTCCAGCTTCTCCAGGTCGAGACGAAGTTCCGCCGGCTCACTGCGCGGGTTGTAGAAGCCGATCGACTCGATGTAGGCGCCGTCGCGCGGCGCCTGCTTGTCGACGACGACCACGCGGAAGTTGGCCTGCTTGTTCCGGCCTACGCGCCGGAGACGGATCATGTTGGGCATAGTCTATGGTCTCGTTTCGATGCTGGATCCGTGTCCGCCGGCACGGCGGGCAGCAGGATCGATGTTCGGGATGAAGGATCGGGTACGGAGAAGACGGTTACCCCACCGCCGTTTCCGTCCCCATCCTCCATCACCACCCCCCATCCCCATTCCCGCCGTCGCCGTTCCTCAACCCATCCCGGGTAGCCCCATCCCCCGCAACTGCCCCGGCGACATCCCCTTGAACTGCTTCATCATCTTCTGCATCTGCTTGAACTGCGTCATGAGCCGGTTGACTTCCTGTACCGGCCGGCCGGAGCCGCGCGCGATCCGTGCGCGGCGCGAACCGTTCAGGATCTCAGGCCGGCGCCGCTCCTGTGGCGTCATCGAGAGGATGATCGCCTCGACGTGGCGCACGCGTTTCGGATCCAGGTTCGCGCCCTTCAGCATCTTGCTGTTCACGCCGGGCACCATGCGCAGGAAACTCTCCAGCGGCCCCAGCTTGTGCAGCTGTCGCGTGACGGCCAGGAAGTCCTCCAGATCGAACCGGCCCTCCTTCGCGACCTTCTTTTCCAGCCGTTGCGCGTCTTCCGCGTCGAATGCGCGCTGCGCCTTCTCGACCAGCCCGACGACATCGCCCTGCTGCAGGATCCGGCCGGCCATGCGGACCGGATCGAAGACCTCCAGCCCGTCGACGCGCTCGCCCGTCCCCACGAACTTGATGGGCACGCCGGTCACGCCGCGGATCGACAGCGCGGCGCCGCCGCGCGCGTCGCCATCCAGCTTGGTCAGCGCGACGCCGGTCAGCGCGAGCGCCTCGTGAAAGCCCTGCGCCACGCGCACCGCTTCCTGGCCGATCATCGCATCGACGACGAGCAGGGTCTCGGACGGCTCCGTCGCGGCCTGAACGCGCCGCAGCTCATCCATCAGCTCGGCGTCGATCTGCAGCCGCCCCGCCGTATCCAGGACCAGCACCCGGTGCCGAGCCGCTTTCGCCTGTTCCAGGGCCCAGCGCGCCAGCTTGACGACATCCTTCTGCGCCCGGTCCGCGAAGACCGGAACGCCGATCTGCCCGCCCAGCGTCTCGAGCTGGTCGATCGCGGCCGGCCGGTACGGATCGAGCGCCGCCAGCGCCGGCGCCCGGCCTTCGCGGACGAAGCGCTTGGCCAGCTTGGCCGCCGTCGTCGTCTTGCCCGAGCCCTGCAGGCCGACGAGCATGACGACCGTGGGCGGAATCGCCGCCACCCGCAGCGGGTCCGGCCGCTCGCCCAGCATCTCGACGAGCCCGTCGTGCACCACCTTCACCAGCTGTTGCCCCGGCGAAACGGAGCGCAGCACGTGCTCCTGCTGCGCGCGTTCCTCGGTGCGCGCCAGGAACTCCTTCACCAGCTGGAAATTCACGTCCGCCTCGAGCAGCACCCGGCGGATGTCCCGCAGCGCCTCGCGCAGCATGGGCTCGGTGAGCAGCCCACGCTGCTTGTAGCGGCCCAGGATCGCGTCCAGCTTGTCAGAGAGTTCCTGGAACATCGGTTCCTCGGCCGCGGGGCAACGGAAGCTGAGAAAACTAGCCCACTTCCGGCCCCCGCTCAAGGGGTCCCGGCCCCGCGCGGGCTGACCCTTGCCTCGCCGGCGTGGTCGCCGCCAGCATGGGCCGGCGCTGCCCCGCGCGACCGCCTCAACGGAACCGGGAGCCTGCCCTTGCCTGGCCCGAGCCGCCCGCCGGATCTGCCCCGACTGGGCAGCCTCGTTTTCATGGCTTTCGGCGCCCTGATCGCGCTGATCGGCGTCCTGATCGTGCCGCGCGATCCCGGCGGGTTCTTCGCCATCCTCTTCGGCGCCGTGTTCATCGGGGTCGGCGTCCTGGTCCGTCGCCTGTTCGCGCTGCCGGAGGGCCGACGCGAGATCGTGGTGGCCGGCCACAGCACAGGTGTGATCGGCACGGATGGCCGCACCGGGGTGCGCTCGCAGGCGGTGCTGCTCGACGTGCCCGCGGATGCGACGGCTGGCGAGATCTCGGAAGCCCGGCAGGCCTGGGTGCGCGAACAATGGGGCCGCCGGCCGGACTGGGTGGAGGGACGCATCGTCTCGGACGATGTGCGCAACCGAGGCCTGGTCCACGTCGGCGCGTGGATCTGGTCGGTCATCGCGCTGCTCACGCTCGGCGCTGCCCTGCTCTGGGGAGGCTTCGCCTGGCTGTTCGCTGCGGGCGGCTCGTTCGGCGCGGTCGTCTTCATCGTCCAGGCCGTCCGCATCAGGGCGCGCAGCCGGAAGTTCGGCGTGAGTCACCTGCTTCTCGCGCACACGCCGCTCGTGCAGGGAGGCCGGTGCGAGGGACGGGTGGAGATCGACATGCCGCTGTTCGCACGCGTGGACGGACCCTTCCGGATCACGCTGCGCTGCGTGCACCGCTGGGAAGAAACGACCGGGACGGGAAACAACCGGAGAACGCATCGGCGGCGCGACACACTGTGGGAAGCGGAAGACGAAGCCTCAGCGCGGCCGGGTGATGTCGGACAGCTCGTCCCGTTTGCCTTCGACCTGCCCGCCGACCGCCCCGTGACCACGCTGGGCGGCGGCAGCGATGGGATCCTCTGGGAGCTGTCGATGGATGCCGCCGCCCCCGGTGTGGACTACCACGCTACGTTCGAACTGCCCGTCCTCGACGCAAGCACCGCCACCCTGCTGACCCACCGGGAAGGTTGAGCCCCCTGCCCGTTCCCCATCCCCATCCCCTTCAACTCTCCCTCTCTTTCAGTTCATCGGAATGATCTGATCCCGCCGCGTCCCGACGGAGACGAACACGAGCGGCACACCCGTAAGGTCCCTGATGCGCTCGAGATAGGCGCGCGCTGCGGCCGGCAGATCGTCGATCTCACGGGCCGCGCTGGTGTCCGCCTTCCAGCCGGGCATGGTCTCGTAGACCGGCTGTACGCGGTCCAGCACGCTCAGGTCGTAGGGGAAAGAGTCGTGGACGCGGCCGTCGACGTCGTAGCCCGCGCAGATGCGGATCTCGTCGAAGGTATCGAGCACGTCCAGCTTGGTGATGGCGAGTCCGGTGAGTCCGTTGACGAGCGCGGCGTAGCGCACGACGACGGCATCGAACCAGCCGCATCGCCGCGGTCGCCCGGTCGTGGCGCCGTACTCGCCGCCCAGTTCACGCAGCCGGTCGCCGAGTTCGGGTTCGAGTTCGGTGGGCAGGGGGCCGCTGCCGACGCGCGTCGTGTAGGCTTTGACGACACCGAGCACACCATCGATCACGGTGGGCCCGATGCCGACGCCGGTGGCTGCACCGCTCGCTGTCGTGGAGGACGAGGTGACGTACGGGTACGTGCCGTGGTCGATGTCCAGCATCGCGCCCTGCGCGCCCTCGAGCAGCACGCGGCCCTCGGGCCGGGCGAGTGTGGTGACGATCTCGCGACCCGTGTCCGTCACCATGGGCAGCAGCCGTTCGCGACTGGCCAGCACGCCGTCCACGATCTGTGCGGGCACACACGGCTCGGCCCCGGCCGAGCGCAGCCGTTCGTTCGCGCGCTCCGCCGCAGCGTGCAGCAGGCGCCTCGCCCGATCGGCATCCAGCAGATCGGCGACGCGCACGCCGGCGCGCGCGATCTTGTCCTCGTAGGCCGGCCCGATGCCCTTGCCCGTCGTGCCGATCTTCTTCTCGCCGCGGCGCCGCTCGTTCGCCTGGTCCAGCCGTTTGTGGTAGTCGAGCAGCAGGTGGGCGCGCCCGCTCACGCCGATGCGCGCGGCGGCCTCGATACCGCGGGCCTCGAGCGCGTCCAGCTCGTCGAGGAACTGCGCCACGTCGAGCACGACACCGTTGCCGAGCAGGCAGCGTTTGCCCGCGTGCAGGATGCCGGACGGAATCTGGTGGAGGATGAACGCATCGCCGCCGACGTGGACGGTGTGCCCCGCGTTGGCACCGCCCTGGTAGCGCGCCACGAGGTCGACCTTGCCGGCGATGACATCCACGATCTTGCCCTTGCCCTCGTCGCCCCACTGGGCGCCGACGACGACGAGGCACCGGTACCGCTTCATCCGTGTCCCTTGATGGTGGAGATCCACACACGATGCCGCTCCGCGCGACGAGTGCAGCGGGAGCGGCGTGATCGGGCGTCTTTTTCCCGCTGAGTCTAGTGCCGATCGGGCGTTGACGCCACGGGTCAGGCCCCGTGGAGCGCAGCGAGCGCATCGCACACGATGGCGGCGACCAGGCACGCACCGGAGCCGTCCAGTCGATCGGCCGCGTCCGCGGGCCGATGCACACGCGTCAGCGAACGCAACGTGCCCCGCAGCACGCTGACCGCGGGCACACCGGCGCGGGTGAACGCGAGATGATCCAGCATGAGTCCGCGCGGGACAGCTCGCGATCGCACCTCGATGTCTCTCGAGCGGGCCGCCGCGCACAGCACGCGTTCCACGGCCGGCGCCCCGCCTCGCCGGCGCAGCCCGTGCGGCCCGAGCAGGTGGACGGGGCCGCGGTCGTCCAGGCCATCCAGGTTGATGACGCCGGACAGGAACGCGAAGCTGCCCGCAGCGGCGTTCGCGCCCGCCAGCCCGAGCTCCTCGGCGTCGGTGATGAGGAATGCGACGTCGGTTCGGCCGTGCAACCGCTCCGCGATTGCGATGAGTGCCGCCACCCCGCTCGCGTTGTCGAGCGCGCCCGGTGAGCCGTTGCCGACGGTGCAGCCCGCGAGGATGAGCCCGCTCGCGAACGCTGCACCCGCGGCCGCTCCGGCGGCCGGGGCCAGGCCCAGACCGGCGGCCTGCAGCACCGCGCCGCCGGTGAGCACGAGCCAGCCGAGAGATGCGATCGCAGCGGCGACGACGCGCAGGCCGATCGGCACGGGTTGCGATTTGGAATCGCGGTGCGCAACAACCAGATAGCGGGGCCGGTCCGACCCGGCATACAGATTGACGCCGGGACCCCGGCCCCAGGGCAGCCGGACCTGCGCGCGCTCGTTGGACAGCAGCACGGCCGCGGCGGTGGCCTGCAGGCTCAGGAGCACGCTCAGCGCCATCCCGGGCCGGTCCTGCCGCAGCAACCACCATGCGAGGAGCGCGCCGGAGGCGACGAGCACGCCGATCAGCGGCGGACCGAAGCGGGCGGGCCAGTCGGAGAACGTGAAGCTCCGGATTTCGACGGTGTAACCGAGGGCGCGGAGTCGCTCCTGCAACCAGTTCGTCGTCTGCAGCCAGCCGGCGGATCCGGTACGGCGGGGGATGGCCAGGGTGGACAGGACGTCCCGGATCGTGGCGGCCGAACGGGCGTCGGCGTCGCCGGACGGCGCCGGCGGTGCGTTCAAGGACCGGTCAGACGCTGGCGGGCAGGCCGATCGCCTGCAGAGCCCGCGCGACTCTCTGCCGGTCCCGGTCCGCGAGCGGCAGCAGGGGCCGACGGGGCGGGCCGCCGGCCCAGCCCATGAGGTCGAGCGCGGTCTTGACGCCGGTCGCACCGAAGGGCACGACGACTTCCTTGTGCAGCTCGGCCAGTTCGGTCTGCAGTTCGCCGGCGCGGCGCGTGTCGCCCGCGCGGAAGCGATCGTAGAGCTCGACGCAGGACGTCGGCGCCATGTCCGCGATGCCGAGGATGCCGCCGACGGCGCCCAGCTCGAGCGCCGTGTACAGGAGCGCGCCGCTGCCCACGAACAGGCGCGCCTCGCGCGGGCAGTGCTCCGTGTACTCGGCGAACCGCTTGATGTCGCCGGACGAGTCCTTCAGCCCGACGACGTTGGGCAGCCGCATGATCTCGCCCATCAGTCCGCCCTCGATCACGACGTGGGTGAACTTGGGGATGTGGTAGACGAGGATCGGGATGGGCGAGGCGCCGGCCACGTCGCGGTAGAACTCGAGAATCCCGCCCGTGCTGAGTGAAGGCGCGAAGTAGACCGGCGGATGGACGAGCGCGACTTCGGCGCCCTCGGCCGCGAGCCGCTGGATCTGGTGGATCGTGCCGCGCGTGGAGTCCTTGTTCGCGCCGATGCCGAGCACGATGCCCGGGGGCACGATCTCCCGGGCGTACCCGGTGAGCCGGATCTTCTCTTCGTCGTCCAGCAGCGCACCCTCGCCGGTCGACCCGAACAGCAGGATCCCGTGGATCGGCTCGTGCACCCAGCGGCGCAGGTTGTCGCGGAAGCTGACCGGCGCGACGTCTCCCGTCACCTCGTCGAATGGCGTGGGGATCGGGAGAACCACGCCATGCAGCCTGTTCAATGTCTTCGGTTCAGACAAGCGTGCGCATCTTGAGTTCGAAGTCGGCCGGGTTATTGGCCGCGGCCTTGGCCACCTCGTAGCTAACGAGATCAGCTTCGACCAGATCGCGCAAGTGCTGGTCGAAGGTCTGGGACCCGTACTGCTCCTTGCCCTCGGCGATCAGGTCGTAGACCTCGTGGAAACGGTCACCGTCCAGGATCGCGTCCTGGATGGTGCCGGTCACGACCATGACCTCGGCGGCCACGATCCGGCCCCGGCCATCCTTGCGGGGAAGC
The DNA here is from genome assembly GCA_041568755.1 of Longimicrobiales bacterium. Lineage (GTDB taxonomy): Bacteria > Gemmatimonadota > Gemmatimonadetes > Longimicrobiales > RSA9 > JBFFZF01. Next base: position 12,121 of record JBFFZF010000023.1, on the reverse strand, counting down.
AGTCGCTGGCTCACCACGCCGACCAGCGTCTCGGCCAGGCGGATCCGGACCATTTCCTGCTCGTGCGGCGGGAAGACGGCGATGATGCGGCTGATCGTCTGGACGGCGTTCGTCGTGTGCAGCGTGGACAGGACCAGGTGGCCGGTCTCTGCCGCCTTCATGGCCGTGTCGATCGTGGTCGTGTCCCGCATCTCGCCGATCATGATCACGTCCGGGTCCTCGCGCAGCGCCGACTTCAGGCCCTGGTCGAAGGAGTCCGTGTCGCTGCCGATCTCGCGCTGCGTGATCGAGCAGTTGATGTCGCGATGCAGGAACTCGATCGGATTCTCCAGCGTGATGACGTGCTTCTTCCGCGTGTTGTTGATGTAGCCGACCATGGCGGCCATGGTGCTGCTCTTGCCCGACCCGGTGACGCCCGTGACCAGGACCGTGCCGCGCTCGGCCTGCGTGAGTGCGGCGAGCACCGGCGGCAGGCGGAGCGACTCGAAGTTGGGGACGTCGATCGGGATCACCCGCATGACGGCCATCGGCGTGCCGCGCTGGCGCAGGATGTTGACGCGGAACCGGCCCAGCCCGGGAGCCCCCCAGCTGCAGTCGTAGTCTCGCAGCTCCGCGAAGCGCTCCCGGTCGTCGGTGTTCGTGATCAGCTGTTCGCAGATCTGGGTGACCTGCTCCACGGACAGCCGCTGCTGCGTCAGCGGGACCAGTTCGCCGTGGACGCGCGCCCGCACGAAGTCGCCCACCTTCATGTGGATGTCGGATGCGCCGCGCTGGACGGCAGCCTTGAAGATCTCGATCATCGTTCGAATCGTGAGGGTCCGGGCCGGCCGCAGCGCGTGCCCGGTCGGCTCGACCGGTGCGCTTCGTCGCGTGGGGTACCCGCTCGCGGCGGCCGGTTCTCAGTATCGGGACCCGCCGGAAGCCGCTGAAGCCGTCCGCCGGGCCCCGCCCGGCTCCGCTGCCGCTCCGGATGCCCTAGATTCGTGCGGCTTTTTTGACGCCCCGCCGCGGGCCTCGATCGGAGAGACATCCATCAGCTTGGAGCCGGACCGGCTGCTCGAGGTCGCGCTGGCGGCCGCCCGCGAGGCGGTCGCCATCCACGAGCAGCACCTGGGCAGCGTGCCCCCCGAGGCGTGGGCGGCGAAGGGCATCGCCGATTTCGTGACCCATGTGGATCGCGAAGCGGAAGATCGCATCGTCTCGCGCATCCTGGCGGACTTCCCCGACCACGCCATCCTGGCCGAGGAGGCCTCGACCGGCGGGAACACGCAGGCGCTCGGACTGGCCGGCCGTGACCCGACATGGCAGTGGATCATCGACCCCCTGGATGGCACAACCAACTTCCTGCATCGGTATCCCATGTACGCCGCGTCCGTCGCGGTCGCGCACGAGGGTGAGCTGGTCGCCGGGGTCGTCGCTTCCGGCCCGTCCGGCGATGTCTGGTGGGCGGTCCACGGGCGTGGCGCGTTCCGGAACGGAAATCGCATCTCGGTTTCCGGGACGCGCCACATGCCGCACGCGCTGATCGGGACCGGGTTTCCGTTCAAGGTGCCGGCGCATCTGCCGGCCTACCTCGGGCAGCTCGAGCGGGTGTTGCGGAACACGGCCGGTGTGCGGCGCGCGGGCTCGGCCGCGCTGGATCTGTGCCACGTCGCCACGGGCTGGTTCGATGGCTTCTGGGAGCTGTCGCTGGCCCCGTGGGACGTCGCTGCCGGCACGCTCATCGTGCGCGAGGCCGGCGGCGTCGTGACGCGGCTGGACGGAGGATCGGACGTGATCGGAGCCGACGGCTCCGTGCTGGCGGGCAACGCCCGGGTGCACGAGGCGCTCGGAGACATGGTCAGAGGAGTCGGGACGTGACTGCGAAACGATCGGGTGGGCGGGGCGGCAGTGGCGGCGCGCGCGGGCGAGGCAAGGCGCTGCGCCGCGGGCTCGCCGACCGGGCACGCCGCGCCGGCGGCTGGCTGGCGGCGCGGCCTCGCCTGCTGGCGCGCCTCGGGTTCGGCGCGCTCGCCGGCACCGCGCTGTTCGGCGGCATCGCGATCGGCAGCTGGCAAGCCGTCTGCCGCGATTGTCCGTCCATCGCCCGCATCTACGTCTGGGAGCCCAAGGCCGCCACGCAGATTCTCGATCGCGATGGCAAGCTCATTGCCCAGCTCTTTCAGGAGCGGCGCACGCCCATCGACATCAGCACGCTCCCGGCGTACGTGCCGCAGGCCTTCATCGCCATTGAGGACAAGCGTTTCTACCGGCACAACGGCTTCGATTTCATCAGCCTGGTCAGTTCCAACGTCCGCAACGTGGTGCGCGGCCGCCGGCCGGTCGGCGCGAGCACGATCACGCAGCAGCTCGCGCGCTGGATGTTCTCCGACGAGATCGACTGGCGGCCCGGCGACCGCACGCCCACGCGCAAGCTGAAGGAGCTCAAGGTCGCGCTCGAGCTGGAGCGGGTCTACGAGACGGACCAGATCCTCGAGGCCTACATCAACCAGGTCAACTACGGTGACGGGCGCTACGGCATCGAGTCGGCGTCGCAGTACTTCTTCGGCAAGCCTGCCATCGAGCTGCTGCCCGCCGAGGCGGCGCTGCTCGCCGCCGTGATCAATCTGCCGCAGGTGTACTCGCCGTTCCGCCACCCGGAGCGCGCCACGGCACGGCGCAATGCCGTCCTGCGGCTGATGGCGGACCAGGGTTTCGTCACGCGCGATCAGGCCGCCCAGCTGATGGCGGAACCGCTTCCGGAACGACCGCACCGCCCCGACGAGAGCCAGATGGCACCGTACTTCGTCGAGATGGTGCGCGACCAGCTCGACGACCGCTACGGCGAGGATCTGTACCGCAAGGGCTTCCGCGTGACGACCACGCTCGATCTCGAGATGCAGGGATACGCCCGCGCGGCCATGGATACGCAGTGGGCGCGCATCGAGCGCATGCCCGGGTTCTCGCACCCGAAATACGCGGTCGTCAAGGAAGCGGGCGGGACGAACGGTTCCGAGACGCAGTACCTGCAGGGCATGTTCATTGCCGTCGAGCCGGCGTCGGGCGAGATCCGCGCGCTCATCGGCGGCCGGGACTTCGACGACTCGAAGTTCAACCGCGCCGTGCAGGCGCTGCGCCAGCCCGGCTCGACGTTCAAGCCCTTCGTGTACACGGCGGCGATCGCCAGCGGCATGCCCGCGTCCAACGTGATCTTCGATTCGCCGCTCATGCTGGACATGCCGGACGGGACCGTGTACTCACCCAGGAACTACGACCCGGATTTCCGCGGTCCGCTGACCCTGCGCGACGCGCTCAAGTTCTCCGTCAACACGGTCGCCGTGAAACTCGGCCTCGAGGTCGGTCTCGAGACGGTGTCGCAGACCGCCCGGCGCATGGGCCTGCAGACCCCGGTCGGCGCGTACCCGAGCACGTCCATCGGCGGTGAGTCCGTGATTCCGATCCAGCTCGTCGAGGCGTACACCGCATTCCCCAACACCGGCGTGCGCGCGAAGCCGCGCTCGATCCTGCGCGTCGAGGACCAGGACGGCCGGCTGCTGTGGGAGACGTTCCCGGAGCGCGAGCAGGTCGTCGATTCAGCGGTCGCGGCGATCGTGCGCGACATGCTGCGCACCGCCATGGACGCGGGGACCGGGACGGCCGCCCGCGTGCAGCCGAACGGCCTCCCCTACGAAGTGGCGGCCGGCGGCAAGACGGGCACCACGAACGACGGGACCGACACCTGGTTCGTCGGGTTCACCCCCGACATGCTCGCCGCCGTCTGGTTCGGCTTCGACCGGCCGAAGAAGATCATCACCAACGCGACCGGCGGCGGTCTGGCCGCGCCCGCATGGGGCCGCTTCATGCGCGCGCTCTACTACGACTCGGTGCCCGAACTGCGCATCCCGGCGCCGTGGGCCTGGCCTGCGGGCATCACGACGCGCGTCGTCGACCGCGAGAGCGGCCGCCTCGCGTCCACGTGGTGTGACAACCAGAGCGCGTACACCGAGTACTTCATGCAGGGCACCGAACCGACCGAGGTGTGCGAGCCTCGCCGCGGCCTGTTCGGCGGACCGCTGAGGCGCCTGCCGGGTGACACGCTCGCCGCCGACACGTTCCCGCCCATCGATCCACGACGGCGATGGTAGCCGACGATAACGGCGGGAATGGGGATGGGATTTGGGGATGAAGGATGGGGTACGAAGACGGCGGGAATGGGGCGTCACCATGACCCGCCCGCCGTGTCCCGTCCCCATCCTCCATCCCCAACCCCCATCCCCCTTCCCGCCTTTCCCTGACCGGGACCCACCCCTCCAACCCACCGGATCGCCCTGACCACCATTCTTACCTTCGACACGACCCACCACGCCATGTGGGCCGAGCAGCTCGCGCTGGAGGCGGCGCTGGGCGCGCAGGTCATTCCCGCCCCGGCCGCCGCGCGGGCGAAGTGCAGTCTGGCGCTGGAAGTTCTGGACGAGGACGCGGAAGCATTGCGCCGGACGCTCGAGGCGAACGGCATCGTGTTCCACATCTGGCAGCGTGGTGAGGAAGAGCTGAACGGCTGAGACGGATCAGGCGGGCGCCCCTGCCCCCGTGATCCGGTCGACGATGAGCGGCAGTGGCCGTTCGGACATCACGTGGCCGATGCGGATGGCCTGGCGGAGCGCCTCGACGGCCGGCGCCGCGCCGCCGTCGTCAGCGGCGTAGACGGTCGCCAGCCGCTGGCCGGCCTCGACCGCCGTGCCGGGCTTGACCGGGATGTGGAATCCGACGGCGGGATCGATCGCCGCCCCTCGCACGCTGCGCCCGGCGCCGAGCGCGACGGCGGCGAGCCCGATCGCACGCACGTCCATCCTTGTGACCAGTCCGGTCGAGCCGGCGTGCAGCGTGGCCTGCACGGGGGCTGCGGGCAGACGCTCCGGATCGTCGAGGACCCGCGTGTCCCCGCCCTGGGCCTGCACGATCTCGCGCAGCTTCTCCAGCGCCCGGCCGTCCGCCAGCGCCGCTTCCGCCGCGCGCCGGCCCGCGAACCGGGTATCCGCGGCCCCGCCCAGAACGAGCATCTCGGCCGCCAGGTCGAGCGTGATCTCGCGCAGATCGTCCGGCCCGCCGCCGCGCAGCGCATCGATCGCTTCGCGCACCTCGAGGGCGTTGCCCACGGCCACGCCGGTCGGCCGGTCCATCGCGGTGAGCACCGCGACGACGCGACGGCCGTACCGTTCGCCGATCGCGATCATCGTGCGCGCCAGTTCCAGCGCGCGCGGCACGTCGGGCATGAACGCACCGTTGCCCAGCTTCACGTCGAGGACCAGCGCGTCCAGCCCCTCGGCGATCTTCTTGCTCATGATGCTGGATGCGATGAGCGGGATGGATTCGACCGTCGCGGTCGCGTCACGCAATGCGTACAGCCGGCGGTCGAGCGGCGCGATCTCGTCGGTCTGCGCGATCAGCGCGCAGCCGATCCGCTCCATCTGCGTTCGGAATTCACGCAGCGTCAGATCGGTTCGGAACCCGGGGATAGACTCGAGCTTGTCGACCGTGCCGCCGGAGTGGCCGAGCCCGCGGCCGCTCATCATGGGGACGGGCACACCGAGTGCCGCGACGAGCGGCGCCAGCACGAGGGAGACCTTGTCGCCCACGCCGCCGGTCGAGTGCTTGTCCACTTTGGTGCCGGGGACCTGCGACAGGTCTGCGACTTCCCCGGACTGCAGCATGGCATCGACCAGCGCGTCCAGCTCGGCCGGCGACATGCCACGAAAGAAGACAGCCATGAGGAAGGCCGCCATCTGTGCGTCGTCGAGGCGGCCCTCCACATAGCCGCGGAGGAACGAACGGATCTCGTCGGGCGCGAGCGCGTCTCCGTCGCGCTTGCGCTGAATGACCCCGTACGCCGTCACGAAATGCCGGGGCTGCTGCCGGTCCGGCGTGCCGGGACGGGCGCGGAACGAGTCCGGCTCAGACGCGGATGCGCTTCCGGCCGGCGTCGACCGCGGACCGGACGTCGTCCGCCAGATCGTCGAAACGCTCACCCGCCGAGTCGCGCGCGGAGGTCACGGCCTTCAACAGCTGACGCCGCGTCCGCTTGCCGCTCTGCGGCGCGACCAGCAGGGACACGCCCGCGCCGATCACTGCGCCGACCAGGATGCCGACGAAGAAGTTGAGGGCGCCATCCTTCTCTTCGTAATACATGTTCGCTCCGTTTCGTGTTATCGGTCCTTGCATCAGGACTGCGGAAGCGGTCCCGACGCGTGCATCAGCATTCGAGGGCCGTCGCGTCGCGCGCCCGACCTCGTGCACGTCTACTGCCCGGCCAGCAACTCCGTCCGAGGACGGACTACCTCGTACCCCTCGCAGGCGCGCGCGGATCGCCGGAGGGTGACCCATCCTCGGCCGGGCGAGACCCGTCAGCCGGCCGATCGGCGGGGCGGGAATGGTGCAGGTCGCGACCGCCGCGGTCCGCAGGGGACGGCAACGGCCGAGTCGGGGAGGCGGGTGATCCTAGTTCATCACGACCATGCCGGCCGGGCGCTCTGCTTGCGGTGCCTGATCCGCTAAGGATAAATTGTTTCAATCGGTTGCGTCAACCGAGCCGGCCCCGGGACCGGCCCGGTCGCGCGCCTCCCGGGCCGTACCGGCACGCGGATTGCACGCTCGACCCGACCGGAGTTCCGATCCGCCACCGCCGCCGCAACGGGTCGCGGAATGGCGCCGCCGTCGCCGACTCGATCCGCGAGCATGGACCGCCAGGCCAACACCACCGGCACCGTACAAACGAGCGGTCGCATTCTCGTCGTCGATGACAACCGCGACAACGCGGAGATCATTTCGACCCGCCTGCGCTACCGGGGTTACCACATCACGGTCGCCATGGACGGTCAGACGGCCCTGACGGCGATCCACGAGCAGCTGCCGGACCTCGTCCTCCTGGACGTGATGCTCCCCGATATCGACGGCTTCGAGATCTCGCGCAGAGTCAAAGGCGATCCGTCACTCCCCTTCACGCCCATCATCCTGGTCACGGCCCGGGATTCGACGGAAGACAAGATCATGGGCTTCGACGCGGGTGCGGACGACTACCTGACCAAGCCCATCAACTTCTCCGAGCTGGAAGCGCGCGTACGCTCCATGCTGCGCATCAAGCGGCTGCAGGACATGCTCGAAGAGAAGAACCGCGAACTGGAGCGACTGTCCATCAGCGACGGCCTCACCGGGCTGTTCAACCATCGCCACATCCTGCACCTGCTGCACGACGAGCTGGAACGGGCCGGACGGACGGGCGGACCGCTCAGCCTGGCAATGCTCGATCTGGATCACTTCAAGAGCGTGAACGACACGTATGGACATCAGGCGGGCGACCGCGTGCTCCAGCAGGTCGGGGAGATCCTGCGTGCCACGGCCCGCGATGTCGACCGGCTCGGCCGCTACGGCGGCGAGGAGTTCCTCGCGATCCTGCCTGCGACGGATATGGACGGTGCCGCCATTTTCGTCGAGCGGGTGCGCACGGCCGTCGAGCAGCACGTGTTCATGACGGGTGACGACCAAGAAACGGTCTCGATGACCATTTCCGCGGGTGTCGCGACGTATCCGGCGGACGGCATCTTCAGCCGTGAGACGCTCGTGCGACGTGCGGACGATGCGCTCTACGCGGCCAAGGAAAGCGGACGCAACTGCTGCGTCCGCGCCGACGCGCTCAGCCCGGGCACCGGGCAGACCCGATGAGCGCGGACCGGGCAGCCGCGCAGCGGCGGGCGGCCGAGCTGCGCGCCGCGATCATGGACGCGAACCACGCCTACTTCGTGCTCGACGCACCCGACATCAGCGACGCCGAGTACGACCGCATGCTGCGGGAACTGAAGCAGATCGAGTCGACCTTCCCCGACCTGATCACGCCCGACTCGCCGACGCGGCGCATCGGAGCGCAGCCCGCGTCGCAGTTTGCCAAGGTCGAGCACATCGCGCCCATGTACTCGCTCGACAACGCGTTCAGTGAAGACGAGCTGCGCGCCTGGCGGGACCGCAACGCGCGCATCGCACGGGAGGTGCTCGAGGCGGGCTACGTCGCCGAACTCAAGCTGGACGGCGCGGCGGTGACGCTGCGCTACGAGGACGGCGTCTTCACGCGCGGCGCGACCCGTGGCAACGGCGCGATCGGCGAAGACGTGACGACGAACCTGCGCACGATCCGCATGATCCCGCTGCGCCTGCGCGCCGACGCGCCCGTCCCGCCGGTCGTCGAGATCCGCGGTGAAGTCTTCATGACACTGTCCGGTTTCGAGGAGATGAACGAGCGACGCGTCGCGGCCGGGGAAGCGCCGTTCGCCAACCCGCGCAACACGGCCGCCGGCGCGCTCCGGCAGCTGGACCCCCGCCTGACTGCCGAGCGACCGCTGCGCTTCTTCGGCTTCGCGATGCAATCCGCTGCGGGCCCGATGCTGCCCGGCCTGCGCACGCAGCAGGACGTGCTGGCGCGGCTGGAGGCATGGGGCATCCCTGTGAATCCGGAACGGCGCGCCTGCGCGGACCTGGACGCGACGATCGCCTACACCCGCGAAGTCGAGCGCATGCGGGACACGCTCGACTACGCGATCGACGGCGTCGTCGTGAAGCTCGATCCGCTGGATCTGTGGCAGGAACTGGGCGTGATCGGCGATCGCGAGCCGCGCTGGGCCATCGCCTACAAGTTCCCGGCGGACGTGGCCGTGACGCGGCTCGAGTCGATCGAGATCAACGTCGGGCGGACCGGTTCGCTCAACCCGTTCGCCATGCTCGAGCCGGTCGTGATCGGCGGCGCCACGGTCAAGCTCGCCACGCTGCACAATTTCGACGACATCCAGCGCAAGGACCTGCGCATCGGGGACTGGGTGCACGTGAAGCGGGCCGGCGAGGTCATCCCGCAGGTCATCGGGCCGATCGTCGAACGGCGCACCGGCCGGGAGCGGCGCTTCACGCCGCCGGACCGCTGCCCGAACTGCGAATCCCCCGTCGAGCGGCCCGCGGACGAGGTCTTCGTCTACTGCCCCAACCCGTCCTGCCCGGCGCGCATCCACTGGGGTCTCGTCCACTTCGCCTCCCAGGGCGCAATGGACATCCGCGGCATGGGCGAACGCACGGCCGAGCTGCTGCTGGCCTCCGGCCTCGTGCGCGACTTCGCGGGGTTGTACGATCTGACGCCGGACGCGCTGATGGGCCTGGAGGGGTTCGCCGAGGTCTCGGCCCGCAACCTGGTCGACGCGATCCAGGCCTCGAAGCAACAGCCGCTTTCCCGCCTGCTGTTCGGGCTCGGCATCCGCCACATCGGCTGGCAGGCTGCGCGGCTGCTGGCCGCGCGGTTCCACACGATGGATGCGCTCCTCGAGGCTGAGCCCGAAGCCGTCGCCGCGGTGCATGGCATCGGCGAGACGACGGCCGGCGCACTGATCGCGTTCCGCGACGAGCCGCGCAACCGGGAGCTGATCGAGCGGCTGCGCGAGGCGGGCCTGAACTTCACGGAACCGGTCGAGCGTGCCGAGCACGCATCGCTCGAAGGGCTGACCTTCGTGATCACGGGCTCGCACGACATGAGCCGCAAGGAGTTGACCGGTTTCGTCCAGCGGCACGGCGGGCGCGTAACGGGCAGTGTTTCGAAGTCGACGGACTACCTGGTCGCGGGCGCCGATCCGGGCTCCAAGCTGGACCGCGCCACCGAACTGGGTGTTCCGGTCATCGACGAGGCCGGGCTGATCGAGCTTGCGGAGACGCGCGAGTCGTCCGCACGATGAAGCGGAGACCAACCACGGAGGTCGAACTTATGCACGGAACCCCGCGTCCCCCGGAGCTGGCGCTGCCGGTCGCCTCGCTGGCTGCGTTGCGCCGGTCGCTCGCCGGCTCGGTCGGCGCAGACGACGCCGCACGCGCGCTGCAGGCGGCCGGTGTGGCTGCCGGAGACGCGCTCTTCCACGTACTCACGCATGTCCCCGGTGCGGCCGCGGCGGCGCAGCCCGCGGACTGGAGCGAGCGCGTCTTCTGGCGGCGCTTCGCTGAACTGTTCGAGAAACGGGGCTGGGGGCATCTCACGCAGCAGCTGCTGCACCCCGGCGTCGGCGCCCTGGATGCGTTCGACTGGGTCGAGGCCGACCCCGACGTCGCGGCGCGCCGGCCCAGCTGCTTCTTCTCCGCCGGCCTGTTCGCCAACCTGCTCGGCCGCGTGTCCGGCGAGGATGTCGCCGTGCTCGAGGTCGAATGCCGTTCGCGCGGCGATGAGCGCTGCCGCTTCCTGTTCGGCAGTCCCGTCGTGCTGGATGCCGTGTACGGTCAGTGGCGCACAGGCATCGGTGTGAGCGGTGCGATCGCCGCGCTCGGCTGACGTGGCCAGGACGCTGGGCATCGATTACGGCGAGTTGCGTGTCGGTCTGGCCATCAGCGATCCGACCGGCACGATCGCCCAGCCGCTTCCACCGCTCCGGCGTCGCCGGGGCAAGCGGCCGCCGGTGCAGGCGATCCTCGACACCGTCGCCGCTCACGACGTCGAGCGCATCGTCCTGGGCCTGCCGCTCTCGCTGGACGGCGACGACACGGCGTGGACGCGCGAGGTCCGCGCGTTCGGCGCCGCCCTCGCTGCGCGATCCGGCCTGCCCGTCGACTTCGTCGATGAGCGCCTGACGTCGGTCCGCGCGGAGCGGGCCGTCCGCTCGCTCGGCCTGCCGAAGGCGAAGCGCGAGCGCAAGGAACGCGTCGACACGGCCGCGGCCATCCTCATCCTTCAGGCCTGGCTGGACGGCCCCGACCGGCGGGCCCTGCGCGACTCGACGCACACCGGGTCGGGTTGAGCGGTGCCCATCTTGCACCGCTCCCGACCGAGCCCGCCATGCTGAACCCGGCCCGACCAGCCCCGGCGCTGGCGGCGCTCGCGCTGCTCGCGCACGCGGCGTGCGGCGGCACGCCGGAGGGGGAACCGGTCCGCATCGATGTGCGGCGGGGCGCCCCGTTCGTCGAGGTGGCCGAGGCGCTCGCCACGGCGGACATCATCGGCTCGCCCTTCCTGTTCCGCGTCTACGCACGGGTCTCCGGGGATGCGACCCGCATCCGGCCCGGTCCGTACGCGTTCCGGCGTGGCACACCCTGGCGGGCGATTCTGGACGATCTCGTGGCCGGGCGCGTGCTGACCGCACGCATCACGTTTCCCGAGGGCTTCGGCATCGATGAGCTCGCGGCGCGCATCGCGGCGTTCACGGGTGCCGACGCAGACTCGCTGCGCGCGGTCCTGGCGGACACGGCCACGGCGCGCCGCTGGGAAGTGCCCGGCCCGACCATGGAGGGCTACCTCTATCCGGCCACGTTCACGCTGCCCATCGATGCGACGGCGGAAGACGTGATCCGCGTGGCCGTCGCCGAGTGGCACAGCCTGTGGACCGAGGCCAGACGCGCGCGTGCAGACTCGATCGGCATGAGCGCGCAGGAGATCACCACGCTCGCTTCCATCGTCGAGAAGGAGGCGCGCCGACGCGACGAGATGCCGCTCATCGCGGCCGTGTACCGGAACCGGTTGCGCATCGGCATGCCGTTGCAGGCGGATCCCACGGTGCAGTACGCGCTGGGCGGGCATCGCGAGCGGCTCCTCTTCGCCGACATCGAGCGCGTACGGGACCACCCGTACAACACGTACCATCGCGGTGGCCTGCCGCCCGGTCCGATCGGCGCAGCCAGCGCCCGCGCCATCGACGCGGTCCTCGAGCCGGCCGATAGCGACGCGCTGTTCTTCGTCGCCCGGCCCGACGGCACACACGTCTTCACGCGCACGCTGGCGGAGCACAACCGCGCCATCGCCGCGATCCGGCGGGAACGGGCTCGCAACCCGACCCCTCGGCCGTGAGCGCGCCAGGCAGCAACGCGCGGCCGGACCTCCGCCTGATCGTCATCACCGACGCCGCCCTGGCGCGGCCACGCGGCGTTGGGGACGTCGTCACGGCCGCGCTCGCGGCCGGCGCCCCGGCCATCCAGTTGCGCGACAAGACAGCCACGGCGCGCGAGCTCCTCGCCGTGGCCGAGGCTCTCCTGCCCATCGTCCACGCGCACCGCGCCCTGCTCTTCGTGAACGACCGCGTCGACATCGCGCTGCTGGCGGGCGCCGACGGCGCGCACCTGGGTCCGGACGATCTGCCCATCGCCG
>JBFFZF010000022.1:0-38810 GCA_041568755.1 Longimicrobiales bacterium | reverse complement strand
GACCGTTCCTGACGCCCGCCACCTCGATGGACGTCCGCCTGGGCGTCCCGCGGATCTCCGACGGTTTGCCCGCCTTGCTGGGCCAGACCATCCTGGTTGCCGAGCGGCAGGAATGTACCTGGGGACGGATAACGGATAACGAATAACGGCTAACGGATTGCGGGTGGGGGGTGGCGGCCTGCGGCTTCTGCGATTTCACAACCATCCAGACTTCATTGGAGCTTTCCCATGGCCCTGTTGCTCACGCGGTGATGAGGCCGATGCGTTCATCATGGCGAGAAACGGACAGATCCGGCTCTGGAATCCATTCCATGATCCGTCGTTCTCCGCGCTCTCCGCGCTCTCCGCGGTGAAATAATTTGTTATCCGTTGCTGCCACGCCCTCGTCCGGAACGGAGAACGCGACCGGGCAGTGCCCCGGTGTGCTCTCCCTCCTCCACCACGATCTCGCCGTTCACGATGACCCACGGGATGCCGGCCGGGTACTGGTGCGGCCGCTCGAAGGTGGCGCTGTCGGCGATGGTGGCGGGATCGAACGCGACCAGGTCGGCGAACGTGCCGGCGGCGATGCGGCCGCGGTCCTCGAGCCGGAGCCGGGCTGCAGGCATGCCAGTCATCTTGTAGATGGCGGTCTCGAGCGGCATCAGACGCTGGTCGCGGCAGTAGTGGCCGAGGACGCGCGGGAACGTGCCGAACGAGCGCGGGTGCGGCGAGCCGCGCGCGAGCGGGCCGTCGGCGGCGAGCGCGCTGCCGTCGGAGCAGATCATGCCCAGCGGGTGCGCCAGGATGCGCGCCGTGTTGTCCTCGCTCATGCCGAAGCCGACCATGCCGGTCCGGTTCTGGTCGGCGAACGTGATGTCGAGCAGCAGCGCGAACGGTTCGGCACCGCGCTCGGCGGCCAGCCGGCCGAGTCGGTGGCCCCGCGCCCAGGCCAGTTCGTCGCTGACGGTGGACGTGATCTGCACGGCGTCCCAGGAGCCTAGCTGGGCGATCTTGTCACGCACACTGACCTCGATGCGCGCGAGTGTGGCGGGATCGCGCAGGCGGTCGAGGAACGCGGCCGTGCCGCCATCGCGGGCCCACAGCGGGAACAGATTCGAAAGCCCCGTGCTGTACGCGACGTACGGGTAGCGGTCGTACTGCACGTCGATGCCCGCAGCGCGCGCCGCGTCGAGCGCCTGGAGCACGATGCCGGCCTTCCACCAGTTGCGCTCGCCCTGGGCCTTGAGGTGCGAGATCTGCACGGGCACGCCGGCCATGCGCCCGACACGCAGCGCTTCCTCGACGGCGGCCAGCAGGTCGTCATCCTCGTTGCGCATGTGGCTGGCGTAGGGAAGGCCGGTTCCGCGCAGCGCGGCGGCGAGCGCGGCCAGCTCCTGCGTGGTTGCAAACCCGCCGGGCACGTACTCGAGGCCGCTGGACAGGCCGCACGCGCCGTGGGCGAGCGCCTGGCCGACGAGCTGTACCATCCGCGCCAGTTCGTCGTCGGTGGGCGGGCGGTCGTCGTCGCCGATGACGAGGCCGCGGATCGTGCCCGCGCCGACCATGCTGGCGAGGTTGACGGATGCGCCGCGGTTCTCGATCGCGCGAAAGAAGCCGGCCAGCGTCGAGACGTCGACATCGAGCCCGGCATCACGCGCATACTGCTCGCGCAGCCGGGCAGCACGTTCGGGGGAAGACGGCGCGACCGAGCTGCCGTCCTGGCCCGCGACCTCGGTCGTGACACCCTGCCGGACCTTGCTTTCGGCGCGCGGGAACGTCAGCAGTACGGTGTCCGTGTGGCTGTGGATGTCGATGAAGCCCGGTGCGAGCGCGTAGCCGCGCAGGTCGATCTCGCGCGCGCCATCGCGGGCCAGCGCACGGCCAATCTGTGCGATGCGATCGCCGGACACGCGCACGTCTGCCTCGAACGGGGCGGCACCGGTCCCATCATAGACGATCGCACCGCGCAGCAGCAGTTCGCCGCGCGGCTGCGAGCGCCCGGCATTGGGCCTGCGTGCGACGGTCGGCAGCGCGGGCACGCCGATGGCGGCGGCGAGTGTCGAACGAAGGAAAGTACGGCGGTCGAGTGCGTCGTCCGTCATCGGGAAGCAGGCGCGTGCCACTCGCCGGACTCGACGCGCCGGTCCGGCGTCAGCTTCGGCGCGAGCGCCGGGCCGGCGACGTAGGTCCAGCACGGCCGGTCGGCGGCGACCACGCCCACGCGCCGGAACAGGCCCCGGTCCGCGCCCTCGTATTCGTCCAGGCGCAGCAACCGGTCCGCGGGGCAGCGCCAGACCTCACCACGGACGGGCGTGTCGCCATACAGCATGAGCGCGGGGAACCGGCCGTCGATGTCGAAAAGCGTGCCGCGCACCGTCGTCTCGGCAATGAACTCGCAGCCGTCCATCCGGCCGGCCGCGCGTCCGCTGGAGCGCAGCGTGCCGTACACGAACAGGAAAAACGATGCGTCGCGGATCGGCGTCGTCCCGGGCTCGCTCACGAGCCCCCCGAGCGGCGCACGCGGCCCGGCTCGAGGCCGCCGGCTTGCAGGATCTTCTCCTCGAGCCGCTCGGCCTGCTCGTCGACGAAGGCGAGCAGCGTCGCGATGTGCGCTTCGGCAGCGGCGAAATCGGCGGTCGGGAAATCGCGGCCTTCCACATGCCGCAGAGCCCCCGTCGTTGCTTCCAGCTCGTGCTGCGCCTTGCCCAGGGCGCGGAGGAGTCGATTCAGAGCGCGGCGTGCCTCGCGCTGCGCGGCATCAGACATGGGAGCCTCCTTGGAACGGCAACGTGGCGATCTCTACGGAAGGCCCATCAGGGGCGCCCAGCCGGACGGTCGTGCCGGGGTCGATCTCGCGACGCACGTAGCCGAGCGCGATCGTGCCGCCCATGCGCGGCGATGCGCACGCGCTCGTGAGATGGCCCATAACCTTGCCGTCGTCCGCGCGGAACAGCTGTGCACCTTCCGACGGCAGCGGGACTTCGCCTGCGATGACGCCGCGCAAGTGCCGGTTCACGTGGCCGCGGTGCAGGATGCGGATGATGACTTCCTGGCCGGTGTAGCAGCCTTTGCTGGTGCTGATGAGCGCGTCCTTCAGGCCGGCCTCGAGGGGTATGACGGTCTCGTCGAGTTCGGTTCCCCAGCGCGGCCGGCCATCCTCGATGCGCACGACCTCGAGCGTGTCCGCGCCGATCGGCACGGCACCGGCCCGGAGGATCGCCTCGTAGAGGGCGGCGCACGCATCGATCGGCGCCACGAGGTCCACGCCCTGCTCGACGCCGTCCGCATCGAGCACCAGCACATCCCCCGCCATGCCCCCCGCCGTGATCCCTCCCCATCCTGCATCCCCACCCCCCATCCCGATTCCCGCCGTTCCACCGTCACCGCGCAGTACCGCGGCCGCCCCAGGCCCGTACACGCCAACCACGCCGTACTCCCCCGACACATCCTGGGCGCGCGCGAACAGTGGGGGTACGTACTTCTTCAGCGTGTCGAGCACGTTCTGCAAAGCGGCCGCATCGGTCTCGAGCAGCACATCCTCGCCGCGGCGGACCGCGCGCACCCGGGCCAGCATCCGGCCCTTCGGCGTGAGCAGTGCGGCCTGCACGCCACGGCCGGGCTCGGCCCCGGCCAGATCGTTCGTGATCAGGCCGTCGACCATGCGCACGGGATCGCGGCCCGCGACGCGCACGAATGCGCGGTCCGCACGGCGCAGGACGACGCAGCCGGAACGGGCTGCCTCGTATTCGGCCGGCACGGCGGTCGTCGGGGCGGGCAGTGGCGGCAGGTCGGATCGGGCCCGGGTCGTAGCGTCGGTCACGATCGGATCAGCATGCCAGCTCGGCGAGGAGCAGGCGAATGCGCTCCGCATCGGGTGCCTCGGGCGCTGCGGCGAGGTAGGCGCGCAGATCGGCGATCGCATCATCAGTCCGCCCGGTGCGGGCGAGCAGCATGCCGCGGTCACGCAGTTCATCGGGGGCGGAGGGCGTGACGAGCAGGATGCGCTCGACAGCGGCGAGCGCACGCGCATCGTCGCGGGCGTTCAGGTAGATGCCTTTGAGGTTCTGCAGCATGCGCACGAGAATGTCCCTGCGGCTCGCCTCGCGCAGGTAGGCCGGCTGGAGCCGGACATCGCCGCCGTACACGCGGTCGAGCAGCTCCTGCGCCTGGTCCTCGAAGCGCAGCTCGCCCTGCTGGAACGGGTCGACGAGCAGCCGGAGTGCGGTGCCGTCGTAGCGAACCAGGAAATGGCCGGGGAAGTTCACGCCGTGCAGGGGCAGGCCCAGCCGCCAGCCGACCTCGAGATAGACGACGCTCAACGTGATCGGGATGCCCAGCCGGCGGTCGAGGACGTCGTTGAGGAAGGAGTTGCGCGGGTCATAGTAGTCCTGCGCGTTGCCGCGGAACCCCTCCTCCTGGAACAGCACGCGGTTCAACTCCTGGAGCACGACGAGCGGCGCATTCTCGTTGGCCAGCCGGTCGCGCACCCGCTCGGCGAGCAGATCCAGGCGCCGCAGATACAGATCCGGCTCCAGCTGCGGGTAAGCCTCGCCTGCCACGAGGAGGGCTGCGAGCGCAAGATCCAGCGGGGAGTCCGGCCGCCCGACGAGCGAGGCGAAGCGGCCCCGGTGCGATGGTGCGGGGACCGTCATGAGGCCGCCGTGGCCTGCCGGAAGAGTGAGCCCAGCCCCTCGACGTCGGCGCCCAGTTCGCGCGACAGGCGGTGCACGTCCGCCGTGGAGGGGGCGTTGGGCAGATCGACCTCGATGTGCGAGCCCGGCTCGTGCGGAATGTAGACGACGGTGACGCGGAACCCGGGCACGCCTGTCCCCTTGCGGGCGACGAGATCCACCGTGTAGCGGCGGCCGTCCAACTCGAGGTCGCTCGCGAGTCGGTGCTCGATCCAGGACTTGCCTTTGGCGAACTTGCTCATCCCGTCCCTGAAGGATCCATGCTGTGCGCTCCGGTTGGCCGGTGGCGCTTGTCGAACAGGCCCCGGCCGAACAGGTTGCGCCGCGGTCCTGCGGCGGCGCCAACCGTCCGAACCTAGGCTGCTGTCGCTCGGGGCGGCAATCCCGAGCGAGCGGACCGGGGTCCAACGGTTTCACCGCCGCATTCGTTTCTCTGTATACCCCCGGGACCGGGGAACGGTGATGCGTCGCGAAGCGCGAAGGGAGTTTCATGTCGAGAAGTGGGGTCGGGTTGGTGCTGCTCCTGTTTATCGCGGGCATGTCGCCCGACGGTGTCGCCGCCCGGCAGGCGCAGGCGCCCGAGCGGCTGCGTGTCTTCCTGGATTGCTTCCGCTGTGATTTCGACTACATAAGAACCGAAATGCCGTTCGTCGACTACATGCGCGACCGGACGGACGCGGATGTCCATATCCTCGTCACGCAACAGGGCGTCGGCGCCGGGGGTCAGGAGTACACCCTCAACTTCATAGGCCTGCGCACGTTCACGGGCATCGCGGATACGCTGCGTTATGTGTCGACGGCGGAGGATACGGACGATGTCCGGCGCCGCGGCCTGACGCGTGTGCTGATGATGGGGATGATGCCGTACGTCGCCGCGACGCCGCTCGCCCCGCGCATCGTCATTGCCCTGGCCGAGGACGAGGGCCCGGTCGGCACGGTCCCGAGCCAGGGCGAGGACCCGTGGAACTTCTGGGTCTTCGAGGTCGGAGCGGACTTCAACCGCGAGGAGGAAAGCCTCGAGAAGGAGCAGGAGGCCGAATTCGAGTTCTCGGCCAACCGCACGACCGAGGACTGGAAGATCGACATCAGGCTCGACGGGAGTTATTCCGAGCGCGACATCGAAAGGGACGAGGGCGATATCTTCACCTCGATCCGGCGCAGCTACGGCGCGGACTTCCTGATCGTGGGCAGCGTGGGACCGCACTTCTCCGTGGGCATGGAAGGCGATCTCAACTCGAGCACGTTCGGCAACGAGAAGCTCTCGTTCGCGCTGGGTCCGGCGGTCGAGTACAACGTGTTCCCGTACGCGGAATCGACACGGCGCCGCCTCACCGTGCTCTACGAGGTGGGCTTCCAGTACTTCGACTGGCGCGAGATCACGGTCTTCAACGAAGTCCGTGAGACCCGGCCCGCGCATCGCCTGGCGATCGGTTACAGCACGCGACAGCCGTGGGGCAATCTCGGTGGCTCGATCAACCTTTCGCAGTTTCTGCATGACACGCAGAAGAACCGGATCAGCTTCGACGGCAACGGCAACGTGCGCTTGTGGCGGGGTCTGAACCTGAATTTCGGCGCGAGCTATTCACGGATCCGGGACCAGCTTTCCATCCCGAAGCGCGACGCGACGGACGAGGAGGTCTTCCTGCGACTCCGCCAGCTGCGCACCGACTTCCGCGTCGATGTGCGGTTCGGCCTGTCCTACCGCTTCGGTTCGATCTTCAACAACGTGGTCAATCCGCGCTTCCGGCGCGGCTTCGGCGGCGGCCGGTTCTAGCGTCGGGCGAGCCAAGGAGAGGAGGGGAACCGGGGGGTCGCCCGTTCAGGCGACCTCCCGGCTTTCTTGCCGCTGCCGGTAGGTCAGATGCAAGGCTGCGGCGCGGGTACAACCGTTACAGTACAGGAGGACCGCGTAGTTCTCGTCGGGCGCCACCGCGACGACGTGTCCGGCGGCGAGCTGCTCCGGATCCGCGAAGCAGACGACCTGGACCGCCCCCCCGCCACAGCGCGGGCAGACCACGTTCGCCGGATCCTCGAGGTACGACAGCGTCAGGGAAAGGCCTTCCGTGGCCGTGTAGGGCCCGGATCGGCTCGCTGCGGCTCCGTTGTCGTTTGCCATCTCCTCCCCCAGTCCCGAGTCCACCAATCTTCAGGGCAATCTTCGTTCCCGGCGCGCAAGTTTCTCTCAAGTCGATATATTGCTGCCGTTTGGAACGATTCCACCGGCCGCGGAGACCAGCCGTATGACCGACGGGGTGTCCCCCGCTGAGGCCAGTCACCGGCGCCGCGCGTGGACAATGCTCGCACTGCTGGCGGTCGCCGAACTGCTCGGCATGTCGCTTTGGTTCACGGCGACTGCCGTGTCCCCGCAATTGCGCTCGGTCTGGGAATTGAACGCGGGACAGGCCGGCTGGCTGACGACCATTGTGCAACTGGGGTTCGTGGCGGGCACCGCGCTGGCCGCGATCCTGAACCTGGCGGACGTGTTCCCGTCTCGCCGGTACTTCGCCGGATCCGCGCTGCTGGCCGCGCTGGCCAATGCGGGCGTGGCATGGGCGCCGGGCTACGCTGCCGCACTGCCGCTCCGCTTCCTGACCGGCTTCTTCCTGGCCGGTGTGTATCCGCCGGCCATGAAGATGGTGGCGACCTGGTTCCGTGCGGGCCGCGGTCTGGCGATCGGCACCATCGTCGGCGCGTTGACGGTAGGCAAGGCGATGCCCTACCTGTTCGAGGCGGCCGGCGGGCCGGGCTACCAGGGCGTGATTCTGACCGCGTCCGCGGGTTGCGCGCTGGCAGCGCTGCTCGTGCTGGCCGGCTACCGCGACGGTCCGGAGCCGTTCGAGCGGCGGGCGTTCTCCTGGAGCCTCCTGGGCACGGTCCTCCGCCACCGCGAGACACGGCTCGCGACGTTCGGGTACCTGGGCCACATGTGGGAGCTGTACGCAGGGTGGGCAGCCCTGAGTCTCTACTTCCTGGACGTCTACGCGGGCAGGGGCGTGGCCAATGTTGACGCCCTGTCGTTCGCAGCGCTCACGGCGTTCGCCGCCATTGCGATGGGCGGGCCGGGGTCGGTGCTGGCGGGGGTATGGGCCGACCGGGTCGGCCGCGAGAACATTGCCGCCGGCGCGATGCTGATCAGCGGAATCTGCGCCGTGACGCTGGGCTGGCTGGCGGCCGCGCCGATCCCGCTCGTCGTCGGGCTGGCCCTCGTGTGGGGATTCACGATCGTGGCCGACTCCGCGCAGTTCTCCGCACTCGTCACGGAGGTCGCTCCGCGGCATGCCGTGGGCACCGCGCTCACGCTGCAGACGTCGCTGGGGTTCCTGCTCTCCGCCGCGACGATCTGGCTGATGATCGAGGTACAGACGCGGGCCGGGTGGGGCATCGCCCTGTCCATGCTGGCCCTCGGCCCGCTCGTCGGGATCACCCAGATGCTGCGCCTCAGGCGCGTGCGCGGGGGCCAGACCACCTGAAACGACCCGCCGCCGGTCGTCCCTTTCCGTAACATCCGCCACCCGGCCTGTGGGGAGAAACGCTCGGGCCGTGGGGAATTCCTCGACTGCGGTGCGCTTCCGGGCGCCCCTATCGTCCGAATACGGGTGCGCGGAGCGCCGCGTGACTCTGCCGAACATCGCACGGAGGTCCACCGCGCAACCGCGGAGGGCAAATGAGAGCGGTCACCGGCAGGCGGGCAGGCATGCTTATCCTGCTCGTCCTGCCCGTGTTGTGGGGCGGCTGCGACAGCATCGTCTATCGGGATTCGAATCCGTTCGAGAACCCGCCAGCCGGGGCGGGCGACTTCCTGGGCTATTCCTCCATCGACAACCGGAAGACGGTCTGCGGTAACTGCCACACCGGAAAGCAGGCGGTCTGGCAGAACACCGGTCATGCGCACGCCTGGACGACGTTGCAGGAAAGCGGTCGAGCGGAAGCGGCGTGCGAGGCGTGCCACAGCGTGTCGTCGCGCGGCAACCGGATCACACAGCCGGCCGTCGGCTGGCCCGCCACACGCAGCGCCCGCTTCCACGATGTGCAGTGCGAGTCGTGCCACGGGCCCGGTCTGCAGCACGTGACGAATCCGGACGCGAACGGGACGAAGCCGCTGGCCACGCTCGCGGTCGGGCCGGATCTCATGCGCGGCTGCGGCGAGTGCCACTCGGGCGCGCACCGGCCGTTCGCGGAGGAATGGGCCGCGTCCCGGCACGCGCGCGTGATCGCATCGCGTGCCACCAACGCCAACTGCGTCGGATGTCACGAAGCGAAAGGCGTGCTGCAGGCATGGGGCGTCAATTCGACGTTCCTCGCCGAAACGGGTGAGAACCAGCACCTGGCCATCACGTGCGCGGTCTGTCACGATCCGCACGACGCCCGCAACGGCGGTCAGCTCCGGTTCCCGATCGGCGTGGCCTCGCCGGAGCTGAACCTGTGCATGAAATGCCATCAGCGCCGCGCGCAGCCGGAGCTGACGTCGGCGTCGGGCCCGCACTCGCCCGAAGGCCCGCTGTTGCTCGGCGAGGCGGGCTGGTTCCCGCCCAACTTCGCGTTCCCGCCCGGGGCGCTGGTGGGGAGCCATGGCAGCGACAGCAACCCGCGGCTGTGCGCGACGTGTCATGTCAACGACTACCGCGTGAACGACCCCTGGACGGGCGACCTCACGTTCCGCGCGACCGGGCACAGCTTCCAGGCCATCCCGTGCGTGAGCGGCGACGGGCTGCCGACGGGGGAGCGCACGTGTGCGCTGACGGAGCGTTCGTTCCGTGCGTGCACGGAGTGCCACACGAACGAGGCCTCCGCACGCGCGGCGTTCTCGACCGCACAACAGCGTATCCAGCGGCTGACGGGCGAAATGCAGGGCCTGATCGCACGCATCCCGGCGGCGGAATTCAGTACATCGGACGGGCGCTACACGACGGGTGAGGGCTCGCGCTTCAACCTGCAGCTCGCGCAGAAGGCAGGTTCCATCGCGCACAATCCGTTCCTGATCGAGGCGCTGCTGCTGGCGAGCATCCGGCAGATCGACATCGACTACGGGCTCAAGCCGACGGCGAACCTGTCGCTCGAGGCGGCATTGACCGCGCCGGGCCGGTGACGATGGCGCGGCCCGGCGGGACCGTTGCTCGCGGTCGCAGCACGTCGCGCGGCAGGATGGTCGCCGTGCTGTCCGGGCTCGCGCTGACGGGCACGGAAGCGCTGCTGGCAGCGTGCGCCTTCGCCGGTGCGGGCCCGGCCCGCACGGGATCCGCGTGGCGCGCCGCGTCCCTGGCCGCACAGGTGATCGAGACCGCGCCGCGGCCGTTCGAGCACCGCCGGCACGAGAGCGTGTCCTGCCTGACCTGTCACGGGACCGGTGAACAGCACGGTCTCATCCGCATGCGCACGGCCGCCGACTGCGCATCGTGCCACCATGACCCCGTCACCGCGCCGGACTGCGCGGCCTGTCACCGCAACGAGACGCTGCCGGAGCAGCGCTCCATCGCCGCGAGCATGACGCTGGCCGAGGCCGCGACGCCCCGGGACCGCATGCTGCCGTTCGGTCACGCCGTGCACCTTGCCGCCCAGTGCGGCGAGTGCCATCAGACTGCGGTCACACTGGCCGTGGCCGTGACGTGCAACGCGTGTCACGACCGGCACCACGAGGCGAAGGCCGACTGCGCGCAGTGCCACAACGGATTCGAGCGGGAAGCGAGTCACACGGCGCGCGCACACCTCGGCTGCACCGGCGCCGGCTGCCACACGAGCAGTGCGCTGCCCGAACCGACAGCGTCCCGCACGCTCTGCCTGGCGTGTCACACGGAGCAGCGCGACCACGAGCCGGCCGGCGACTGCGCGCGTTGTCATCGCATTCCGAGCCGGCACGCGCAACGCGTGACCGGAGGCGGTTCGTGACCCGCCGCGGCGCCGTACTCGTCCTGCTCGCGCTGGGTGCCGCGATCGCGGCACCGCCGGCGGAGGCGCAATCCGTTCGTGTGAACGGCTCCACGAGCATCCGCTACATCGAGCTGCGACCGCTCGTGCGCGACAGCATCGCCGCGACCGACGTGGAAGGGACCGACCTGCTGCGCCAGCTGCCGGACGGCCGCGTCGTGCGCTGCATCCCGGAGGCGGCGTTCTGCCACGACACGCAGGCCGGCGCGCGCGTCTCTACGGTGCCGGTCATCCACGACATCGAGGCGAGCGCCTGGGGCTTCGGCGAGGGGATCCGGCTGTACAGCCAGTTGAGGGCGCGCACCGCGTGGAGCGGGCCGCCCGAATTGTGGCCACGGGGCAGCGACGCGTTCGAGGTGATGGCCGCGTTCGCCGAGCTGGAGCGCGACTGGGGCCGGATCCGCGTGGGCCGGCAGTGGAAAGTCTCCGGGCTTGGCTTCTACAACTTCGACGGGATCAGCGGCGCGGTGCAGGCGGGCGCGCCGCTGTGGATCGAGGCGTACGCGGGCCGGAGCCTGGTGCGCGGGCTCAACGAGCCGCGCACGAGCGGCGCTCTGCAGGCCATCGAGGCGCTCGCGCCGCCCGCCGCCGGTCTGCTGCTGGGCGCGCAGGCCCGCTACCGGCCGGATCCGCGCATCGCGCTCAGCGCGACGTATCAGGTCGACTTCCGCGATGACGGTACCGGCTTGTACGCGGAATTGGCCGCGGCCGAGGGTGTCTTCCGCGCGGCCGGCGGCTCGATCGATGCCGGTGTCGAGGTCGATGTGGCCGCCGGCGCGCTGAACGAGGCCAGGCTGAGCATCCGCGCGCCGCCCGTGGGCCGTGTAGCCACGCGCCTGGAAGTTCGCCGTTATCGACCGTACTTCGAGCTGTGGACGATCTGGGGCGCGTTCTCGCCGGTCGGGTTCGATGAGGTGCACGCGGGCGCGACGTGGGCCGGTGCGCGGGGCCGCGTGATCGTGCGCGGCGAGACATCGTACCGCCGCTACGGCGATACCGGGGCGGACGGGCCGCTCGATCTGCGCGAGAGCGGCTGGGGTCTCGGCGCCGGTGTGAGCTGGCTGCCGGACGCGGCGTGGCGGCTGGACGGGTCGTATCGCGTCGAAGCGGGTGTGGGCGCCGCACGCATCGAAGGCCAGGCCGGCATCCAGCGGCTGCTCGGCGATCGGGGCACGCTGGCGGTACAGGCCGTCGCGTTCCAGCGGCTGTACGAGTTCCGGCTGAACGAGGGCACCGTGTTCGGTGTCGGTGCGGAAGGGTCGGTTCGCCTGAGCGAACGCGCCCGCGTCTTCGCGAGCATCACCGGCTACAGGCACGTCGAGGGCGGGACCGTGCCGGGTCTGGACTGGACGCAGCGCCGCGCGAATGTGCGACTGCAGTGGACGCTGGGCCGCGAGCCCGGCCTGCCGGCGGGGTCGCCGTGAGGCGCGTGCATCCCTTCGCGCGTTCCGCGGGGCTGGGCGCAGCCCTCCTGCTGCTGGCGTGGGCTGGCGCGGGCCTGGTCGCTGCCTCACAGGACCCGTTCCCGCACGAGAAGCACGCGCGCCTGTTCCCGGTCTGTGAAGGCTGCCATGGCAGTGTGTCCGGCGATGTCGAAGCGGAGCGATACCCCGAGGTCGCGTCGTGTGCGGAGTGCCACGACGGCACGCGCGAAGACGTGGTGGAATGGCAGGGCCGCGCGCCGCGCGTGTCGAATCTCCGCTTCGCGCACGCCGAGCACCACGAGAAAAGTGCGGCCGCAGGGGATCCCGCGGAATGCAGGACGTGCCACGCCCCCGATGGCGCGCCCGTGGCCGTGGCCGCGCCGGAAGGCTGCATCACCTGTCACGAGCACCGCGCACCCGAACACCTCGCGGACGCCGTCGCGTGCGACCGCTGTCATGTGCCTCTGACGGGCGCCCTCGCGCTGTCCGCTGAACGGCTCGAAAGCTTCCCGCAGCCTGCGGCGCACGACGAGCCGGGCTTCCTGAGCGCGCACGGGGATGATGCCGGCGGCGTGTCGTGCACGGTGTGCCATGCCCGCGAGAGTTGCGAGCGGTGCCATGCCAATGCCGATCGTCTGCCGGATGTCGCGAGGCTGTCGCGCGATGTGCGCGTTGCCTCGCTCGCGGCGGATCGCCTGCCCGAGTACCCGACGCCGGCGACGCATGACGATGCCTGGCTGATCGAACACGCGGGACCCGCCCGTACGGAGCCGGAAAGCTGTGCCAACTGCCACACGCCGCCCGGCTGCATGGGTTGTCACCAGCTCGAGCGGGGCGCGGCCGCGACGGCGATCGCGACGCTGCCGCCGCGGCAGCCGGGCCGGGCGCCGGGTGTCGACGTGACCGGGACCGTGCACGCCGCCGACATCGCGACGCGCCACGCCGCGATCGCCGTGACGGGCCAGCTCACGTGCACGGGCTGCCACACGACGGACACCTGCGGTGCCTGTCACGCGGGTGCGGACTCGCGAGCGTTCCACGGCGAGAACTTCGTCGAGCGTCACGCGGCCGACGTGTTCACACGCGGCAGCGACTGCCAGTCGTGTCACAGCACGGAGACCTTCTGCCGCGCGTGCCATACGCGCACCGGGGTCGCAGCGCAGGCGGGCATGACCGCGGCGTTCCACAACGCGCAGCCCCTCTGGGTGCTCGGCCACGGGCAGGCTGCACGGACCGGGATGGAATCATGTGCGGCATGTCACCGCCAGAACGACTGCGTGCGCTGTCACTCGGCGGCCGGCGGCTGGGGCGTGAACCCGCACGGGCGTGAATTCGCCGCGGACCGGCTGGCCGCACGCAATTCGACGACATGCCAGTGGTGCCACCTGAGCAATCCGCTGCGTCGCAACTGAGATGAACGAACGATGAGCCCACTCGATCGGAGAGCGTTTCTGCGCGGACTGGCCGCGGCCGCGGCGGGCGGCGCCGCGCCCGCGTGGGCGGTGCACAAGGCAACCGCGCAGGGCACGAGCGGCCGTCCGCAGGAGTGGCAGCGGGCCGCGTGTCCGCTGTGTCCGGTCGGCTGCGGCATGCTGGTCCGGATCCAGGACGGCCGTGCCACGGCGATGAAGGGCGATCCCGCCTCGCCGGCGAGCGCGGGCCTGGCCTGCGCTCGGGGCTACCACGTCGTGCAGGCGCTGTACGGCCGCGATCGTCTCACGCAGGCCATGGTCCGGCGGAACGGCAGACTGACTCGGGCCCCGCTGGCCGATGCGCTGGATCTGGTCGCGCAGCGGCTGCGGGACGCGGTGGCCGAGCACGGCCCGGACGCGGTCGGGCTGTTCGGGCCGGCGGACTGGTCGCTGCCCGACGCGTACATCGCCGGCAAGCTGTTCAAGGGCGGGCTGGGCAGCGACAACGTGGACGGCGAAGCGCGGCTGCGCGGCGGCGCGGGGATCGCCGGCCTGCGCACGACGTTCGGCCGGGACGGCACGCCCGGCTGCACGGAAGACATCGAGCATGCCGACGTCTTCATCCTCTGGGACGAGAATCTGGCCGAGACGGCGCCCGTGCTGTTTTCACGCATGCTGGCGAGGCGTCGATCGAGTCCGGGCGTCCGCATCATCGACGTCACGACGCGCACGACACGTACGAGTTACGCGGCAGATCGCTCGCTCGTGCACGCACCGCACGCGCACCTGGCGCTCGCCAACGCGATCTGCCACGACATCATCGCACGCGGGCGCCACGACCGCGGGTTCCTCGATCGGCACGTCTCGTTCCGCCGGGGACGCACGGCGATCGGGTACGGCCTCGATGAGCGCGTGCTGATCGACGACGCGGGTGAGGCCGCGACGTGGTCGGAGTTCGTCTCGTTCCTCGAGCCGTGGGCGCCCGAGCGGGCACAGGCGATCACAGGCATGCGGGCGGAGGACATCCGCTGGCTCGCATCGCTCTATGCGGATCCCTCGCTCCACGTGCTGTCCGTCTGGGGCGAAGGCGTGAACCGCCAGGCGCGCGGCACGTGGCTCAACAATGCGCTCTACAACATCCATCTGCTCCTCGGACGCGTAGCCACACCCGGGAGCGGCGCGCTGTGCGTGACGCCGGCGACGCGTTTCGCAGGAGGCGCGGCCGGTGAACTGCCGCATGGCTCGATCCATGACAACGATGCGCGTGGCAGCACGGCAGGCCTGTGGAGCGTGCCGGCGGACCGGCTGCCGGCGGGCAGAGGCCGCAGCGCCGTCGAACTGTTCCGGGGCGTGGAGCGAGGCACGGTGCGTGTGCTCTGGGTCCAGTCGGCGGATCCGCTCACGAGCCTGCCCGATGCGGGCCGCTACCGACCAGCGCTGCAGGCCGATGCGTGCTTCCTCGTGGTGTCGGATGCGTATCCGACGCCCACGACGGACGCCGCCGACGTGGTGCTGCCGTCGACGCTGTGGCTCGAGCAGGAGACGATCGGTGCGCATGCCAGCCGGCGGCTCGATCACAACGCCGCGCTGGTCACGCCGCCGGGTGAGGCGACGCCGGTCGGCTGGCAGCTGATCGAGGTCGCGCGCCGGCTGGGCCATGCGGCGCTGCTGCCGTGGTCGCGCACCGAGTACGCGGGCGCAGCGTGGGAGGAGTATCGCCGGTTCCACGCCGGCGGCGGGACAGCGCTGCCATCCCGCGCGTCGCTGCGTGAAGTGTCTGGCGGCCTGTGGCCGGTCACCGACGACGGCGAGACGAAGTGGCGCTACAGCGTCGCGCACGATGGTGCGGCCGATGCGCAGTACGGTGCCTTCGACTTCTACGGCCACGCCGACCATCGCGCACGGATCTGGCTGCGACCCCACGAGCCGCCGGCGGAGGCGGCCGACCGCGAGTACCCGTACGTGCTGCGCACCGGTGATGTGCTGGAGCATGCGGGCGCCGGCATGCTGACGCGGCGCATCCCTACGCTGCACCGGGCCGTACCGTCCGCGTACGTCGAGATGAACGGCGAGGACGCGCGCGCGCTGGGTATCCGGGATGGCGAGCGCGTCCGGCTGGTCAGCCGGCGGGGCAGCATCGAGATCGAAGCGCGCATCGACTACCGCTCACAGCCGCCGCGCGGGCTCGTGTTCGTGCCCGCGTTCGACGAAGGCGTGCCCGTGCACCAGCTGACAACGGGTGCGTGCGACCCGCTGTCCGGACAGCCGGCCGGGGGCGGAGCGGTCCGCATCGAGCGCATTGCGCGGAGTCCGTCATGACCGGCCGGCGCACGAACGAGCCGACCCTGGCCGTGCGCATTACGTGGATCGCGCTCGCGGTCATCGGCGCGGGCGCGTTCCTCACATGGCTGGACGGCGAACTCGACGCGCCCGGCACCATGCCGGAAGCCGAAGGACCGGCCAGCGTCGTTCCGGCCACCCGACCCATCGCGGCCGAGGCACGGGTCTTCCTTTCGCCGCCTGCCGAGTGGATCGAGGGCACGGCGACCGGTTCTCTGCTGCGCCGGCGGCGGGCCGCGCACCCGCGCACGCTCGCCACGTCGCGCGCCGTGCGGGCGTATCCGGGCGCGCCGCCGCGCGTCCCGCACGGGCTGACGGATGGCGAGTTCCGCAACGGCGAGTGCAACACCTGTCACGAGCGGGGCGGCTACGTCCCGCGCTTCAGCGCGTACGCGCCGCGCACGCCGCACCCGGAGCTGGAGGCCTGTCTGCAGTGTCACGCCGTGTCCGACGGCGTGGTCGGGGCGAGGCTGCCCGGCGTGAATCCCGATGATCTGTGTGCGCAATGTCACGTCGCGGCGACGATCGGGCGCGCGCCACCCGCATTCCGCGGCGCCGGCCTCGACTGGCGGTCCGCACCGTGGCCGGTCCTGCGCCCGCCCGTGCCGGACGGACCGCCGCTGGCCATTCCGCACACGTTGAACCTGCGCGGCAACTGCAACGCGTGTCACGCGGGCATGGGCGCGATCGAGGAACTGCGGACGACGCACCCCGAGCGGGTGAACTGCCGGCAGTGCCACGTTCACGAGGCGGACCCGGACGCGGTGTTCACGCGACCTGCGGCGCCCGGCACGACAGGGGGTGTACCGTGACCGACCGGAGGATCCTCGCGGCCGCCGGCCTGGTCGGCATCCTCGTGCTCGGTGCCGCGTGCATGGGACTCGACACGGAACGCAGCGTTCACGAGGCACCGGCGGACGTGCGCCTCGAGGCGGAGGTCGACCCCGGTCATGAGGCGGACGCCGCCGCGGCCGATGCGGGGCACGGGCCGCCGCCGGCCGTACCGATGGACACGACGCTGCTGCGCCGGGAGCCGGGCGCGCTGGCCGGTGTGGAGGCCGCGCCGGTCACGGGGCGGACCGGTCCGGGCGGACGGCCGTTCGAAGTCGCCCTGCGCACACGGGAGACGCAGCGTGGGCACGTGCGCCGATTCGGCACGATCGCACTGCCGCTGCAGCTGCGCACGCGCGCACCCGATCTGAACCAGTACCCGTGCACGTCCTGCCACGCGGGCCGGAGCCTGGTGCTGCGCGACGAGCGCACACCGGACGCGCACGCCGATCTGCGTGTCGTGCACCCCGACGAGACGGGTGCGACATGCTCGACGTGTCATTCACCCGACAACGTCGACGAACTCGCGCTGCGCAGCGGCGAGCGCGCCTCACTGGACCATGCGTACCGCGTGTGCGCGCAGTGCCATTTCGATCAGGTCGACGGGTGGGCGGCCGGCGCGCACGGCAAGCGGCTGGACGGGTGGCAGGGCCGGCGCGTCGTCATGACGTGTGCGGACTGCCACGACCCGCACGCGCCGGCGCTCCAGCCGCGCACGCCGTTCCGGCCACCTCGCCTGCACCGGCCCGGGAGTCGATGACCATGCGTACCGAACGGGAAATGACGTTCGCGGACGTGCTCCGCTACGTCGCGGCCGACGCGGCCCTCGGCGAAGGAGAGAACGCCGGCGGTTGCGGTTCGGGCTGCGGCACGAAAGGCACGGACCCGGGCCGGCTGCAGGACAAGCCGCTGGGCCGGCGTGACGCGCTGCGCGCGCTGCTGGGCGTCGTCGCGGCAGGCACACAGGCCGCGGCAGCATGCGCGCCGGTCAGCGCGGCGACGGAGGAAGAGAAGGAACTGCGCCGGCTGGCCTGGCAGGAACAGATCAAGCGCAACTACCGCGTCATGACGGATGAGGAGCGGGCGGAGACGATCGGGCGTCTGGAGCGACTGTCCGAATTGCGGCGCGGCGCGAACGTCGAGATCAGCGGTGCGCCGGCCCAGCCCGGCGTCATCTTCGGCTACGCGTTCAACATCTCGAAGTGCAAGGGCTTCCGCAGCTGCGTCGAGGCGTGCATCAACGAGAACAACCTCGACCGGCACGCCGAGACCCAGTACATCCGCATCTTCGAGATGGAGGAAGGCGTCATCGACCTGGACCACGCCGACGCGACGTTCCAGCACGATGTGCCGGCCGAAGGTCACTTCTACCTGGGCACGCAGTGCTTCCAGTGCGCGAACCCGCCGTGTGTGAAGGTCTGTCCGGTGGGTGCGACATGGCAGGAACCGGACGGCATCACGGTCGTCGACTACGACTGGTGCATCGGCTGCCGGTACTGCATGGCGGCGTGCCCGTACTGGGCGCGGCGCTTCAACTGGGGCGAGCCGGAGGTGCCGGCCGACGAGCTGAACCCGAACCAGCACTACCTCGGCAACCGGGCGCGCCGGAAGGGCTGCGTCGAGAAGTGCACGTTCTGCATCCAGCGGACGCGCGAGGGCCGGCTGCCGGCATGCGCGGAGGCGTGCCCGACCGGCGCACGCGTCTTCGGCAACCTGCTCGATCCCGACTCGGAGATCCGCTGGGTGCTCGAGCACAAGAACGTCTTCCGCCTGAAGGAAGACCTGAAGACGGAGCCACGGTTCTGGTACTTCACGGACTGAGGCGCGGCGCGCGTCGAGACGGCGCCGCTCCGCGGCGGCGCGCGACCGGCGGACCCGGGAGGCGGTCATGCATCTGAAGGCGTTCCTGCTGACGGCACTCGACTCCGCGACGAGCGGCGGGCGGCGCTACCACGTGTGGATGGGCGTGCTCACCGCGATCATCCTGGCCGGCGGCTACGCGTACTTCGTGCAGCTGCGCGATGGTCTGGCCGTGACCGGCATGAACGATCACGTGAGCTGGGGTCTGTACATCTCCAACTTCACGTTCCTGGTCGGCGTCGCCGCGGCAGCCATGATGCTGGTGCTGCCCGCGTACGTGCTGAAGGACGTCGAGTTCGGCCGGGCCGTGCTGATGGCGGAGGCCGTGGCGATCGCCGCGCTGGTGATGTGTCTGCTGTTCGTGGTCGTAGATGTCGGCAACCCCGTGGGCGGCTGGCACCTGCTCCCGATCATCGGCTCGCTGAACTGGCCGAGTTCGCTGCTGGCATGGGACGTCATCGTGTTGCAGGGCTACCTGGCGCTCAACCTGTTCATCCCGTTCTACATCCTCTACAGCCGCTTCACGGGCCGCGCGCCGGACAAGGGCAAGTACCTGCCGTGGATGTACGTCGCGGTGATCTGGGCGGTGAGCATCCACCTGGTGACGGCGTTCCTGCTGGCCGGGCTGCCGGCCCGGCCGTTCTGGAACACGGCGCTGCTGGGACCGCGCTTTCTGGCGTCGGCCTTCACGGCCGGGCCCGCGTTCGTGATCCTGCTGCTGTG
Source organism: Longimicrobiales bacterium (assembly GCA_041568755.1). Lineage (GTDB taxonomy): Bacteria > Gemmatimonadota > Gemmatimonadetes > Longimicrobiales > RSA9 > JBFFZF01. The sequence goes on along the minus strand of JBFFZF010000022.1, from coordinate 19,625 downwards.
GTTCATTCGTACGCAGACCGAGTACTGGATCGAGGATGGCGCGTTCACCAAGCTGGCGCTGATCACGACGGCCGCGGCACAGATCAACCTGATCATGCTGGGCTCGGAGCTGTTCTACAAATTCTACTCGCCGACGCATCACGGCGTGAACGCGCGCTACCTGTTCTTCGGTCTGGATGGACACAACGCGCTGGTCCCGTGGATCTGGCTGGCCATCGGCCTGAACGTGCTCGCCACTGTCGCACTCACGATCCACCCGCTGCGCCGCAACCCGCGCACGCTCATGGTCGCGTGCGGCGTGCTGTTCGTGTCGATCTGGATCGAAAAGGGCCTCGGCCTGGTCATCCCCGGCTTCGTGCCATCGCCGCTGGGCGAGATCGTCGAGTACACGCCCACGTGGGTCGAGCTGCTGGTCACGGCCGGGATCTGGGCGCTCGGCCTGTTCGTGCTGACGGTGCTCGTGCGTGTCGCGCTGCCCATCGAGCTGGGCCACGTGCGACTGCCGGAGCCGGTCGGCCGTGCATCCGGCCAGGTCATCCGGCCGTCGCTGCGCGCATGGGGCCGCGACCGCTTGTCCGGAGAGACCGGGACCACCGGTCAGAGGGGCGAGCCGGGGGGTGAGGTCCGCATCCGTTGAATCGATATCGTGCTGGCGCTTTGCCGGCCGTTCCTCGAAGGAGGGAACATGTCCAGAAACATGCCGAACGACACGCGGTACCCGTTCGTCGCGTTGATCGTCGGGCTGGTGGTCGCGGTCGGGCTCGGCGCCGCGCTCATGGCCGCGGGGCTCGCGCTGCCGCTGGCCGGCGTCGCCGCCGGTGCCGTCGGGCTCTTCCTGGCGTCGTCGATCAAGTACACGGACCAGTGGGAGAAGGCGGTGCTGATGCGGCTCGGCCGCTACCGCGGTCTGCGCGGCCCGGGCTACTTCACCGTCGTGCCCATGATCGATCGTGTGAGCTACCACATCGACCAGCGCATCCGCACGACGGCATTCGGCGCCGAGTCGTGCCTGACGCGTGATACGGTGCCCGTGAACGTCGATGCGATCGCGTTCTGGATCGTGTATGACGCGGAGCGTGCCGCGCTCGAGGTGCAGGACTACGATGAAGCGGTGATCCTGTCGGCACAGACCGCACTGCGGGATGCGATCGGCAAGCACGACCTGGCGGAACTCATCGTCTCACGTGTCGAGCTGGGCCACGGGCTGCGGGATGCGCTCGAAGAGAAGATGAAGACGTGGGGGATCCGCGTGCAGTCGGTCGAGATCCGCGATGTGATCATCCCGCCGGCCCTGGAGGACGCGATGTCGCGACAGGCGCAGGCCGAACGGGAGCGGCAGGCCCGCATCATCCTGGGCACGGCCGAGACCGAGATCGCCGCGAAGTTCGTGGAGGCGGCCGACAGCTACCGCGATCACCCGACCGCGCTCAACCTGCGCGCCATGAACATGCTGTACGAGAGCATCGTCAAGCGCGGCTCGCTGATGGTCGTGCCGTCCAGCCTGGTCGACTCGATCAACCTGCCCGGCATCCTGGGCATGGCCGGCTCGAGCGGACTCGTCCCGCGGGCGGGCGCGCCGGGCGAGGGCGAGGAAGGCGGGAGCGGGTCGGGGTCGGGGCCGGGCGTGCCGGCCGCAGTCGCTTCGGCCCAGCCGGCGGCCCCGGCACGCGCGGGCGCTTGAGGCAGACACGCGCGAGTCGCATCTTCGGCTCGAGGGACGGGATCACCAGGCCGGGGAACGAAGATGCGGAGTCATGCCGAAGGTGGACGTGCTGACGCTCGACCGGGGATGAGACGTGCGTGCGCCGCGGCGTGCGCGGCGCTGCTGCTGATCACCGCCACGGGCCCACTGCAGGCACAGCGGCTGACGGATCGTGAGGCAACTGTCGCACGCGCGATCGATGCGCGCGCCGATGAGGCCATCGCGCTGCTCGAGCGCATCGTCAACATGAACAGCGGCACCATGAACCTGGCCGGTGTGCGCGAAGTGGGACGCGTGCTGGCCGACGAGCTGGCGCAGATCGGCTTTCAGGTCGAGTTGACGGACGGCACCGCGTTCGCACGGGCCGGTCACCTCGTTGCGCGGCACGCCCCGGCGGACGCGACAGGACCGCACCTGCTGCTCATCGGGCACCTGGACACCGTTTTCGAGCCGGGCAGCCCGTTCCAGCGCTTCACCCGCACATCCGACTCGACGGCAACAGGCCCCGGCGTCGTCGACATGAAAGGCGGCAACGTCGTGATCGTCGAAGCGCTGCGCGCGCTCCGCCGGACCGGCGCACTGGCAGGCATGCGCATCACGATTGTGATGACCGGCGATGAGGAGCGTAGCGGCTCCCCGCTCGATCTCTCCAAGGCCGCGCTCGTCGAGGCCGCGCGTGACGCCGACATCGCGATCGCGTTCGAGAACGGGGACAGCGATCCGAAGACGGCCGTCGTCGCGCGCCGCGGCTCGACCGGCTGGCGACTCGACGTGACGGGAACGCCGGCCCACTCGTCGCAGCTCTTCCAGCCCGGCGTCGGCTCCGGCGCGATTTACGAAGCGGCGCGCATCCTGACCGAGTGGCACCGTGTGCTGGGCGGCGAGCCCAACCTGACGTTCAACCCGGGCGTGATCGTTGGCGGGACCGATGTTGCGTACGACGTCCCGGCCAGCGGGGGTACGGCCGCAGGCAAGAGCAATGTGGTGGCGGAGAAGGCGACAGTGACCGGCGATCTGCGCACGATCACCCTCGAACAGCTCGAGCGGGCACGCGCCCGGATGGCGTTCGTCGCCGCGCAGAACCTGCCGGGCACGGGCGCGACACTCACGTTCGATGAAGGCTATCCACCCCTCGCGCCCAGTCCGGGCAATGCCCGGCTGCTCACGCTGTTCGACCAGGTCAGCCGCGATCTGGGCTACGGGCCCGTCAGCCCTGTCGATCCGCGCAACGCGGGCGCGGCCGACGTGTCCTTCACGACGGGCCTCGTGGACATGGCCATCGACGGACTCGGCCCGGGCGGCGGGAACGACCATACTGTCGACGAGTGGATCCTGCTGCCCACGCTCGCCATGCAGGCCAAGCGCGCGGCCGTGCTGATGCTGCGGCTGATGCGGCCTGGCGTGAGCTGAAGTTCCACAGGCAGATGCAGGTCACACCGCTGCGAGATCGCGTGCGGCGGCTACCCGGGGCCGTTCATCGGGCTCACCGCAACTTCCGCTCGGCCAGCTTCATCTCTATGAGGACGCGGTAGGCGCCCTGCGCCATCGCGCCCCAGTTGCGGTACGCGGGCTGGGTGACGGCGCAGAGTTCGTCGAGGGAGGCGCCGGCGGCGAGGCCGGCGGCGATCGCGCCGAGCGTATCGTCGTCCGGCAATACGTCGGACGGCAGGGACGCGAGCGGGATCTCGAGGCCGTGGCTGAACGTGAAGCTCTTGTTGGACTCGGGTGGCGCGTCGGTGTCCGGGTCAGCGCCCACCTGCAACCGCCAGGATCGCTGGTAGCCGGTACCATCGTCGAGCGGTCCGGCCGAGGTGTCGGTGCGCACGCGCATGTCGGGCCAGCGGTCCGGGCGCGTGTCGCGGCCGCGGTCCTCCCGTACGCGCAGCTTTGCCAGCTGTGCGACGATCCAGCCGCCGATGAGCAGCGCCGCGACGGCGAAGTAGTAGTACTCGCCCTGCGTGTTGCCGCCCGGCTGTTTCCTGGCGAAGACGACCACGACCACCGCGACCAGTCCGATCAGCAGCAACCAGAGCAGGATCTTCCAGAAGCTGACGACCGATCGTTCGACGGTGTCCAGCGTGCCGAGCACGCGGGCCTGCTTCTCGGGCGACCACCGCATGGGTCTCGCTCCGGGGTGCCGGGGTGACGGGGGCGCGCCGGTGGGGCGCGCGGCCCGGTGCACGTTCGTTCGGTTCCGGCCCGGGGTCAATCGTCTTGTGGCGGGCCGCAGGTTTTCGCCTGCGCCCGCCTGCGGCGTCGTGGCGCTGTTCAGTTCGCCGGGGCCGGGGTGCGGTCGTTCCGCCGCTCGCAGGCTTCCCAGGTCCGGCGGGCTTCGCGTTCGTCCTCTGCGAGCAGGCGGACGCGGTCGGCGGGCTTCAGGCAGTTGGCGGCGACGGCCGAGCGGATGTAGTCGAGAAGGTCACCAATCGTGATGCGCCAGACGCGGGCTGTGCCGTCGAAGGAAGCGGTGACGATGCGCGTCCCGTCCGCATCGAAGTCCACACTCACAACGGGGTCCCCGTGCCCTTCGAGCACGATTGGCTCGCCGGATCCATCGGCGTTGAACACGCGTGCTATGCCATCATAGGAGGCGGTGGAAATGCGATTTCCGTCCGAGCTGAATACCGCTCTCTGGACAAGGTCCGTGTGCTCCAACAGAACGGTCTGGCCGGACCCATCGGCGTTGAAGACGCGCGCTGTACGGTCGTAGGAAGCGGTGACGATGCGGCTTCCGTCCGGGCTGAATGCCGCACTCACAACGGGGTCCCCGTGCCCTTCGAGCACGATTGGCTCGCCGGATCCATCGGCGTTGAACACACGCGCTTTGCCGTCATAGGAAGCCGTGACGATGCGGCTTCCGTCCGGGCTGAATGTGGCACTTACAACGGGGCTAGTATGCCGATGGAGCACGACAGGAGTATCCGAGCCGTCGGCGTTGAAAACACGTGCCGTGCGATCGAATGAGGCGGTAACAACGCGGTTCCCGCCCGGGCTCAATGCCGCACTCATCACTGCGGCCCCATGTACCGCGAGCACGGCGGGCTCGCCGGACCCGTCGGCGCTGAAGACCCGTGCTGTACTGTCGCTGGAAGCAGTGATGATCCGAAGCCCATCCGGCGAAAAAATCGCACTTCTGACGATGCCCGTGTGACCTTTCAGCACGCCCGGCTCACCGGAACCGTCTGCATTGAAGACCCGTACGGTGCTGTCGCTGGATGCGGCGACAACCAGTGTCCCATCCGGACTGAACGCCGCGCTGTGAAGAGGGCCCATATCCCCTTCGAGCACGATAGGCTCGCCAAAGCGGTCGACGCTGAACAGACGCGCCGTGCCGTCCAGGGAGGCGGTGACGATGCGGGTACCGTCCGGACTGAATGCTGCACTCCCAACCTCGGCGGTGTGCCCCTCAAGCACGACAGGGGCGCCTGATCCATCGGCGTTGAAGAGACGGGCTGTGCGGTCGCTCGACGCGGTAATGACCCGGGTTCCGTCCGGGCTGAATACCGCGCTCTCGACGACGTCAGTATGACCTTCGAGTATGACGGGATCGCCGGATCCATCAGCGTTGAACACACGCGCGGTGCCATCGGCGGAAGCGGTAACAATGTGGCTACCATTCCGGTTGAACGCCGCGTTCTCGACTTTGCCCGTGTGGCCGTAGAGCACGACAGGGACGCCGGATCCATCGGCACTGAAGATCCGCGCGGTGCTGTCGAAAGAGGCGGTGACGATGCGGGCCCCGTCTGGGCTGAATGCCGCGTTCTCGACGCTGCCCGTGTGGCCGTAGAGCACGACAGGGTTGCCGGATCCATCAGCGTTGAACACTCGCGCGGTGCTGTCGAAGGAGGCGGTGACGATGCGCGCCCCATCCGGGCTGAATGCCGCACTGCGGACGACGCCCCTGTGCCCATCGAGCTCGACCGGGTTGCCGGACCCATCCGCGTTGAAGACGCGCACAATACGGTCGCTCGAGGCGGTGACGACGCGGGTCCCATCGGGGCTGAATGCCGCACTGACGACCGGCCCTCTGTGCCCGTCGAGTTCTACCGGGATGCCGGATCCATCCGCGTTGAAGACGCGCGCAGTACGGTCGCTCGAGGCGGTGACTATGCGCGTCCCGTCAGGGCTGAATGCGGCACTCACGACTGGCTCCGAGTGCCCTTTGAGCTCGACAGGATCGCCGGATCCGTTGGCGTTAAAGACGCGCACGATGCCGTCAGCGGAAGCGGTGACGATAAGTGCGCCGTCCGACCTGAATGCGGCACTCATCACTGCGTCAGTGTGACCTTCGAGCACGATCACCGGTGCGAGCCGTTGGGCTACCGACGCAATCGTAGCGACGGCTGTCACCGGGACACGCGAAGGCTGCAGTTCGGCCATAAGTAGCCCCGCAAGCAGCGGATCGTCCTGACTTGATGCCAGCCCTACAACCGACAACATACGCACGCGGTCCGCATCACGATTGGCGAAGATGGCTGTGACCGTCGTCGCGGCTGCGAGCCCGAGGATCAGCACGGCGGCGCCGACACCGGCCGCCTTCCAGATCCGCCGGGAACGAGCCTTCCGCGCGGCCTGCTTCCGGCTGGCCTCGATCAGCCGGGCTTCATCCACGCTCCACGCCCGCATTCCGTCGCGGCCGGCCTCGACTGCGACGAGGTCCGCGTCATCGAGAACATCGCCGGCGCGCCCGCCCGTCCAGCCGGCGGCACGACTCTCCAGGATCCGGCGTGCGCGCTGGCCCGGAGCATCGGATTCCTCGAACCGGCGCCGGACCAGCGGCGCGAGCGTATCGTGCGCCAGTCTGAACGCCCGTCCACCGGCCTGCTCCTCGCCCGATTCGACGAGCAGGAAAGACTTCCTGCACGTGTCGAGCAGTGCGGGCAGCGTGTCGCGCCGGTGCGCGTAGCGCGCGTCGAGTTCGTCACCAGATCGGGCGATGGCCGTGCCGAGATCGGATGCGAAGAACGCGAGGAAATCGAGCACGAAGCCGCTGGCGGTGGCCTCGGGCTGCGCGGTCGCGATCGCCTCGAGCTGCTGATCGAGGAAATCGCCCAGCAGGATGCCGTCGCGCTTCAGGTCCCGGTAGAGCGGGAGCGTGAAGGCGGGCGCGCTCGGGCTCGTCTGGCGGGCGTGGTCCCACATCTTCGAGAGCAGGACCTGCACGGTGGGCGCGATCGGTGAATCGCGGTCCTCCAACAGATCATCGGCGATGATGCCGGGCAGCGCATCGTCGATCGTGAGGCCGTACTGCCCGACCAGCCGTTGGCGGCGCGTGAGGCCGCTCACGGCCTCGATGATGCCGGCGCGGTCGAGCCGCTGGAGGAACACCCGGCTGCGCGGCAGCTCGTGCTGCGCGAGCTGTGCATCGATCTCGGCGTACCATTCCTTGCGGAAGCCCAGGATCAGCCGCCCCTGCGGGCGACGGGCACGCGCGCCGAACGTCTCGGCGAGAGCCGCTGTGAAATCGGCGACTTCGCGGGGATCGCCGTCCACGCCGCCCGCCCAGGCCTCCTCGACCTGGTCCAGGATCAGGATCAGCGGGCGGCCCGCGTCACGCTCGAGCGTGGCCCAGGCGTCGGGGATCGACGCACCGGGCGCAGCGTCGAGCGCGCGGCGCAGGCTGCCAGCCAGACCGAGGTCCGCGTCACGACGCGCATAACGCGTGGTGTGCGTCGCCTCGAGCCGGGGGATCAGTCCAGCGGCGAGCAGCGACGACTTGCCGACGCCGGACTGGCCGTAAAGCAGAATGACCGATGCGGATTCGGGGCTCGTGACACGCTCGTACAGCTCACGGATGGCGGCGCCGCGGCCGAAGAACAGCTCGGCGTGCTGCGCGTGGAACCAGTCGAGGTAGCGGAACGGCCGTTCGGGCAGATCCCGCGCCGGCAGCGGCGGCAGCGGGAACGTCGGATCGCCGGAGGCGTCGCCCAGATTCCACGCTGCGGCCTCCGCGCCCTCGCGGATGTGCAGGGCCCATGGCCAGTGGTCCGCGAGCACGTGCGCGTCGCGCCGGTACACGTCGCGCGGTTTGGTTCCTCGCCGGGTCCGGACCGACGCCGCGGCCTGTCCGTAAGCAAGCCCGACGCTGGCGCCCGCAGCCAGCAGCCCGTAGAAGCGCGTGGCGACTTCGGTGGCGACCGCATCGTCGATCGCGGTCGATGTCGCGATCACGGCGGGCACGCCGGCCTCGAGCAGCCCTTCGACGTGGCCGAGCGTCGAGCAGCCGTTGAGGAAGACGAGCTTCAGCGCGTGCTGAGCCGCCAGGATGTCGGCGAGCCCGCCGGCGTGCGCGCGCACGGGAGCGCCGTCGCGCGATTCGAAGAGAAGTTCATAGCTGCCCGCGTGACCGGCGAAGTGGAACGTCACGATGCGGTCCCGGTAGCGCGCGTCCTGGAACACATCGAGGAGCGTGTCGAGCGTCGTGTTCTGCTTGAGGACGACGTCCCACAGCGCCTCGGGTGTGTTCAGCGCGCGGTCCAGCGCACGGGCCTCTTCCGGCAGGTTGCGCAGCGCGTTGCCGGCATGGACCCGGTCGTCCGCGAACGCGAGGAAGAGCACTGGCCTGGGATGCACATCGCCTCCGTAGTCCCGGGGCACGGTCCACGATGGTCCCGATCGGCTGCACGGTCAAATCCGCGCCGTTCATGGCGAGCGCGGCCCGGTGCGTTCGCGGCTGCTTGACGTCCGAGTGCGATCAGGACCGTGGCCTGACGGCCGCCCGGCGGTAGGCGCCCGGCGTCATGCCCATGCGGCGGCGGAATTCGCGCGAAAGGTGGCTCTGGTCGCTGTACCCGGCCGCGATCGCGATGCGACTGATGGGCGTGTCGGTCGTGGCGAGGCGGTCGGCGGCCCAGCGCACGCGCAGACCGCGCACGTATTCGCCGGGCGTGCAGCGGAAGTGACGCCGGAAGGCGTGCGCGAAGTGCGCGGGCTGGACGCCGACGGTGGTCGCGATGTCGCGCAACTGGACACCCTCGCGGAACCGCGCGTGCAGCAGGTCGCGGGCGTGGAGCAGCCAGCGGGGCGGCTTTGTGTGGTGGGGTCCCGCCGCGAAGGCGCGCGCGCCGGCGGCGAGCACGGTCAACACGAGTCCGTCCAGAGCAAGGCGCGAAACGCCGTCCGCGAGGTCCAGTTCACCCACCATGCGCCCCGCGTCCGCTGCGATGCCGGCATGGCGAGTCAACTGCACGCCATCGAGAAGATCACGGAAGGGCGTGAACACGTCGTCGTCGTTCGGGTCCGGCTGAAGCACGATCACGCGGGCGCCGTCGCGACCGACCGTGTTGGCGTGGCGCTCGGCGACGGGCTCGGTCCACACACTCGCGGGCGAAGCGGGGAGGGTGCGATCGAGGATCGACGACTCGATGAACCCCTCCAGCGTGACGGCCAGGATCGGCCGCTCGTGCGTGTGCAGGGGCAGCCGCGCGTGGGGCGGGAACCAGGCTTCCGTCACGACGCAACCGGTGCATTCCGCGCTGCGGAACCGCGCGGAGCCCATCGTCACAGGGACGTGCTTTCGTTTCATGGCGAGTCGTTTGTCAGCGCTCCATCGATCCCTGATACAACGTCTGACAAGGCGGTTCAATACACGCGCGGGGCCACGGCATACGTTGGGCCGGACACGCGAGGCCCCGGCCGGGTCCGCAACCCGTGGCCCGAGGCCGGGCGCGCAGGGACAGAAGAGGAGCTTTCATGAGAAACCAGGCAGGGATCCTGCTGATCGCCGCGACCGCGCTGCTGCCGGCGTGCGACGCCATAACCGCGCCCGTTCCGGACCCGGCGTTCAACATGGGTGCGAGTCGTGTCGTCGCTTCGACGAACGGGGGCGGGCACTACCTCCTGTCCGGCGTGCTGGACATCAAATTCGCGTTCGGAGCGGTCGCGCACGCGGACGGCAGCGCCGCCGGCCAGTTCCGGCAGAGCGTGATTCTCAACGGGCTGCTGATCGAGTTCCACGGCAAGGTCACATGCGTGACGTTCGATGCGGTGAACGGGCGCGCATGGATCGGCGGCGTGATCACGGCGAACATGTCGGAAGACCCGGCGTGGCAGGGCGGCATCTTCGCTGTGGGCAAGGACGTCTGGTTCCGCGTGCTGGACGGCGGCGAAGGCGCGAACGCGGTCGACCGCTCGACGTTCCTGGGGTTCGAGGGTGGCGGCGGCATCATCACGTCGGCCGAGTACTGTGCCGCGCAGATCTGGCCCGCCGGGGACGCGCGCACGCATCCGGTGACGTCGGGGAACATCCAGGTCAGATCCTGACGTCCGGCCGTCCCGGTCCGCGGGCAGTGCACGGCGAGCGCACGCCGTCGCCGCGGGCCGGGGCGGCGCATTCCCTCCAGCCACGCCGCCTCGTCTCTCAGCCCCGCCCGGCTGGCTGATGCGCGGGCCACGTGCGATCATGGCGGCATGCGCGCACGCCACGCTCGCCCGCAAGAACGGGCGGCCGCCCACTCGACGCTGACTCGAACGCTCAGGCCGCACGGCAAACCGGCCGGGTATGGCCGGGCAGCGGCCCCCGGCCGGGCGTCGCTCGGCGTCGCGGCGCTCCTGCTCGCCACGATGGGCTGCGCGCGCCCTGCGCCTGTGCCGGATCCGGTCATCGCGCGGTTCGAGAGCCGGACGCTCACGGCGGGCACGGTGGCGCGGTGGCTCGTGCTCGGGCAGCCGCTCCCGATCGAGACGGATGTGGCCGAGGAACTGGCGGCGCACTGGCTGGAGATGCACGCGCTGCACGCCCGGCTCATGGCCGGCGATTCCCTGGCCGGCGATGTCTGGCAGCTCGCGATGGCCGAATCGCTGCGCGACAGCCTGATCGCGGCGGATCGCCTCGCCCGGTACCCCGACCTGCCGTCCCGCATCAGCGCGGAAGTGCAGCGCCTCGAGCGATCCGATCGCGCGCTTCTCATCGCCCACATCCTGCGACGCGCGGACCCGGGGACGCGGCCCGCGGAGCGGGAACTCCAGCGCCTGGCCGCCGAGCGCATCCGCAGCCGGCTGGCGAGTGGCGGCACGTGGGCCGAGGCCAACGCCGAGAACGAGGACGAGGCCGCGCGCGAGAACGCCGGTGTGATCGGCATCGTGCAGCCCGGCGAACTGCCGGACCCGCTGGCCGCCGCCGCGGCGGCACTGACGCCTGGCGCGTTCGGTCCTGTCGTCGAAAGCGAATTCGGCTACCATATCCTCTACCGACCCCGGCTCGACGGCGAGTGGCGGGCCCGGCTTCTGGACCTGGTACGGGCGGATGTGCACGCGCGCGCCGACTCCGTGACGGCGGAGCTGCTTCTGGACCGCGCGAAACCGACACTGGTCCCGGGCGCGCTCGCGACCGTGCGTGCGCTGGCCCGCGAGCCGTGGCGCTCCGCGGCGCGACAGGACTCGCTGGTCGTATGGTCGGAAGGCAGTCTGACCGCAGGCGATCTCGCGCTGAGTCTGGCCTTCCTCTCCGTGCCGGATCGCCGGCGCATGATCGGCGCAGACGACGGCGTCCTGCAGGGCTTCGTGGGCGCCGTACTCGCGCGGCACCTGACGGCCGCCGACGCGGAGCGGCGGGGCGTGCGCGTGTCGGAGCCGACGCGGGCGGCGATCGAGGCCGATTTCCGCACGCGCGTTCGCGCGGCGGCCGATCTGCTCACGGCCAGCGCGGGCGACGCCGGGGGCATGACTGCGGAGGCCCGCGAGGAACTTCGAAGTGCCGCCGTCGAACGGCTCGTCGAGGCCGTCGTCGCGCGACGCGCACCCTTGCAGCCGCTGCCGCCCCTGCTCGTCCTGCATCTTCTGGAGCAAGCCGAATGGACCCTCAATGGAGACGTGCTGCGCGGGGCGCTGGATCGCGCGCGCACGCTGATCGCAGCGGCCGGCAGCGACGCGGCCGCCGTATCCGTGCGCTGAACGCGCTGCTGCCGGCGGCGATCTGGCTGGCCGGTGCGTGCGCGACGGATGCGCCGCCGGCCACGGAGCCCGGCGACGCGCTGCCCGGACTGGACGAGGCCGCGCTCGGCCGGTTCCTGCTCGGTCGCGCGGTGTTCGAGCGCGAGGCAACGCCGGATGAGGGGCTGGGACCCCTGTACAACGAAGTGCGCTGCAGCGGCTGCCACGACGTGCCCGTCATCGGCGGGGGTGGGTTCACGACGCTGGTCGTGAAAGCCACGCGCTGGGAAGACGGCCGGTGCGATCCGCTGGTGGCCGAAGGCGGCGACAACATCCAGCAGCGCGCGACGCCGATGCTGGCGCGCCACGGGATCCTGAGGGAATCGATCCCCGCACGGGCCAACGGGCAGGCCCGCGTGACGGCGCCGCCGCTGTACGGGCTGGGGCTGGTGGAAGCGATCGCGGACGCCGACATCGCGAGCCGTGCGGACCCGGATGACGCAGATGGCGATGGGATCTCCGGCCGTGTCGCACGCGTGGGCGATGCCGCCGGACGGATCGGTCGAAAAGGCGAGCTGACCACGATCGCGGATTTCGTCGACACCGCCCTGCGCTTCGAGCTGGGCCTCACCACGCCGACGAACCCCATCGAGGAGACCGTGAACGGTGCGCCCCTGCCGGACGGGGTGGATCCGCTGGGCGAGCCGGAGATCGAGGCAAACGGCATCGCGCTGCTGACGGATTACGTGCGATACCTCGCGCCCGTCCCACCGCTGGGCGCACAATCAACCGCGATGGCAGACACGACCGCGCGCGGCGAACGCGTGTTCCACGACGCAGGCTGTGCGGCCTGTCACGTGCCGGAGATGCGCACGGCCGCGGGCGCGACGCCCGCGCTGGCCCGCCAGCCGGTCCGCCTCTACTCGGACCTGCTGCTGCACGACATGGGTCCGGACCTGGCCAGCGTATGCGGCGGCGAGGCCGGTCCGTCGGAGTGGCTGACAGCCCGGCTCTGGGGGTTACGCTACCGGCCGCGCTTCATGCACGACGGTCGCGCCACGACCGTCGAGCAGGCCATCCTCGTGCACGACGGTGAAGCGGCGAACGCTCGCCGCACGTACAGTGAGCTGGGCGCCGCGGAACGCACCGCCCTGCTGCGCTTCCTGCACACGCTCTGAGCCGAAGCACGCGCCCCGATGAGCAACGAAGCCGATCGACGGATCACGCAACAGCAGGCCGAACGGATCTGGCGTCGCGCCGCAGAGCTGCAGGCCGCGGCGGCCGAGCGGCAGGAGAAGCGTGTCCGGCTGGCCGCCGCCGGCGCGGAGCCGGTCGACACCGAAGGCGTGCAGGTCAGCGACGTGCGGGCGGCCGCGATCGAGGCCGGCATCGGCGAGGAGTACCTGCAACTGGCACTGGCGGAGACCGAGGCGGACGCCGCGATCCGGCCCGGTCACGGCGGACGCATGGACCGCCTGGCCGAGCGCTTCCTGGGGGATCCTCCCGACGCGGTCGAGGTCGGCCGCACGATCGCGGCCACGCCCGAGGCCGTGTACGAGGCGATGCAGCGGCTGTTCCCGAATCCGCCGTTCGGGCTCAGCCTGATCGACACGCGCGGCCGCGACACGTTCATCGATGGCGTCCTCGTGTTTGCCCACGATGCATCGCTGGCACCCGGGTCCGGGTTCACATCGGAACTCAACCTGGGTGATGTGAAGCAGATCTTCATCACGCTGCGGGCCGGTGCGGAAGCGGGCACGTGCGACATCGTGCTGCGTGCACCTCTGACCCGCCGGCGGCTGAACCTGATGCTGGGCTCCGTCCTGACCGGGGCGACCGGGTCGGTCAGCGGACTGCTCGGTGCGGGGGCCGGTTCGATCCTGGCCGCGGCGCTCGGCATCTTCGGCGGTGCGGCGGCGGCCGTCGTCCTGGCACCGGCCATCGGTGCCGGCGCCCTCGGCGTGTCCGGTGGCGTATTCGGCTACCGTCGCATGTACCGGTGGGGCATGCGGCAGGCGCGCAACGCGCTCGAGTCCCTGGCCCAGGCCCTCGTCGTCGACGCGCGCACGCGCGGCGCCTTCACCCGCCGGCCACTGCCCGGTCCCTCCGACGACGGAGAGCCTTCAACGTCATGAACCCACAGCCGCTGCAGCGCAATCCGGACATGCGGCGCACGGCGCCCGGCCACGGTACGAGCATCCCCGTGCTCGGCATCCCGGTCGCGTTCGAGACCACGGATCCTGATGTGCTGTCGATCATCGAGGACGCGTTCGGCGCCTGGCGCGTGCTGGACCAGCTGCCGCAGCTCGTCGCGGACGCGCAGGTCACGTTCCGGATCTGGGTCGAGGCCGGCGATGAGGGTGGCGTCCGGCACCCGGAAATCGTGCGTTACGAGCCGGATCCGGACCGGCTCGTGCTGCGCACGCGCGGCAGCGTCGTGATCGCCGATGCGGCCCGCGGCGATGCGACGGCCTGGCTGACGCCGGCGCTGATCGCCGAGCGGGCGCACGTGCGGCACCGCGTGCTCGAGGTCGCAACGATCGCGCTGCTCCGTCGCTACGACCGGCAGCCGATCCCCGCGGCCGCGATCTCACGCGACCGGGCCACACTGGTCCTGGCGGGTGAGGTGGGCGCGGGCAAGAGCACGCTGGCGTACCTGGCGGGCCGGCACGGCTACCGCGTGCTTGCGGACGAGGCCGTTTTCATTCAACTGCGGCCGCAGCTGCGCGTCTGGGGGATGCCGGGCCACATCCACCTGCAGCCGGGGGCGCGCCGCCACTTCGCCGAGCTGGGCGCGGAAGAAGTGGATGCCATGGGCGGCGCGGGGGTCCAGCGGGTCGTCGTCAGCACGCGCGCCATGAAGGCGCTGCCGGAGCTGCCGCTCGCGCCGAGCGCCGGGATGTGTATCGTGCGGCGCGGGGACCGGGGCCCATCGCTCGAGACGATCCCGGCCGACGCGCTCGAGGCTGAGCTGACAGCCACGATGTCGGATGGGACGGCGCTCGAAGCGCCCGCCGCCGCGGCGGTGCGCGCGGTCACGCGGTACGGCGGCTGGCGGCTCGATCCGGGAGATGACCCGAACGCCGCGCTGCCGCTGCTGGCTTCGATGTTCGAGGCGATGCACGCGGAGTGAACCGCCGCCGCACGGCGAGCCGTGCCCGCCGGCCCGTTCAGCCGGTCGGGCCGCCGCCCCTCTCGTGCAGCATCTCACCCACGCGCACCATGCCACGCCCCCTCTCGATCAGCACGTCCGCCAGACGCCGGAGCATGTCGTCCGGAATGGCGCGCGGGTGGGCGCGCAAGGCGCGCAGATCCGCGACGGGGATGCGCAACGCCGTGGCCAGCTCGTTCTCGGTGCCCATGAAGAGCTGTGCGGCGCGATCGAAATCGAGTGGCACGGAATTCAGGAAATGAAGACGGGCGTGCCGCGCGGGACGAGTGGATAGAGGCGGATGAGGTCCTCGTTGCGCATGCGTACGCAGCCGTGGCTGACCGCGTCGCCAATCGACTCCTCGTTGTACACGTGCGTGCCGTGGATGAGGTAGCCGTCGCCCATGTCCAGCTTGTACGGACCGAGCGCATCGGGGACGCGCCGCTGCCGCGTGTGCAGCGGAGGAATGAAGAGCTTGCCGTCGAACATGATTTCGCTGCCCGGCGTGACCGGCGCGAAATTGCCGAAGTGGTTGATGCGGCCGACCTCATCACCGCGCACCTCGATGATGCTGCTGTCGCCCAGCACGATGCGCGAGTCCTTCTCCAGCTTGACCGCCTCCAGCCCCTTCTCCGCCGCCTTCTCGTAATAGTGCCACTCGGGCGGGATCCAGATGGGGTCCTTGGCCTTGCCGATGACCGTGCGCCGGCCGGCGGGCGTGTCGAAGGAGTAACGCCGCCCGTTGTAGGTGAAGTTCTCCGTCATGCCGATGGCGACGGGGGCCGAGAGCAGCGTGTCCCGACCGTCCACCAGCCAGAGCCTGCGCCGCTTGAGCGACACCAGGATGCGCCGGCCGTCCTGCTCGGGCTCCACCACGGCCTCCGCCGGTGCGGGCGTGGCCGGAGCCTCGGCGGTCGGCGCTGCGGCCGCGTCCGACCCGGCAACGAGGTCCGGAACGGGCGCCTCCGCCTGGATGCCGACCGAGCCCGGGACCAGGCCGATCGCATACGCGAGCGCGCCGATGGCCGCGACCAGCATGGCCAGCAGCACCATGCGGCTCCGCGGGGCTCTGTCCTTCGTTCTCGTCATCCCAGGCTCCGGCAGATCCGGCGGGTGGGAGTGGGGCAGCGGTCGGCCGCCCGGCCCCCGGTCATGACCCGTCCATCCCGGTACCATGCGCCGCCGGCGGAGTTCCGCCCGGGCCGCGGGTCAGCCGGGCGAGACCGCATCGGGCGCGATCGCGGCCGGCAGGCCGCGCGTGGCCAGGATCCGGGCAATGGTCTCCCCGATCTTGTTGTTCGGCGTCGAGGCGCCGGCCGTCAGGCCCAGCGTCAGCGGTCCGTCCGGCAGCCAGTCCGAGGCCAGGACCTCTGGCGCGTCCGCCGCGAGCTCCGCCTTGTGGCGGATCGTGCCCGCATCCGGATCGATGCAGCGCGCATCCGCGATGTGGAACGTGGTCGAATACTCGCGGCACAGGTGCGCCAGGTGGTTCGTGTTGGACGAGTTGTAGCCGCCGATCACGACCATGATATCGGGCGGATCGCGCATCATCTGGAGCACCGCGTCCTGCCGCTCCTGGGTGGCCGAACAGATCGTGTCGAACGAGCGGAAGTGCGCGTCGATCGCGTCCTCGCCGTACCGCCTGGCCAGGCTGCGCCCGATCGCCGCGGCGATGGCCAGCGATTCGCTGGCCAGCATCGTGGTCTGGTTCGCCACACCGATGCGGACCAGGTCGCGATCCGGGTCGAAACCGGGACTGGCCTTGTCGCCGAAATGCGCGACGAAGGCATCCCGGTCGAGCGCGTCCTCGCGCTGCTCGATCCAGGCCATGACCAGCTCGGCCTCCGCCATGTCGCGCACGACGATGTACGTGCCACCGGGGTGCGTATTGACCTGGGAGGCCGTCGCGCGCGTCTCCTCGTGGAAGTACTTGCCGTGGATCAGGGCGGTGAAGCCATCCTTCGCGTACGACTCGACGCGCTTCCACACGTTGAGCACCGAGCCGCAGGTCGTGTCGATGAGCACGCAGCCGATCTCGCGCAGCCGCTGGAAATCGCGCAATGTGACACCGAACGCGGGCAGGATCACGACATCGTCCGTCGCGATGCCGGTGAAATCGAAGTCACCCGCATCGTCCGGGTAGAGGAACGTGATGCCGGCGTCCTGCAGGCGCTGGTTGACGTGCGGGTTGTGGATGATTTCGCCGACCAGGAAGATGCGGCGGTCGGGGAACTTGTGCGTGGTCTGGTAGGCGTAATCGACGGCACGGTCGACGCCGTAGCAGAAGCCGAAGTCCCGGGCCAGGCGGAGCGTCAGGTCCTCGAAGACGGCCGTGTACCCCTGCGCCCGGACGCGGTCGACCAGGGCGCTGTGGTACTCCGCCGCCAGGATCGGCTCGACCTCCTTCTTGAGGCCCAGCCCACGCCGGAAATAGGTCTGGTCCATGGCACCCTGCGGGCGGCTCGCGCGGGCCCCGCACGGGCCGCGCCGGACCGGATGATAGCCTGAACGGGGCCGACTTTCCACCATTCGGCGTTCCGCCTATCTTTGCAGGCTCCCGGGGAAGTTCCCCCGATACCAGAGGCGCGCGTGGAGGACCAGAGCTTCGAGTTCCTGAAACGGCTGCTGGATACGCCCGGGCCGAGCGGCCACGAGGTGGCCGTGGCGCGCGTCTGGCGCGAGGAGGCGGGCCGCTTCGCGGACCGTGTGGAGCCGGACGTGTCCGGCAACTCGGTCGCGTGGCTCAACGAGCAGGGCGCGCCACGGGTGATGCTGGCCGGCCACATCGATGAGATCGGCGTGATGGTCACGCACATCGATGAGAACGGGTTCCTCTACTTCGAGGGGATCGGCGGCTGGGACCCGCAGGTGCTGGTCGCGCAGCGGATCCGGCTGCTGACGTCGAACGGGCCGGTGATCGGCGTGATCGGCAAGAAGCCGATCCACCTGATCAAGGGCGAGGAGAAGGAGAAGGCGTCGAAGACGACGGACCTGTGGCTGGACATCGGCGCGAAGGACCGGGACGCGGTGGCGGCTAGGGGTGTGCGGGTGGGCGATGCGGGGGTGATCGACGCGCGCATGGTCGAGCTGGGCGATGGCATCATCGCGAGCCGGTCGATCGACAACCGCATCGGCGCGTTCGTCGTGCTGGAGGCGCTGCGCCTGCTGTCCGAGGACCGGCCGGCGGCTGCGGTCGCGGCCGTGGCCACGGCACAGGAGGAGATCGGCTACTTCGGCGGCGGGGCCCGGGCCAGCGCGTACAAACTGGACCCGCAGGTGGCGGTGGTCGTGGATGTGACGTTCGCGACGGACGCACCGGGCATCGAGAAGAAGGAGCTGGGCGAGCACAAGCTGGGCGGCGGGCCGGTCATCGCACGCGGCGCCGCGGCCCACCCGGTCGTGTTCGAGCGGCTGGTCGCGGCTGCGACAGCGGCGGAGATCCCGTACACGATCACGGCATCGCCGCGTTACACGTCGACGGATGCCGATGCGATCTACCTGTCGCGCGCCGGCGTCGCCACGGGCCTGATCTCGGTGCCCAACCGGTACATGCACTCCCCGAACGAGATGGTCAGCCTGCACGATCTGGAGCAGGCGGCCCGACTGATCGCGGCGTTCGTGCGCGATCTGCGACCGGACACGAACCTGATTCCCGAGTGAACCTCTCCCGCATCCTGGACATCAGCCAACCGGTGAGCGAGCGCACGGCCGTGTGGCCGGGCGATCAGCCTTGCCGGATCAACTGGACGCTGGCCCGCACGTCGGGCGATGCCGTGAACGTGGCGGCGCTGACACTGAGCGCGCACAGCGGCACGCATACGGATGGGCCCTTCCACTGCGACGAGAGCGGCGCGCGTCCGGCCGCGCTCGACCTGACGGCGTACCTGGGGCCGGCGCGCGTCCTCGACGCGCGCGGCCGGCGCGTCCTCGACGTCGACCTGATCGAGGGCGTCGATCTCGAGGAGGCCGAGCGGCTGCTGTTCCGGACCCGCGAGCGCACGGACACCACGACGTTCCCACAGGTCTTCGCGCCGCTCGCTCCCGCGCTGGCACGCCAGCTGGGCGAGGCCGGGATCCGGCTGGTCGGGACGGACGCGCCGTCGGTCGACCCGTTCGACTCCAAGACGATGGACGTGCACCGCATCCTGGCGGAGCTCGATGTCGCGATCCTCGAGAACCTGATGCTCGACGCGGTGACGCCCGGGCAGTACACGCTCATCGCGCTGCCGCTCAAGCTGGTCGAGGCGGATAGCTCGCCGGTCAGGGCGGTTCTGCTGGAATGACGGGCGGGACGGCGGGAGACATGGGGCGGGAGACACGAGGCGGGCGACACGAGGCGGGAACGGCGGGGGACGAGGGGCGGGTGGGGGACAACGATCTTGAAACGGTGAGGTACGGACGATGGATGCGGGTGTGATGATCAAGCGGATCCAGGAGATGCGCGACGACGGGTACCTGTCGGACGCGATCCTGCGGGAGACCGTGAAGAAGCTGAAGACGATGAACAGCGACTACAACTTCGTCGGCGTTTATCTGCTCAAGCCGGACGAGCCGACGCTGTGGCTGCACAACTACACGGGTGAGCCGACGGAACACGCACTCATCCCGGTGGGCACGGGCGTGTGCGGCACGGCGGTGGCCGAGCAGGCCAACCAGAACGTGCCGGACGTGACGGCCGTCGAGAACTACCTGGCGTGCAGCCCGAAGACCAAATCGGAGCTGGTCGTGCTGATCCGGGCGGGCGACGAAATCTTCGGCCAGATCGACATCGACGCGCGCAAGAAGGACGCGTTCCCGGCGGAGGCGCAGGAGGCGGTCGAGATGGTGGCGGACAAGCTGGCCGAGGTATTCATGGCGGAGAAGCGGTAACGGAACGGATACGGCGGGAATGGGGATGGGATG
>JBFFZF010000021.1:0-39562 GCA_041568755.1 Longimicrobiales bacterium | reverse complement strand
GGGCCGGGGTCGGACCCATGGCTTCCGCTCCCGGCCCGGGGTGAGTACCATGGCGAGTCAATATTCCTTGACCCGAGACGGGAGAAGCCCATGCGATGGCTGGCGTTGTTGCCGGTGGTGGCAGTGGTGGCCGGTTGTGCCGCGGCCGGGTCGACGGGAGAGACCCGGACCTGGTACATCGCGGCGGACGAAGTCGAGTGGGACTACGCGCCGACGGATTCGAATCTGATCATGGGCCGCGGGTGGGAGGGGTTCGAGCCGGTGGTGATGGTGCAGGCGGCGGACCGGGTGGGCCGGAAGTTCCGCAAGGCGATTTACCGGGAGTACACGGACAGCACGTTCACGACGTTGAAGCCGCGGCCGCCGGAGTGGGAGCATCTGGGCATTCTGGGGCCCGTGCTGCGGGCCGTCGTGGGGGACACGATCCGGGTCGTATTCCGGAACAACGGCAGTTACCCGTACACGATGCATCCGCACGGCGTGTTTTACGACAAGGCATCGGAGGGGGCGCCGTATGCCGATGGAACGAGCGGTGCGGACAAGGCAGATGACGGCGTGCCGCCCGGTGGTACGCACGTGTACGTGTGGCCGGTCCCGGAGCGGGCGGGTCCTGCGCCGGGCGAGATCAGTTCGGTGCAGTGGATGTACCATTCGCATGCGCGCGAGGAGGCCGATCTGAACGCGGGCCTGATCGGCTCGATCCTGGTGACGGCGAGGGGCAAGGCGAGGGCGGACGGCTCGCCGAACGACGTGGACCGGGAGTTCGTGGTCGCGTTCGCCGAGTTCGACGAGACGTTGAGCTGGTTCTTCGATCACAACATCAACACGTACGCGGGCGATCCGGCGATCCGGCCGCGCATCGGCGATTTCGGCGATCTCTACTACATCTCGCTGCTGCGCGAGACGATGAACGGTCTGTCGTTCGGGCACATGCCGGTCATGACGATGCGGCGGGGCGAGCGCGTGCGCTGGTACCTGTTCTCGACGACGGGCTTCGAGGTGCACGCTCCGCACTGGCATGGCAACACGGTCGTGGCGAACCACATGCGCACGGACGTCACGAACATCAACACGATGCAGATGGTGACGGCGGACATGGTCCCGGACAATCCGGGCACGTGGCTGTTCCATTGCCACACTGCGCCGCACCTGCTGGCGGGGATGCAGGCGTTCTACCGCGTGGAGTGAGCCGGATCGCGGTCGTGCCCGTATTGCGGGCACGGGGTGGAGCATGGCCGCTGCGGCCGGCGATGCGCGGCGGCCGTCCCGCTCGGGATCAGTAGAGTCGGTCGAGCCAGTAGGGCAGCATGCGGCGCCACCACGGCCAGTCGTGGTTGACGTCGTGGCCCCACACATCGAGGTGGCAGGGGATGCCCTTCGCCGCACACAGCTCCGCCAGCTTGTAGGAGGCCTCGGGTTTCTCCCAGGCGCCCTGGCCGGTGACGACGACGGCGCGACACTCGTGCTGGAGCAGGTGCAGGTGGTGGCCGTGCAGTCCGGGGATGAAGGAGGCCGGGTTGTTGAAGTAGCAGTTGTCGTCGGAATAGCCTTCGAGGTAACCCGGTCCCAGGTCGTAGAAGCCGCTCATGGCGATGAGCGTGTCGAAGAGGTCGGGCCGGCGGAAGAACACGTTGGCGGCGTGGAACGCGCCGAAGCTGGCGCCGGTCGTGGCGACGCGCATGCTCGCGTCGCGGCACACGGCGCGGATGTAGGGGACGACTTCTTCTTCGACGTAGCGGGAGTAGAGGGCCTGGCGGCGGGCCTGTTCGTGCACGGGCAGGTGGCGGTCCATCCAGGCCAGCCGGTTGATGCTCTCGATCGAGAAGACGCGCACGCGGCCGGACGCGATGAGCGGCTCGATGGCCTGGATGAGGAAGAAGCGTTCGTTCTCCAGGAAGTCGGCGGCGGCGGTCGGGAACAGAAGCAGCGGCCGGCCGCGATCCCCGTACCCGACGATCGGCATCTTCAGGCTGAGGGAGGGGCTGTGCCACCCTTCGATTTTCCGCGGCGTGGCCGGGTCCAGGTATCTCATGTCCGTGTGTCGATTCCGTTCCAGGGGTGAGGTCCGCGTGCGGCGGCGATCCGGGTGCTGGCCGTTCGCGGCACGCAGTGGGGCCGCTCGGGCGGCCAGCCGGCTCCCATCCTGACGGCAGGGCGGTCGACCGTCAACTCGTTCACCCCGCCGGAACGCCGGTCGAGACTCGAGAGCGGCGTTTGCGGGCGCTGGCACGAATCCCGCAACTTGCCGCCCGTGTGGCATGGGAGCTTCTTCGGATCGGGGCATTTGAGGGGATCGCGGATCGCACGATGGACGGCGCTCGGCGCGCTGCTGCTCGCGCACGGCGGCTGCAGCGACGGGGGCACACAACCACCCGATGATCAGGTCGCGACGCTGGAGGTCGAGCCGACCTCCGTGTCGGTGGAAGTCGGACGGACGGCGCAGCTGACGGCCACGGCGCGCACCTCGCGCGGTGTGGTGGTCGAGCGCACGATCGCCTGGACCAGCTCCGATCCGAACACGGCACGGGTCTCCCCGGCCGGGCTGGTGACGGGCGTCCTGGCCGGCACGGCGGACATCACGGCGGCGGTCGACGGGCGCCAGGCCGTTGTGGCCGTCACCGTGACACAGATTCCTGTCGAGACGGTCGAGGTCACGCCGACGACGGCGACGATCGACGTCGGTGAGACGGTCCAGCTGCAGGCCGTGGTGCGGGCCGCGGACGGCACCATTCTGACGGACCGGGTCCCGGTGTGGACCAGCAGCGCGCCAGGCATCGCGCGGGTCAGCACGACCGGTCAGGTGACGGGTGTGGCGGCCGGCAACGCCGCGATCAGCGCGACGGCCGGCGGGCGCAGCGGGGCGGCGGCGATCCGCGTGGTGCAGCCGCTGTCGGCACGGCTCATCGACACGGGCGGCGATTTCACCTGCGCCATTCTGAACAACATCGTGAACTGCTGGGGCCAGGGCGGCTACGGCCAGCTCGGCAGCGCCGCCGCGCAGGTGAGGGCCACGCTCACGCCGGTGGCGTCCAGCGCACAGTTCGTCTGGATCAGCACGGGCCGGGATGCGGCGTGCGGTTCGACGGTCACGCTCGAGGTCTACTGCTGGGGCGCGGGCGCCGTCGGGCAGATCGGCGACGGCAACATGATGCAGCGCAACACACCGACGCGTGTGGCCAGCGCCCTGTCGTTCGCGAGTGTCGATGCCGGCACGCGCTTCGCGTGCGCGCTCACGACCGTCGGCACGGCGCACTGCTGGGGCGAGAACACCTTCGGCCAGGTCGGCGACGGGACCAACACCAACCGCACCGTGCCCGGCCCGCTGTCCGGAGGTCTGCTCTTCAGTTCGCTGGCCGCGGGCGGATCGCACGCCTGCGGGGTCACGACGGCCGGCGCCGCGTGGTGCTGGGGCGCCGGCGCGAGTGGTCAGCTGGGGGACGGGCTGTCGACGGATTCGAACATCCCGGTCGCGGTGGCGGGCGGCCACAGCTTCGCGTCGATCACCACAGGAGACGCGCACACGTGCGGGCTCACCACCGCCGGCGCAGCGTGGTGCTGGGGTCTCGACGATGTCGGGCAGCTCGGCGACGGCGGGACGCAGCCCGCAGCCACGCCCGTACGTGTGAGCAGCACGCTCAACTTCCGCGCGATCGCGGCCGGTGCCGCGCACACGTGCGGCGTCACGACCGCCGGTGACGTCTGGTGCTGGGGTCTGGGCACGAGCGGCCAGCTGGGCGACGGCAGCCTGCTGTCGCGGAACCAGCCGGTCCGCATCGCCAGCACACGGTCCTTCATGGACGTGCGTGCGGGCAGCGCACACACGTGCGCGCTCAGCACGAGCAGCGAGCCGCACTGCTGGGGACACAACGCCTTCGGCCAGATCGGCACTACGCTGCTCGGCGTCGTGCCGACGCCGACGACGGTGCCGGGCAGCACCGTGTTCTCCGCGGTCGACATCGGCGCGGGCCACAGCTGCGCGGCGACTGCGGCCGGCGTCGTGCACTGCTGGGGCGACGGCCGGAACGGCCAGCTGGGTGATGGGTCGACCACATCGCGGGCCACGCCCGCTCCCGTCGCCGGCAACCTGGCGTTCGCGGGGATCAGCGCCGGCGGCCACACGTGCGGTGTGACGACGGCAGGTGTCGCGTACTGCTGGGGCGGGAATGCGTCAGGCCAGCTGGGTGACGCCTCGAACACGGACCGAACCGTGCCCGTGCCCGTCGCCGGCAACCTGGTCTTCGCCTCGATCAGTGCCGGGACGATACACACCTGCGGCGTCACCATCGCCGGGGCCGCGCACTGCTGGGGGGCCGGCGCCGCGGGTCAGCTCGGCGACGGTCTGGCCACGGCATCCAGTGCACCCGTCGCCGTGGGCGGGGGCCTGGTCTTCACGCTGATCAGTGCAGGCGCCGCGCACACGTGCGGCGTGACGGTGGGCGGTGCGGCGTACTGCTGGGGCCGCAACGATGCCGGTCAGCTGGGCAACGGGACAGTGATCGGCTCGACGGGGCCGGTCCAGGTCGGTGGCGGCGTGCTGTTCACGTCGATCAGCGCGGGCGATGCCCACACGTGCGGCGTGGCGATCAACGGCGAGGCATGGTGCTGGGGTGCGGCCAGCCGGCTGGGCGACGCGTCGATCGTCATGAAGTCGCAGCCGGCGCGCGTCGCGGGCGGGCGCACGTGGTCGTCCGTGAGCGCGGGCGCGTTCCACACCTGCGGCGTGACGACCACGGACGTCGCCTACTGCTGGGGCACGAACGCGTGGCACGGGCAGATGGGCACGACGAATTTCGGCGCGGACGTGCTGCAGCCCGTGCTGGTCGCGCCGCGCACACGCGTTTCCGCGGGCGGCCTGCACACCTGCGGGCTGACGACGGCCGGCTCGCCCTCGTGCTGGGGCTCGAACGAGTGGGGTCAGACCGGCAGGGCCACACCCTTCTTCCAGCCGACGCCGCAGCGTGTGGGCATCACCGCGTCCGCCAGCCGGACGCCCGCGCGGGGGCGCGCCGCCGGCGCGACGCGCTGAGCGCCCGCTTACCCGGTGCCCCAGGGCCGGATGAACGTCTCCGGCTCGACGCCCAGCGCGTCCGCCACGCGCGTGATGTAGTTGAAGTAGGCGATGACCTGGACGGCATCGTGGATGGCCTGGTCGTCCAGGCCGTGCGCGCGCAGCCCATCCAGGTCGGCCGGCGCCATCTCCTGCTGGGCGTGCGTCAGTTTCGCGGCAAACGCGCACAGCGCCCGGTCGACCGGCGAGAGCTGCGCCGAGCGCCAGTCCCGCACGACCGCGTGCACCCAGGCGTCCGCCTCCTCCTCCACCTCGAAAACTGTCGAGACCTCTTCCCGGAGGTCGTGCGCATGCGATTGCGTTCAGTAGTGACAGCCAACCTCCGCGGAGACCACGGTGGCCAGCATCTCACGCTGGGCGCGCGACAGCGGTGAGCGGCCCTTGAGCAGCGCGCCGTAGAGGCGCATGCTGCCGTCCATCACGAGCGGGTTCACGCTCATGATGTGTACGATGTTCCACACGCGGCCGGCCCGTTCCATGGCCGCGTCGAACTGCTGCTTCAGGAGTCCCGTCGCCTCGTCGACCGGGACCTGCCGGATCCAGGGCATAGTTCGCTTCCGTCGGCTGGGGGAGTGTGCAGCATGCGTGTGCCGGGGCGGCCGGGCAAGCTGCTGCCCGGGAAGCGGTGCACGGTGGCTTGCGTGGGCGCGGCGGGCGTCCGCATCATGGCGCAGCGCAGCACCGCCGCCGGGTCCGGAACTTCCCGCGAGGTCCATGTGCCACGACTCGTCGATCGCTCCCTGTTCCGCGCCGCACTCGTTGTCGGCGCGGCGCTGATCGCGGGGCTGCCGCTCGCCGCGCATGCACAGGAGCGCTCGCTCAGTCTGGCCGCTTTCGACGCGGCCATCCGCATCGACGCGGACGGCGCGATCGAGGTCACCGAGACGCTGCGGCCGCGCTTCACCGGCAGCTGGAACGGCATCTTCCGCAATCTCTCGCTCGAGCACCGCACGGCGGCGAACCGCCGCGTGCCGCTGCGCGTGGAGCTGATCTCGATCACTGATGAGGCCGGGAACGAGCTCCGCTTCGACACGGAGAAGAGCTCGTGGAGCCGACGCTGGCAGATCTGGGTGCCCGGCGCGGAGAACGCCACCCGCACCGTCGTGATCCGCTACCGCATCACGAATGCGCTGCGCTTCTTCGAGGCGGACAGCGAGGCCGGCGCACTCGACGAGCTGTACTGGAACGTGACCGGCAACGGCTGGGACATCCCGATCGAGCGCGCGTCCGCCACGATCACCCTGCCGGCCGGCGCGAACGTGCAGCAGTCGGCCGCGTACACCGGCCCTGCGGGCTCGCAGCAGCGCGACGCGACGCTCGAGAGCGCCGACACCATCGTGCGCACTCGAACGACGCGCCCGCTGGCGCCAGGCGAAGGCCTGACGATCGCCATCGGCTGGCCCCCGGGCGCAGTCGTGCGCACGTCGCCGCCCGACACGCGCGGCCCGGCCGCCATCGCCTTCGCCGTGCCCATGCTCGCGCTTTTCTTCGGATTCCGCTCGTGGAGCCGGCATGGCCGGGATCCGGAGCGCCGGACCATCGTGGTGCAGTACGAGCCGCCACCGGGGCTCACGCCGGCCGAGGCGGGCACACTCGTCGATCACACCGTACAGATGCACGATCTCACGGCGACGCTCGTCGATCTGGCCGTGCGCGGCTACATCCAGATCGAGCAGACACGCAAGAGCCGGCTGTTCGGTCTGTGGAAGAGCACGGAGTACGTCTTCCACAAGAAGCGCCGCCCGGGCGAATGGACGAAACTGAAACCGCACGAGCGCGTGTTTCTGGACGGGTTGTTCGAGTACGAGGAGCCGTCGGATTCGCCCGAGTACCATGGCAGCGTCGCGATGTCCGACCTGACCAACAAGTTCTACAAGAAGCTGGACGGGATCCGGAACGCCGTCTACGATGATCTGATCGAAGGCGGTCGCTACGATCGGAACCCCACGAAGGCGCGAAGCCGGTGGACCGTCGCGGGCGTCCTGCTGCTCGTGCTGGCCGCGTTCGCCGCCGCGTACCTGGCCAATAACTGGGTGGCCGGGCTGGCGCCGCTGCCCGTCGGCGCGGCGCTCGCGGTATCCGGACTCATCCTGGTCGGCTTCGGCCAGATCATGCCGGCGCGCACCGAGCCCGGCGCCCGCGCCATGGAGCACGCGCTGGGCTTCAAGGAGTTCCTGTCCGCGGTCGAGGAAGACCGGTACCGGCGCATGATCACCTCGCCCGAGATGTTCGAGCGGTATCTGCCGTTCGCCATGGCGTTCCGCGTCGAGGCGCGCTGGGCCAAGGCGTTCGACGACCTGTACACGGAGCCGCCCGACTGGTACACGGGCAGCCCGGGCTCGCACTTCCGGGCCAGCTCGTTCTCGAGCGACATGAACCAGATGTCGACCGCGGTGGGCAGCAGCATGTCGTCGAGTCCGTCCGGCAGTGGGGGCGGTGGCAGCAGCGGTGGCGGCAGTGGTGGGGGTGGCGGTGGCGGCTTCTGAGCGGGGCGGACGCGCACGGCGCGCCACACCCGTCGAACGAGGAGATCGGTGATGGCGACGGTTCTGTCGGAGACCCGCGCGCGCCCGGCACAGGCCGCGCCGCAGGATGCGGAGCACGGCTGGGTGGTCTACACGCTGCTGTTCTGCTCGGCGTGCATCATCGTGGGGCTGCTGTGGGACATCTCGTGGCACATGTCCATCGGCCGCGACACGCTGTGGAGCCCGCCGCACGTGCTCGAGCAGATCGGCGCCGGCCTGGCCGGACTCGTGTGCGGATTCGTCGTGCTGAAGACGACGTTCGCGGGTTCCGCGGTACAGCGGCAGCGGGCCGTGCGGTTCTGGGGGTTCCGCGGCCCGCTCGGTGGCTGGATCGCGATCTGGGGCGCGTTCGCGATGATCTTCTCCGTGCCGTTCGATGACTGGTGGCACAACGCGTACGGCCTGGATGTCGAGATCCTGAGTCCGCCGCACATCGTGCTGCTGTGCGGCATGCTCGCCATTCAGATCGGTGCCATGATCCTGGCGCTGGGCGTGCAGAACCGGCACACGGTCGACGGCTCGAACCGGTTCGGCATCGCCTTCGCATTCGCGGCCGCCGCTTTCATGGCCATGCTGCTGACCGGCTTCTCCGAGTTCATGCTGCGCCCCAACGACTGGCGCGGCAGCGAGGCGTACAGGGCCAGCGCCATAGCCTTCCCCATCGTGCTGGTCGGCATCGCGCGCGCCGGACGACTGCGCTGGCCCGCGACGATCGCCGCCGCGTTCTTCATGATCGTCTACCTGGTGCCGCAGTGGGTGATCGTGCAGTTCCCGGCCACGCCGAGACTCACGCCGATTCTGAATCCGATCACGAGCATGGCCGGATTCGGGTTCCCGCTGGTCCTCATCGCGCCGGCGCTGGCCATCGACGTGGCCGTTCGCCGCCTCGACACGATCGGGGACTGGAAGCTGGCCGGCCTGATCGGCGTCGCTTTCGTCACGGTCATGGCGGCGGTGCACTGGCCCTTCGCGGACTTCCTGCTCAACTCGCCGCTCGCGCAGAACGACCTGTTCCTGGCCGACCACTGGGGCTACGGCGCCCAGCCGGGCGCCTGGCGGACGCAGTTCTTCAACCTGGACACGGACGGCCAGGGCAACTGGAGCCTGCTCGCGTTCATGGGCGGGCTGTCCATCGCGGCTGCCTTGGCTGCGCTGTCCGCCCGGGCCGGCCTGGCCTGGGGCAGCTGGATGCGGCGCGTGCGCCGGTGAAGAACCGCCACCGCCGCGGGTTCCTGCGCTTCGCCGGGCCGGGCCTGGCGCTGTTGCTGCTTTCCGCGCACGTCGGAACCAACGATGTCACGATGGTCGGCGATGCCGGACCGTACCGCGTGCGTGTCAGCATCCGTCTGCCGGGCGTGATCCCCGGGCTGGCCGACATCAACGTGCGTGTCGAAGAGGACGACGTGCGCGTGCTGGTCACCGCGCTGCGCACCATCGGGGGCGTGGGTTCCGCGCCGCCGCCCGACCTGGCGACACGCGTGCCCGGTTCGCCCGGACTGCACACCGCCCAGCTCTGGTTCATGACGCGCGGGCCCCACGACGTGATCGTGACGGTCGAGGGCGGGAAAGGAAGTGGCCGGCTCGAGATCCCCGTGACCGCGACGGCCACGCAACGGCTGGCCATGTCCCGCGGGCTGCAGCTGGGCCTGGCCGCGGGTGGGATCTTCCTGATCCTCGGACTGCTGACCATCGTGCGCGTTGCCGCCCGTGAGAGCGTGCTCGAGCCCGGCCAGTCACCCGGCCCGCGCGAGACGCGCCGCTCGCGCGTCGCCATGGGCGTGACCGCCGTCGTGCTCGCCGCGCTGCTTTTCGGCGGCTGGGCCTGGATCCAGGCCGAGGCGGACCTCTTCAACCGGCGCATGGACCGGCCGTGGGCCGCGGCCGCGACGGTCGCACCCGTTGCCGACGGACTCGCGCTCGAGCTCGCGATCACCGACTCGATCTGGCTGATGCGCGATGATCCGGGCTGGCTGGCGCGCAACAACCGCGCACGTCGCGCTGACCTGATCGCCGATCACGGCAAGCTCATGCACATGTTCGTCGTCGGTGAGCCGACGCCCGACGCGTTCGGACACGTGCACCCGGAAACACGGGACGGCAACACGTTCACGGTCATGCTGCCCGCACTCGATCCCGGCCGGTATCGCATCTACGCGGACCTGTCGCACGAGGACGGCTCGGCGCGCACGCTCATCGCGAGTTTCGAGGCGCCCGTCGCCGCACCGGCCGCGCCGGCGCCGGACATGACGCGATCCGCGCGCGATCCCGATGATGCGTGGTGGCGCGCCACCGACGAGGACGACGCGGGCATCCGCATCCGCTGGCTCAACCGTGACGAGCCGCTCGTGGCGGGCACCGATGTCGAGCTGGCCTTCGAGGTCGCGGGGCCGAACGCCGAGCCGGTTGCCTTGCAGCCGTACATGGGCATGGCCGGTCACCTGATGCTGCAGCGCGAGGATGGCGAGGTGTTCATCCACGCGCACCCGGCGGGGATGATCCCGATGCCGGGACGTGGCACCATGACGCCGGCCATGGCCGCCATGGACCACGGCCCGGTCTCGAACACCGTTCGCTTCCCCATCGTCGCACCGCGCGCCGGCCGCTACCGCATCTGGGTCCAGGTGCGCGTGGGCGATCGCGTCACGACGCGCGCCTTCGATACGGACATCGTCTAGCGTCCCGCCGATCCGCCTCGCCCGACCGCCGGGCCGGGCGTCGGCGCGCACGCTTCAATCCGGTCGCTGCCCGCAGGCCCGTAGCGCTTCGACCGGCGCGCTGTGAAACGGCATGAGCCCGGCCGCGGCGCGCGCGTGCGGCACACGAGTGCTGCACGCCCCTCGCCTGGCCAGCAGAAGGTGCAGGCGGTGGTTGCCGGGATCGAAACGCAGCGCGCGCTCCAGCGCGGCTTCCGTGCGACCGGCACCCGTGATGCGGATCGCTGCCAGTCGGCCTGCCGTGGTGAGGGCCAGGATCGCCAGCAGGATCAGCATGCCGGCGAACAGCACGTGGCCGAGCCGGCGCGGCAGAGCGACGTGCAACGCGGCGCGCGTCGCGGGCAGCAGTGCGCCCGCGAGACAGAAAACGAAATACGTCGGCGCAGCCAGCAGCAGCACAGCGTCGAAGAGGCCGGCGACGCCGGCTGCGGCGAACGTCCCGGGCAGCGCGGCCGTCACCGGGCCGGCGCCCGCCCCCGCCCCCAGGTAGACGCCCGGACGCAGCCTGCGCAGCGACGTGAACACCGCGGCGGCCCCCGCCAGGAAGAGCAGCAGCGCACCGACCACGCCGCGCTCCGCCAGGAACGCGACCCAGTCGCTGCTGGGCCACGGATTGGTGGGGATCGGATCACCTGCGGCGAACGCCGGATCGCCGGGCGCCGTCACGCGCGGGTAGTGCACGAACCAGTTGCCGGGACCTACGCCGAGCACGGGCGCCTCGCGCACCAGCGCGAGTGTGTTGCGGTACTGCGTGAGCCGGCCCTGACCGGAGCCGCCGCGGTAGTTCGCGATGCCCATCAGCGTCTCGCTGTAAGGCGCATCGCTGCGCCACTCGAGCCGGTTCGGAAGGAGAACCGCGCACGCGGCGCCGGCGCCGAGCGCCAGCACGACCAGCAGGCCGCGCGTCGGGCGGAGCCGGGCCGCTCCGCTCCCCATCCAGGGCGCAGCCGCCGCGTGCGTGTGTCGCGCGCGCAGCCAGAGCGCCGCGGCCGTGACGGCCAGCGCGACGGCCGCCGCGAGCCACCCCGCGCGCGACCGGGTGAGCACGATCGTGCACGCCAGCACGGCCAGCCCGGCCAGGCCGACCGGGAACGCGGCGCGTCCGACGTGCAGCGACAGCACGACGAGCGAGGGAAGAACGATGGCGAGAAGGTGCGCCACGAAGTTGCGGTTGCCGAACGTACCGCCCGGTGGACGGCTTCCGGCGAGCCACGCCCAGTCGACGCCGTAGGCCTGTGCTGCGGCGAGCGCGGCCGCGAGGACAGCCGCCGCGCACAACCCCGCAAGCACGGCCGTGGCGTGGCCGGCCGTGGCCGCCCGTCGCGCAGCGGCGAAGAGAATCAGAGCGGAGACCGTGATGCCCAGCGCACGCAGCGCGAGCCAGCCGTTGGTCGCGAGGATCGCGGACAGGCTGCTCCACACGGCCCAGGCGAAGAGCAGTGTGCCGACGAGTCCGGTCTCGATGCGGCGCCGGTCCGCGAACGCCCAGGGCAGGACGAGCAGTGCACTGACATGCAGTGCCAGCTCCTTGGGTACAGCGTGCCGGTCCAGGTCGAAAAGCGGTGAGCGGAGGCCGGCCAGCACGACGGCGAAGCCGCCGGCGATCAGGATGAGCGTCAGCCAGCCGGTGTGTCGGGGCGCACGGGTGATGTGGTGATCGATGGGGATGGACTCGCCACGGTCCGTGCCGCGCAACCCTGCTCCGTCACCCGGAGGCTGCGCGATCGCAGGCGCGGCCCAGCCGGGCCAGCCCGTCCTCGATGTCTTCGGCGCTGATCAGCAGCTGCGGACCGATGCGCACGACGTGGCCGTGCAGGCCGCCCAGTCCGATGAGCACGCGCTCGGCTCTGCTCGCCTCGAGGAGCGCGCCGGCGCGCGCAGGATCCGCTTCCCTCGTCGTACGGTCGCGCACGATCTCGAGCGCCTGCATCAGACCCATGCCGCGAACTTCGCCGATCCAGGCGTGCCGCTCCGCCAGCGCGTCCAGCCCGGCGCGCAGCTGACGGCCGCGCTCCGCCGCGCGGGCCGGCGCGTTCTCCCGGGCCATGATCTCGAGGGTGGCATCGACGGCAGCCATGCAGACCGCATTGCCGCCGAACGTCGAGATGGTCTTGCCTTTCCAGCTGGCCGCGATCTCGTCCGTCGTGACCGTCGCACCGACCGGGAAGCCGTTGGCGATCCCCTTGGCCATCACCATGACGTCCGGCACGACATCCCAGTTCTGGATGCCCCACCAGCGTCCGGTCCGGCCGAAGCCGGTCTGTACCTCATCGATGATGAAGAGTCCGCCGTGGCGGCGCACGATCTCGGCAGCCCGCTCGAAGTAACCGGGCGGCGGCACGATGTAACCGCCCACACCCTGGATCGCTTCCGCGATGAAGGCGGCCGGCCGGCCGCTCGTCGCCGTGAGGATCACATCCTCGATGTCACGGGCGAAGAGTTCGCCGCTCTCTTCCCACGTCGCGTCGAACGGTGACCGGTAGTGGTACGGCGCCAGCGCGTGCACGATGCCCGTGGACAGACTGCCCAGCGGGCGCCACGCCGCGTGCGCGGTCAGCCCCGACGCGAGCATGCTGCGGCCGGAGTAGCCCTGCCGCAGCGCGACGATCTCCGATCGGCCCGTGTGCATACGGGCGATCATGATCGCGGTCTCGATCGCCTCGGTCCCGCTGTTCGTAAAGAAGACCTTGCGCAGACCGGGTGGCGTCAGCTCCGCCAGCCGCTGTGCGGCACGGGCGTGCGCCTCTGTCACGTACAGGCCGGAGGTATGGCCCAGCGTCGCGACCTGCTGCTGCACGCGCGCGACGACTTCCGGGTTACAGTGTCCGACCGAGGTCGTCAGGATCCCGCTGAAAAGGTCCAGGTACTCCACGCCCTCGACATCCCACACCCGCGAGCCCTCGCCGTGCGCCATCACGATGGGCTCTGCGTAGTACGGCTTCACGCACGGGAATACGTGGTCCTGGTAGGTCGCACGGATCTCCTCGGACGTGCGTCCCGCATCAACGATCGTCGCCATGTACGCCTCCAGGGGGATGGCCGCCCCGGTGCACGCCGCCCGCGCGTGCGCCGCCACGACTAATTCGCATCTGTACCCGCGCGCCGGCGTGCCTCGGCCAGGTAGCCAGGCTCCAGATCGAGCAGACTCGCAATCTTGCGAAGGACCCGGCCTTCATGACGCTGGATCTGTCCGTCGGCCAGGATCACGCCCCACATGATCTCGGCAAGCAACGTCTTCTGGCCCAGGTCGTAACTGTCGCGGATCAGGGAAGTGAACTGATAGACGTCGCGCGCATTCTGCCGCTCCTCTTCGGCCAGCTCCATCAGCAGACGCGCGGCGTCGCTCTCCAGTCCGAGATGGCGCTGGACGACCGCATCGATGTGCTCGCGCTCAGCATCGCTGAAATCATCATCCGCGTGCGCCAACTCGAGCAGCAGGGCACACGCCGCGATGTGCACTTTCCGGCGCAGCTCTTCGGGCGTCTCGAGCGGCTCGGCGTGGCCGTTCGGCTGCGTGGGTCCGAGCTGCATGCGGCTGGCGAAGAACGATCGGATCCGATCCGCCATTGTCGCTCCTGAGGTGTCTGTCAAACGTCAGGAGAATGGCGAGCCGGTCGGTGACGCGCAAATCAGGCGCCGCAGGGCGTTCGGCCCGAACGCACGGCACGCCAGATCCTCATGAAGTTCGTGACCGGACTGGGAAACCGCTCGGCTTGCCACGCGCCGTCCACCATGAAGCCCGCGGAGCGGTCATCCGGCCGTCGGAGACGCAGGTTCGGCGCCGGATGCGACGTGCACGGCAGAGGCGCACGGCCGCAGCGGTGGCCCGTCGGCACGAGCAGGCGGAGTCCCGAGTCCGTGACGTACGGCATCGCGGGAAAATGCCAGCGACTCGGGACGAGCCACGTGTCCACCGCCGGCCGCGTGACCAGGACGTCCAGCGCGGCCCGCACGTAATCCGCTTCCGCGGTGCGCGCGGCCTGCCGGGCGTTCCCGGCAAGTGTCACCAGAGCAAACGTCAGCAGGGCGAGCCCGAACCGCACCGCCGGCACCGGTCGCACCGCCGCGGGCCGGCCCGGTCGGTCTGTGTCGGGTCCGCCCAGTGCGAAAAGCGCGCCGGCGACGGCCGCGAGAGACCAGAACGTCGACAACCCGAACAGAGGTCGCGGCACGAGCACCAGCCATGCGACACTCGCCGGCACCAGAAGGGCGAGCCACAACGCGAGGCGTATCCGCGTCCGGGGGCCTGCCAGGCTGCGCAGCGACAGGCCGATGAAGCACAACGTGAGACCCGCAGGGAGCGCGACCTGCCAGAGGACGTCCAGTCGGAACAGCGCGCGCACCCACGCACCGAGCAGCGTCAGGGGTCGGCACAGGTATGCCGTCTCCACGACGTTGTACAGGCCTGGCGTGTGCCACGTCCAGGCAAAGAACCGGATCCACGCGTGCTCCGCCGCCGCCTGCTCGACCGGTACACGCCATTCGACGGGGAAGGGCAGCACCGTCGCCGGATACAGAGGATAGCCGCTCAGCAGCACGCCCCTGACCAGCCAGGTGGCGATGAGCGCGACGGACAGTACGATGGCGGGAATCGGGACGCGCCGATCCGACCCGCGACCGCCGTTCTGGGCCAGCGGCGCCACCGCCAGAAGCCACGCGGGCAATGCCACCAGCGCAACGCTGAGCTTGAATGCCACGGCCGTGGCGAGCGTCGCCGCCGCCGCGACCTGGGCTTCCCGTCCGGCCCTGTCCCCCGGGTCCATCCTTGCCACACGGCCCGCCACCAGCGAGACACCGGCGAAAAGCGCGAATGCCGCCGGCACATCCGCGTTGAGGCCGCGGAACAGCACCGGTGTCATCACGATGCCGATCGTTGGCAGGAGCAGGACGAGGTCGACCGCGGCTGCCGCACGCGCACCATCGCGCGCCTCCGACCAGCGCAGCCCCGCCTGAGCGCCGCGGGCCAGGGCAGCGCATGCAAGCACACCATTCAGCAGATACACGGAGCCGTCGCGCCACGGACTCGCATCGAGCAGCGCGGCC
Organism: Longimicrobiales bacterium; assembly: GCA_041568755.1. Lineage (GTDB taxonomy): Bacteria > Gemmatimonadota > Gemmatimonadetes > Longimicrobiales > RSA9 > JBFFZF01. The sequence continues at coordinate 24,212 of JBFFZF010000021.1, read as the reverse complement.
AGCAGAAAGCTCGCGTTATTGAACCCGAACCGGCCGTGCAGGTTGGCCAGGCCGGGCACGATCGCGTGGGCACGCAGCCATTCGATGGCGGGGATGTGGTACATCGTCGTATCGAACGCCGCGACCTCGCCCAGTCCGCGATTGCCCAGCCACCAGAGCAGGAGGAGCGCCGGCGGAACCCAGCGCATGCGGATCCGCCCGGGCCATGGGCAGGCCAGATCACGCAATCCCACGCCCAGCCCGGCCAGGCCGGCGGCGCCCACGCCCGCCGCCACGAGCGGTGTGATCGGGGCGAACAGGTGCCAGAGCTGCAGGCCCAGCGTGAGTGTGGCGATGCCGAGCCAGAAGGCGGCGAACAGTGCGTCTCCGTCCAGGACCCGGGACAGACGGAGCGCGCGCCGAACGAGCAGGCCGATGCCGAGCACGAGCGCGCCCAGCACGAGCCACGTGGAGAGCAGCGCGTAGGGCGCGATGACCGTCGCGATCAGCATCCGGGGCGGGCGGCGATCGTCATGTGGCGTCCGTCACGGAAAGCTCCAGTTCGATGGGCACGGTGCGCTGGCTATGGCCGAAGCGGCACGGAGTCGCGCACGGAGTCGCGCACGGCGGAGCAAGATCCGAGCCGATGTCGCCTGTGCCCGACCGGCCACGACACCCGCCCGCGGCGGCGGGACCGGCGCTTGCCCGTCGTGGCCTGCACGGCCAGTGTTGTCGTCGTGAAACGCGTGTTCCTGCTTTCGCCCGCCAGTGCCGGTGGCAAACGCACCGCCATGATGTTGCGCGACGGTGCGACGTTCCCGCTGGCCCGTGCGCTGCGCTCGCCCGAGGGTGCGCCGATCGCCGACATCTTCCAGTTCACGAGCGGTTTGTACTTCCGCGGCAAACTGGCCTATGCGCGCGCTTTCGCCAACCCGCCGGCCGGCGCCCCGGACCTGCTCGTCATCACGGCGGATCGCGGCCTCGTCGAACCCGGCACGCGGCTGACGGCCGCGGATCTGCGCCGCTTCGCCGGCGTCGATATCTCGACCGGCAGCGCTGCCTACATCCGCCCGCTGCGCCGGGACGCGGACCGCCTGCGGGGGCAGATCGGCGCGGGCGCCACAGTCGTGTTGCTCGGCAGCATCGCAACCGGCAAGTACGCCGATCTCCTGCTCGACGTGTTCGGCGAGCGACTGCTGTTTCCGCTCCCGTTCGTCGGGCGGGGCGACATGAGCCGCGGCGGGCTCATGCTGCGGGCGGCAGAAAGCGGCGTCGAGCTGACCTACGCACCGCTGCACGGCGCCACCCGCCACGGCCCGCGCCCGCCCCGCCTGGCCCGACGGCGCTGACGTGGACCGATCCCGCGAGAGGTCGCATTGACGCTGCCCATCCGCCCCCCGTTCCCACCCCAGGAATCGACGCAGTCGAAGACGCTCCCCACGGGTACGGCTTGGGCGTACGAACCGAAGTGGGACGGGTTCCGCTGCATCATCTTCCGGGACGGTGAGGACGTGGAGGTCCAGTCGAAGTCGGGCAAGCCGCTCGCACGCTATTTCCCCGAGATCGTGGCGGCGGCGCGGGAGCGGACCGCGCAACGCTGGGTCCTCGATGGCGAGATCGTGATCCCGGTCGAAAACACCCTGTCCTTCGAGCGCCTGCTGATGCGCGTGCATCCGGCCGCATCCCGCGTGCGCCGGCTCGCGGCGGAGACGCCCGGCCTCATCATCGCCTTCGACCTGCTGTACACGGAGCGTGACGGCGCGCTGTACGAGCGACCCTTCGGGGAGCGCCGCGCCGCGCTCGAGGCCTTCGCGCGGGACGAGTTCACGGCGGACGGAGCGTTCCGGCTGTCACCGCAGACGCGCACCGTGGAAGAGGCCCGCGCCTGGCTGGCTCGCCTGGCCGGCGGCGCGGACGGCGTCATGGCCAAGCGACTGGACATGCCGTACCGGTCGGGAGAACGGACCGCCATGCGCAAGATCAAACGGCTGCGCAGCGCCGAGTGCGTCGTCACGGGCTTCCGCTACGGCTCGAAGGACCGGCTCGTCGGATCGCTGCAGCTCAGCCTCTACGATGAACCCGACGGCGTCCTGCAACCCGTCGGCTACTGCTCCGGCATCCGGGCGGCCGAAAAGCCGGAACTGACGCGCCGGCTCGAGGCCATCGCGCGCTCGCCGGGTTTGACAGGCCAGGCACCGGGCGGGCCGAGCCGCTGGAACGATCGCGCCGAGGCGTGGCAGCCGCTCGAGCCGCAGCTCGTCGTCGAGGTGCAGTACGATCACTTCTCCGAAGGCCGCTTCCGGCACGGCACGCGCATCCTGCGCTGGCGACCGGACAAGGCGGCTCGCCAGTGCACGCTCGCGCAGCTCATCCGCGCAGGCGATTCGCCCGTCGATCTGCTCTGAGCTGCTCCCTCAGCTGTTCGATCGCAGTTCGCGCGCGGCACGCGCGCCGAGCTCGCGTGCGACGTCCACCAGCAGATCGATGTCCGCTTCACGCGTACGCCAGTTGGACAGGGCGGGGCGCAACGCGACGCGGCCCCCGTGTCGCGTCGTCCCGGCGATCACGCGGCCATCCTCGACGATGGCCCGGCCCAGCTGCGTGTTGAGCGCGTCCAGCGCGTCGTCCGCGAGCCCGCCCGGGTTGTAGCGGAAGCAGACGATGTTGAGCGGCACGTCGTCCAGCCGCTCGAGGTCTGGCGCAGCGTCGATCTGCGCCGCCAGATGCTGCGCGAGCGCGAGGTGCCGTTCGACCAGCGAGCGATAGCCGTCCCGACCGTACGCCAGCAGCGTGGTCCACACGGCGAGCGCGCGTGCCCGCCGCGAGCTTTCCGGCCCGATCGATCCGAAGTTGGGCCGTGGATCGTCGGGCGAGGGAAGGTAGTCGGCCGAGTACGCGAAGGCGCGTCGCAGCAGGATCTCATCGCGCACGAACGAGAAGCCGCAGTCGTATGGCACGTTCAGCCACTTGTGGCCGTCCACCGTCACCGAGTGTGCGCGCTCGACGCCCGCCGCGAGGTGCCGCGTCGCGGGCGCGAGCCGCGCGAACAGACCGAACGCGCCATCCACGTGCAGCCACGCGTCGTAGCGCTCGCACAGATCCGCCATCGCATCGATGGGATCGAAACCGCCGTAGTTCACTTCGCCGGCGTTCGCGATGACGAATGGCCGGTGCCCCGTCGAGCGCTTCGAGTGCGCGCTCCAGGGCGATGGCGTCGAGCGAGCCGCGCGCATCGGCCGACAGCTGCGTCGCGGACGTTCGACCGATCCCGAGCATGGAGAGGCACTTGATCGCACTGGCATGCACGAACCCGCTGGTCAGCACGGGCACACGCGGCGCACCGGACAGCCCGTCTGCCGCGGGATCCAGCCCGTGCCGTTCGCCCCACCACTGCCGCGCCGCGGCCAGCCCCACGAAGTTGGCCATGGTCGCGCCCGTCGTCATGACGCCGCTCATCGCCGCCGACAGCCCGAACAGCTCCTTCAGCCAGCGCAGACTCACGACCTCCGCCTGGACGCCGAGCGGCGATGACGCCCACGCGTACGCGGGCTGGTCGAGCGCCGCCGCCAGCAGATCGGCGCCCAGCGCGGCCGGCGTGACGCCACCGACGACGAAGTGGAAGAAGCGCGGCCCGGAGGTGCTCGCGGCGGCATCCAGCCCGCGATCGACGAGCGCGCGCAGGGCGGCCGCCGCGCCGATGCCGCGCTCCGGCAGGTCGATGTCCAGCGCCTGAGCCGCGGCATCCACCCTCGAGGACAGCGCGGGTGCATCGTCGATCCGCTCGAGGTACGCGCGCACCTCCGCGAACGCGAGCGTGAGCACGCCGTCGATCTCGGCACGGTCCGGACCGGGTGCGACGCGAGACTCCGCGGCAGACGGCATCATGGGTTGTGCGCTCATCGTGACAGGTCTCCCCCGGTGCGTCAGTCCGCGCGCAGGTTGTGCGCCGGGTCCGGCACGGCTGCGCGGCCGGCCGGCAGCAGCGTCGCCCGGACGCCGGCCGCCAGCACCAGGCCCGTCGCGACCAGTGCCAGACCCTCGCGCAACACCAGCCACACCACGCGCGCCGGTGTTGCACCCGGCGCGACGCGCAGCCCGATCTCCTGCGTCCGGTCCGTCACCGACTGCGACAGCACACCGTACAGACCGGCCACCAGAAGGACCAGCCCGAGCAGCGCGAGCACGACCTGAGCGCGTTCACGAACCGCGGCGCCGCGAGCGCTGAGCGCTCCACACCGGGCAGCGCGCGCACCACTCGCAGCGAGCTCTCGCAGAGTGCAGCCTTCGCTTCCAGCCCCGTGTAGTGCTGCGGGTTCGCTCCGATGCGGAACGTCAGCACACCGGCAGGATCGAAGCCGGTCTCCGTGGCCGTGAGACTGCGCAGCCGCCCGGCCGTCATGCCCGCGCCCAGCACGAGCAGCAACCCCATGCACGTCTGCGCTATGACCAGCGCGCCATGCAGGCGTCGGTCGGGCCACACCCGACCAGCCCGCGACGAGCGGAACCAGCCACGCGGCCAGCGCGATGCCCGCCGCTCCACCCGCTCCCGCCAGTACGAAACCTTCGCTCTCAAGCCTTCCTTCGCCCGGCCCCGTCCGCGCTTCCGCGTTCTTCGCGCCCGGCCCCGCAACCCTAGCGCCGGCCGATCCATGAAGCAAATTGATATTCTTGATAAGAAGCATATGGATGACTTATGGTTGGCCATGATCGAAATCCGGCATCTGCGCATCGTCGATGCGATCGCGAGGGTGGGGACGGTCACGGGCGCGGCGAAGCGGCTGCACGTGACGCAGCCGGCGTTGAGTCATGCGCTGGCGGACCTGGAGTCGAAGCTGGGCGTGTCGCTGTTCGAGCGTGCGCCGCGGCGCATGCGGGTCACGGAAGAGGGGCAGCGGCTGCTGGATCTGGCGGAAGAGGTTCTGGAGCTGGTGGAGCGGGCGGAGCACGAGCTGCGGCGTTACCGCGATGGTTGTCGTGGCATCGTGCGGTTATCTACGGAATGCTACACGTGCTATCACTGGTTGCCGCCGGTGCTGGCGCGGTTCGGCGAGGCGTTTCCGGATGTGGAAGTGGAGCTGGTGCCGGAGACGTCGTACGATCCGTTGCCGGCGCTGCGGGACGGGCGTCTGGACGTGGCGATCATGCACAGCGAGGTGACGGGCACGGAGTTCGCCGCGGACCCGTTGTTCCGCGACGAGCTGGTCGTGGTTGTCTCGCCGGAGCACGCGTGGGCGTCACGGGCCCGGGTCGAGCCGGCCGATTTCGCGTCGGAGGTGCTGCTGCTGCACACGGATGCCCGGGACAGCACGCTGGTGCAGGACGTGCTGGATCCGGCGGGGGTCAAGCCGTCGCGGACGTTGAGTCTGAAGCTGACCGAGGCGGTGCTGGAATCGGCCAAAGCGAAGCTGGGTGTGGCTGCGGTGGCGCGCTGGGCGGCCGGGCCGGAGCTGGACGCAGGACGACTGGTGGCGGTGCGGATCGCCGGCGGGTTGCACCGCACGTGGTCTGCGGTGATGCGACGGCGCGAGCGCAGTCGTCCCGCGCTCCGGAGGCTCATCGAGCTGATGCGGGAGGGCCCCCTGCCTGAGCGCGGGACGCTGCGTTCGGATGCGCGGGCCGTGACGTCTACGGCTTCGGCCGGATGAAGAACCCGCCGATCTTGCCCTCCGCATCCACGGCCCACTGCGTGAGGATGGGTCCCTCGTGGCCGGAGAACGTCGACGTGCGCAGGTAGACGCGGAATCCCTGGGCTTCCGTGACGGTCTCCTCGGTGACGTCCTTTTCGGTGCCCAGCTGCTGTGCGACCTGGGCCCGGAAGTTCTTGATGTTCTCGGCGGATCCCATGGCCTGTTTCATCCGATCGCCGAAGCGGTCCCAGAGCTTCGCGTCATCGGATCCGCTGAAGAAGAGGGCGGTGAGTTCGCGTCCGGTCTCGATGAGCGGGTCGGGCTTCTCCTCCTGCGCAGCCGCCGGGGCGGCGAGCATGGCGCACAGCGCGAGGAACATCGTGGCGGACTTGCGCATTTCGGTAGCTCCTGTGGGTTGTCTGTCGAGCCCTTCCCGGCTCGTCCTGCCCCTCAGACACCGGATACGACCGGCGCCGGGGCTTTCTTCAGGCCAGGTAGCGCGCGGCGATCTCGGTGAAGGTGTCGACCTGCGCGCGTTCCCAGCGCGCATCGCGCTGCAGCGCTCCTGCCATGATTCGAGCCGTACGCGGCGCGGCCTCGATGGCGGCACGCGCGTCGAAGAGAAGCGCGTGCGTGCGTCGGGCGAGCACATCGTCGACGGTGCGGGCCATTTCTTCACGGACCGCCCACACGACTTCACCGGTCCGGATGGCCAGCCGCGGGTGGAGGAGCGCGTCGTGCGCCGGATCGCTCTTCAGCAGCTGCTGGACGGCCGGCGCGTCGGCGCCGTAGTGGGCGAGCGGGCCGAATTCCTCGGCGTGGGTGTGGAACCCGTGGATGTTGATCTGTCGGGTCACGCACGGGCGCGGTTCGAGGCCGGCCAGCGTGGCCGCGTCGTCCACTGTGTCCTCGGCCATCTTGCGGTACGTGGTCCACTTGCCGCCGGCCACTGTCACCAGTCCGGACGGTGCGACCAGCACGGTGTGCTCACGGGACAGTGCCGCCGTGTTCTTCTCATCCGCGGCCACGAGCGGCCGCAGGCCGGCGAACACGCTGAGCACATCCGCGCGCGACGGGTCCTTGGTCAGGTAACGGACGGCGTGGTGCAGGATGAAGTCGATTTCTTCGTCCAGCGCGCGAGGTTCCAGCGAGGGCGCCTGCACGGGTGTGTCCGTCGTACCGATGAGCACGCGCTCGTGCCACGGGATGGCGAACAGCACGCGGCCGTCGTCGGTGTGCGGAACCATGATCGCCGAGTCGCCGGGCAGGAACGACCGATCCAGCACGATGTGCACGCCCTGGCTGGGCTGGATGACGGGCCGTGCACCGGGGTCGTCCATGCGGCGCACCGCGTCCGCGAACACACCGGTCGCGTTGATGACCACCCGCGCGGCCGCGCTGAACTCCAGACCGCTCTCGATGTCGCGCGCCAGCACGCCCGTGACGTAGCCCTCGGCGCTCTTCTCGATGCCGGCGACGCGCACGTAGTTGAGCAGCGCGGCACCCTGACTGGCGGCGGTCAGGACCATGTGGATGAGGAGGCGCGCGTCGTCGAACTGGCCGTCGTAGTAGATCACGCCGCCGCGCAGTCCTTCGGTCTCGATGGTGGGCAGCCGCTCGATGGTCTCTTCCTTCGACAGGTTGCGCGACGGGCCGAAGCCGTACTTGCCGGCCAGGGCATCGTAGACACGCATGCCGAGGCCGTAGAACGGGGCCTCCCACCACTGGTAGTTGGGGACGACGAAGGGCAGATCGTGGATCAGGTGGGGTGCGTTGCTGCGCAGGATGCCGCGCTCCTTGAGGGCTTCCATCACGAGCGGGATGTTGCCCTGCTGCAGGTAGCGGACCCCGCCGTGGATCAGCTTGGTGCTGCGGCTGGATGTGCCCTTGCCGAAGTCGCTCTGCTCGAGGAGCAGCGTATCGTAGCCGCGCGCCGCGGCGTCGATCGCGATGCCGACGCCCGTTGCGCCGCCGCCGATGATGATCAGATCCCAGGCCCGGCCATGCGCCCGGACGCGGGCCAGAATGTCCTCGCGATTCACCATCACCCTCGCCTCGCCACGCCACTTGCGGACGACCAGTGTAGGCGAAACGTTCGCCTCGCGAAAGCGCGACACAGCCGTCACACTCGACTGCACAGGAGCACTGCATGCACGCTGCAACGAAGGTGATCAGCGCCGGACACGCCGTGACCCGGGACGGCGAGCCGTTCGCGGCCGGCCCGGTCTTCGCCAGCGCATTCCGCTCGGCCGGCGAGCCCGCGGCGTCACCGTACGTGTACGGCCGGTACCACAGTCCGACGTGGTCCGCCTGGGAGGCCGCGCTCGAGGTGCTGGAGGGCGGGCCGGCCGTGGCGTTCTCGTCGGGGATGGCCGCCGTGACCGCGGTCCTCGCGACGGCGGTCCAGCCCGGCGCGACGATCGTCATGCCCTCGGACGGCTACTACGCGGCACGCCGGCTCGCGGAAAGCTGGTTCACGGAGCGCGGGCTGCGCGTGCGGACCGCACCCACCCGTGGTGGCGCGCAGGCGGAACACCTCGAAGGGGCCGCGCTGCTGTGGATCGAGAGTCCCACCAACCCGGGCCTCGAGGTGTGCGACATCCGCGCGCTGGTCCGTGAGGCACGCGCACACGGCGCGGCCGTCGTGGTCGATAACACTACGCCGACGGTGCTCGGCCAGTCGCCGCTCGCGCTCGGCGCCGACTACTCGCTGGCATCGGACACCAAGTCGCTCACCGGCCACAGCGACGTCGTGCTCGGCCACGTCGCGACGCGCGATGCGGCGCGCGCGGAGGCGCTGCGCACCTGGCGCACGACGACCGGTGCCATCCCGGGCCCGATGGAGGTCTGGCTCGCGCACCGTTCGCTCGCCACGCTCGAGCTGCGCCTCGCGCGCAGCTGCGCGAACGCGCTGGCGATCGCCCGCTTCCTGCGCACCAGGTCCGACGTCCGCGGCGTCCGCTATCCAGGGCTGCCGGACGATCCGTCGCACGCGATCGCCGCTGCACAGATGCATTTCTTCGGCCCGATCGTCGGCTTCGAGCTGCCCGACCGGGAGACCGCGGACCGCTTCATCGCCGCGTGTACGATCGTGCTGCCCGCGACCAGCTTCGGCGGCATGCACTCGACCGCCGAACGGCGCGCACGCTGGGCGGGTGACGCCATCAGCGAAGGCTTCATCCGGTTCAGCGCGGGCTGCGAGCACGAGGCCGATCTCATCGCCGACATCGCGGACGCGCTCGACGCCGCGGCCGCCGCATGAACGGGCAGGACACGATCGACTTCACACGCTTCGCCGTCGCCACGTTCGACTGCTACGGTACGCTCATCGACTGGGAGACCGGCATCCTGAATGCGCTGCGACCGCTGCTCGCCGCGCACGGCGTCCGTCCCGGTGATGATGAGATTCTCGAAGCGTATGGCCGCAGCGAGTCCGCGGCCCAGCGGTCGGCGTGGTCGCCGTACGCCGAGGTTCTGGCACGCACCGTGGAGGGCGTGACCGCACGCTTCGGATTCGTTCCCGACGATGCCGAACGGGGCGCGCTGGCGCGCTCGATCGGTGACTGGCCCGCGTTTCCCGACACACCCGCCGCCCTGGCCACGCTGCAACGCCACTACCGGCTGATCGTGCTCTCCAACATCGACGACGACCTCTACGCCCGCACCGCGCCCGCGCTGGGCGTCGACATGGCCGACGTGGTCACCGCCGAACAGCTGCGCAGCTACAAACCGGCGCCCGCGCATTTCCGGGACGTCTGCGCACGCACGGGGCTGCCGCCCGGCCGCATCCTGCACATCGCCCAGAGCCTGTACCACGACATCGCGCCCGCACGGGCGCTCGGGTTCACGACGGTGTGGGTGAATCGCAGAAAGGGAAGGGAGGGGACGGGGGCGACACCCCCAGCGGTCGCGCAGCCGCACCGCGAGGTCCCGGACCTCGAGACCCTGGCACGACAGGTCGACGACGCCTTTCGCGGCGCCGCCGGTTGAACCCGCTCAGTTCCAGGGCCGCCGCCGGTCCGCCAGACCCGCCATGTACGCCAGGAACGTCGCGAACTCCCAGACCACCAGGAGCACGACCGCGCTCACGATGACCCAGGCCACCGACGACAACTCGAACGGCAGCGCCAGCGAAAACGACCCGCCCTGAAGCATCGCGTACTCGACCATGGTCCGCCCCGGCGTCAAGGGTTCCATGCAGGCCGAATCATCGGCCCGTTCCACCAGTACTGCAGACATGCGCAGAATCGAAAGGCGACCGGCCACGACGGCACGGGGCCCAGCTCTCGGATCTCGGGACGGATCGGAACAAAAGGCCCCCAGGGGACCCATGACGCCAATGTTCCGCGGCCTGCCCGCCCCGCGCAAGATTCTTGACTGCCTGCCGGAGTGGCACTCCGGCCAATTCGATACTAAACTGTATCGTATTCGAGGAGGCGAGGCCATGAGCGGACGAGCGGGGACGGCGGGAGCGGTGGAGAGCCTGCTTCCCCTGAAGCCGGTGTGGTTCCACATCCTGCTCGCGCTGAAGGCGGGCGCGGCGCACGGCTATGCGATCCGCGAGCGGGTGGAGGCGCGCACGGAGGGAGCGGTGCGGCTGTGGCCGGTGACGCTGTACGGCACGATCCGGCAGTTGCTGGAGCAGGGTCTGATCGAGGCGCTGGAAGGCGAAGACGATCCGGACGATGACGCACGCCGGCGCTACTACCAGCTGACGGCGTTCGGCAGTGCGGTGCTGCTGGCGGAGGCCGACCGCATGGCGGCGCTGGTGCGTGCGGCCCGGGCCCGGCCGGTCGCGGAGGCGTGATGGGCCGGCCGGGCGGACGTGGGCGCGGGCCCGCGGCGGTGCGGCGTGCGCTGCGGGCGTATCGCCGGTCGCTGTCAGTCCTGCCGCGGGATTTCCGGCGCGCATTCGGGGCGGAACTGGAGGCTTCGTTCGAGGCGATCGCCCGGGACGCACATGCGCGGGCAGGCGCCGCCGGTCTCGTCATGGCGCTGCTCCGCGGCACAGCCGATGTGCTGGCGGGTGCGGTGCGCGAGCGGGTGGTGGTGCGGGCGCGGCACCGTGGTGATTCGACGCGCGCTGCGCGCGGCAGACTGCGGACCAGGACGGAAAGGGTGACGGACATGCTGAACGAATTGCGTCTGGCGGTGCGCGCGCTGGCCCGCCGCCCCGGCTTCGCCGCAGTGGCCGCGATGACGCTGGCGCTCGGGATTGGCGCGAACGTCGCGATCTTCACCGTCGTCGATGGGGTGCTGCTCGAGCCGCTGCCGTATCCGGAATCCGACCGGATCGTCGTGGTCCGCCACCACGCGCCGGGGTTGAACCTGCCGGAGCTGGAGAATTCCGCGGGCACGATCGAGTACTACCGGGAATCTGCGCGCACGATCACGCGCATGGCTGCGGTCGACGAGCGCACGCGCAATCTGGCCGGCCTGACGCGACCGGACCGCGTCGAGGTGGTGGCGGTCACGCCGGAGTTCTTCGACGTATTCGCGACGCGACCCGCGCTGGGGCGTGGATTCGAGGATGTCGATGTCGCGGAAGGCGCGGCTCGTGTGCTGATCCTGCTGCACGACGCGTGGCGGACGCGGTACGGCGGGGACGCGGCGATCGTGGGTCGGACGGTTCTGGTCGACGGCGCGTCGGCGGAGATCGTGGGTGTGATGCCGCGCGCGTTCGCCTGGCGGAATGCGGGCGCGGTCGCACTCGAGCCACTGCAGCTGGATCCGCAGCGCAGTTTCGGCACGTTCGGCCGGTTCGGCGTCGCACGGCTCGCCCCGGGCGCCGACCTGGCCGCAGCCCGGCAGGAGATCACGGCGATGCAGTTACGCCTGACGGAGCGGTTCCCGGAACTGACGCAGTCGTTCCTGGACCAGGCCGGCTGGCAGGTGAGTGTTCGCCCGCTGAAGGAGTTGCTCATCGAGGACATTCGGCCCGCCTTGTGGGTGTTGCTGGGCACCGTCGGGCTGGTTCTGCTGATCGCGGGCGCGAACGTGGCGAACCTGTTCCTCGTCCGGGCGGAGGCCCGCCAGCGCGAGGTGGCGGTGCGCTCCGCGCTGGGTGCGGGGCGGCGCCGTCTGGCGAAGTCGTTTCTGGCGGAGAGTCTCGTGCTCAGCGGTGCCGGCACGGTGGCCGGCGTGCTGCTGGCGTACGCCGGCGTGCGCGCCCTCGTGACGCGCGGTCCGGAGGGTCTGCCGCGTCTGCACGAGGTCGGCATGGATGCGAGCGTATTCGGCTTCACGCTGCTGCTGGGTCTGCTCGCGGCCGGTGTCCTGGCGGTGGTCCCGCTCGCGCGCTACGCCGGGCTGTCGTTCGCGAACGCGCTGCGCGAGGGCGGGCGCGGCAACACCGCGGGGCGGTCGCGCCACCGCGCGCGGCAGGCGCTCATCGCCGGGCAGGTCGCGCTCGCGCTCGTACTCCTCGTCGGTTCCGGTCTGATGCTGCGCAGCGCGATCCGGCTGCGCGCCGTGGACCCGGGCTTCGTGCCCGGCGGCGTGCTCACCGCCGGCGTCAGCCTGGGCACGGGCACATCGCGCGCCGCGGACGCGGTCTTCTACCAGCACGTGCTGGATGCGCTGGCCGGTCTGCCCGGCGTAGAGGCTGCGGGCGCCGCGAACGCGCTGCCCATCGAGATGACGGGTCTCAATGGTTCCTCGTTTCACATCGAATCGCGGCCGCGCCCGGAGGATCAGCTTCCGCCCGTCGCCATGTACGCGGCCGTGATGCCCGGCTTCTTGGAGACGCTGCAGGTGCCGCTGCTTGCGGGGCGGGGTCTCGACCGCCGGGATCAGGACGGAGGGCGGCCCGTCGTCGTGGTGAACCAGACGCTGGCGACGCGGTTTCTGGACGGCAACGCCATCGGCGAGCGGCTCCGCTTCGGTGATGACGAGGACTGGGTCGAGATTGTCGGCGTCGTGGGCGATGTCCGGACGTTCGGTCTGAACGAGGACATCCGACCCATGGCCTACATGCCGATTACGACGCGCAACCGGAGCGTGACCATCGAGCTGATGAAATTCGTACTGCGCACGAGCGGGGATCCGGGTGCGCTGGCCCCCGCGGTCCGGCGCGCGGTCGAAGGCGTGGACGCGACCGTGCCGGTCACCGCCGTCCGCACGCTCGACGACGTCGTGGCGGCCTCGCTCGCCGAAAACACGTTCACCACACTACTGCTCATGATCGCGTCCGTCGTGGCGCTGCTGCTGGGCGTCATCGGTCTGTACGGCGTCATTTCGTACGTGGTCGGCCAGCGGACGCAGGAGATCGGCGTGCGCATCGCGCTGGGCGCGCAGCCCGCCGCCGTGCGCGGCATGGTGCTGCGCCAGGGGATGGTCGTGACCGTGGCCGGTGTGCTCCTCGGGCTGGCGGCTGCGCTCGGTGCATCGCGCCTGCTGTCCTCGCTGCTGTTCGAGGTCTCGGCGCGCGACCCGCTGACGTTCGCCGTGGTCGCCGCGCTGCTGCTGGGCGTCAGTCTTGCGGCGACGTGGCTGCCCGCCCGCCGCGCGGCTGCCGTCGACCCGCTCGTGGCGCTGCGCGAGGAGTAGCCGGGCGACGCCGACGCCACTCTCGCCACGGGCCGATCGGCGTTACCTTCCGCGCATGCGCCGCACCCTTGCCCGTATCGGGCTCCTGCTGGCCACGCTGCTCATCGTGGCGTTCGTCGTCGTGGTCGTGAACCAGACCGCTCAGGTGGTCGAGCTGGCCGCGCGCGTGCACCCGCGGCTGGGCGACGCGACGCTGTGGGGTCTGATCTTCATCTTCGCGGGCTGCATCCTCGTTCCGGTGTGGATGATCCTGCGGCTGCCCAGGCCGCTCGTCCCGCCCGACGGCGAGGACCCGGCCGAGGTCGATGCGCACGTGCGCCGGCTTGCCACGCGGCTGGCGGCGAACAGGGCCGTGGCCGCCCCGGCGCTCGAGACGCGCGCCGATGTCGAGGCCGCCATCGCGTCCCTCGACCGGCAGGCCGACGAGCTGACACGCACGACCGCGTCCCAGGTCTTCCTCACCACGGCGATCTCGCAGAACGGCAACCTCGATGCACTGGTCGTGCTGGGCGCGCAGTCCCGGCTGATCCTGCGCATCGCGCGCCTGTATTTCCAGCGGCCCACGCTGCGCGACATGCTCAACCTCTACGGCAACGTGGCGGCGACGGCGCTCATTGCGAGCGAACTCGAGGACATCGACCTGTCCGAGCAGATCCAGCCCGTCCTGTCCAGTGTGCTGGGCTCAGCCGCGGGCGCGATCCCCGGATTGCAGGCCGCATCGATCCTGCTGGTCAACTCCGTGATGACGGGCAGTGCGAACGCATTCCTCACGCTCCGGGTGGGCGTGATCACGCGCCAGTACTGTGGCGCCCTGGTGCTGCCGCCTCGCCGCACGTTGCGTCGCGTGGCCGCGCTGCAGGCCACGCAGATGCTGGGCGCGATCGCGCTGGCCGGAGCGAGCACCGTCGCCGGCGCGGTCTGGAAGGCGTCCCGCAGGGCCGCGGGCGGCGCCGTGTCCGGTGTGGTCGACGCCGCGGGCAGCGCGGTCACGGGCGTTGTCGACGTGGCCGGCGGCGCGGTCCACGGCGTCGTCGAGACCGTGAAGCGCGCCGGTTCGTCGGTCGTCGATCGGTTCCGGCCGGGCGAGCAGGAATCATGACTCGCGCAGCGGCACGATCGGCCCGCCACGCGCTCGCGTTCGCCGCGCTGCTCCTCGCGCTGCCGGCCGCCGCGACCGCTCAGATCGGGGACTGGTCCGCCATCGCGGACGAACTCGTTGAACGGATGGCCCTCCAGTCCGGCGAACGCGTGCTGCTGGTCGGCGCGGCCGGCCGGTTCGAGCCGTTCATCCCCGTGCTGCGCGCCGCCGTGCGCCGCGCGGGCGCGACCGACCTCGGCGCGCTGGACGGCCAGGGCGCGCCGTTCGGCGAGCCGACCGCGTTCGTGACCGGCGCGCGCGGGATGGATCGCGCCGCGCTGACAGTCCATTTCCGCGCCGTCGACGTGGCCGTGATGCTGCCCGGCCCGACGCCCGCCGATCCCGCCTACGCCGCGATGCAGGACGTGCTGCGCGAGGGGCGGGGCCGCACGATCCACTTCCACTGGATCGGCGCGTACGCGCTGGACGGGAACACGCTGCCGATCACCGATGCCGTCGACGCGCACTACCGGCGTGCGCTGCTGAACACGGACTACGCCGCGCTCGGCCGGGCGCAGGCCGCGTTCGAGACCGCGATGCGCGGCGCGGAGGTACGCGTGACGACGCCGGCCGGCACGGACCTACGCTTCCGCATCGGCGACCGGCCGGTCACGAAACAGGATGGCGATGCGTCCGCGGCACGGGCCGCACGTGCCCGGAATCTCATCGACCGCGAGATCGAGCTGCCCGCGGGCGCGATCCGCGTCGCACCCATCGAGGAGAGCGTGCACGGCACGATCGCGTTCCCGCCCTCGACCTGGAACGGCCAGCCGGTGCGCGGGCTGGTGCTGCGCGTCGAGGTCGGCCGCGTCGTCGAAGTGCGCGCCGCGGAGGGGCGCGCGGCCGTCGAAGCGGAGATGGCTGCCGCGGGCGACGCCGCGCGACGGTTCCGCGAATTCGCGCTCGGCTTCAACCCGCTGCTCGCCATCCCCGCGACCGAACCGTGGATCCCGTACTACGGCTACGGCGCCGGCGTCGTGCGACTCTCGCTCGGGGACAACAGCGAACTGGGCGGCGCCGTCACCGGCGGCTACGTGCGCTGGAACTTCTTCGCCGATGCGACCGTGCGCGTGGGTGACACGCTCTGGGTCGAGAACGGCCGGCTCATCCGGTGACGCGCCACCCGCGCCGATGCTGAAAGTCACGCTGTCGGGCGACGGCGAGTGCAGCATCCTGCACACGCCGACCGGCGTCACTGTCGACACATCGAAATCACCGGCGTACGGCGGGCTGGGCCGCTCGTTCTCTTCGACGGACCTGCTGGCCGCGGCGCTCGGCTCCTGCATAGCGACGGACATCGAGCCCGTCGCCATCCGCCACGGCGTACCCCTCGACCGCATCACGATCGAAGTCGACAAACGGCTGTCCGTGAAGCCCAAACGCATCGACGCGTTCGACGTCCGGGTGACGGTGACGGCCGCCATCCGCGAAGACGTCGCGGCACGGCTGCGCCGTGCGGCGCACGCCTGTCTCGTGCAGCGCAGCCTGGATCCGGCCATCGCGTGCACCGTCACGCTCGAGGCGCGCCCGGCCGATTGAGCACGCGCCGGCCTCGCCGCCGCCCGCGCTCGCTGGTGAGCGCGGCGATCCGTCATCGCCGGGGAGACCTGCGCGCGGCCGCGCACGCGACCAGGCAGCCGTCCGGCTCTTGACATGGGCCGGCCCCCGACGGACTCTCCTGCCGATCCGCTGCCCCTTCTGCCGCCGAGGTGCGTCGTGACTCGAGTCATCCGCAGAGCCGTCCGCCACGCAGCCATCGTCGCGCTGCTCGTCGCGTCGACCCTGCCCGTTGCCGGCCAGCAGGCGACGGAGACCCGCGAGCGCCGGACCGTGACGATGGATACGGCGAGGGCGCGTGCGCTCTACGTGAGCAACCGCTGGGAGGACCACGACCCGGACCGCGACTACGCGCGCGACATGGCGGGCAAGGCCCGCACCGACAGCATCTATGCAGCCCGGTCGCGCGGCGTCCTCGACTACAGCAAGATCAGCTACCGCAGCCGCATCGGTGACATGGACATCCCGGCGTACGTCTTCCAGCCGGTGCAGAAGCGCGGCGCGCGCGGACACGCCGCCATGATCTGGGTGCACGGCGGCGTGCACGGCAACTGGGGCGAAAGCATGTTCCCGTTCGTACGCGAGGCCGTCGAGCGCGGCTATGTCGTGATCGCACCGGAGTACCGCGGCAGCACGGGCTACGGCGAGGCGCATCACAACGCGATCGACTACGGCGGGTACGAGGTCGATGACGTGATGAGCGCGTACGACTGGATGGTCCGTAACCTGCCGCACGTCGACCCGGAGCGCGTCGGCATGATGGGCTGGAGTCACGGCGGCTTCATCACGCTGCACTCGCTGTTCCGCGATGGCCACCCGTTCAAGGCCGGGGCGGCGCTCGTGCCCGTCACCAATCTGATCTTCCGCCTTTCCTACAAGGGCCCGGGCTACCAGCGCAACTTCGCCACACAGAAGCGCATCGGCGGGTTGCCCTTCGAGAAGCGCGAGGAGTACGTGGCCCGGTCACCGTACTACCACGTCGCCAGGCTCAATGTCCCGCTGCTCGTGCATGTTGCAACGAACGACGACGACGTCAATTACGAGGAAGCGTCCATGCTGATCTGGTCGCTGCGCGCCCAGAAGCCGGATCTGGCCGAGACGCAGATCTACGTCGACCCGCCCAGCGGCCACTCCTTCAGCCGCCGCGTGGACCGCACCACGCTCGAGCGCATGGACACGCCCGAGCAGCGCGACAGCTGGAACCGGACGTGGGCGTTCTTCGAACGGAACCTTCAGCCGTACAGACAGGGAGGGGGAGAACTCGAGGGGAGGGTTCCTCTCCCTTCTCCCTGAATCCTGCGCCGCCCGGCTGCCATGGGCTTCAGGCCTCGGGTGACCGGATTCTCACGGTTACGGCGCAGGGATGAGGGGAAGGCGCCGGGATGAGGGAGAAGGCACCCCCTCCCCCTGCCCCTCCCCCTCAAACTCTCCCTCTCCCTCTCCCTTTCCGTTCTCAGAACCAGCCTTTGCGGCGGAAGTAGAGCACCATGCCGAAGGCGAGGAGAACCATGACGCCCCACAGGGCGGGGTAGGCCCAGGGCAGATCCAGCTCGGGCATGAAGCGGAAGTTCATGCCGTAGACGCCGACGAGGAACGTCAGCGGGATGAACATCGTGGCGATGACCGTCAGCACCTTCATCACCTCGTTCATCCGGTTGCTGACCGTCGTGAAGTACAGGTCGGTCAGACCGTTGAGCACATCGCGCAGGGCCTCGACGGTATCGATCACGTGCACGGCGTGGTCGTAGGCGTCGCGCAGGAAGATCCGGGTGCCGGGCGTGATGAGCGGCGTGTCGTCGCGGATCAGCGTGTTGAACACATCACGCAGCGGCCAGACGGCGCGCTTCATGACCATGAGTTCACCGCGCACGTGGTGCATGTCGGCGACGACGGAAGGTCTGGGATCGGTGAGTACTTCCTCTTCGAGCGTCGCCAGGCGTTCGCTGATGCGTTCGACGACGGTGAAGTAGGCATCCACGACCGTGTCCATGATGGCGTAGGCCAGGTAGTCCGCCTGCAGCTTGCGGGCGCGGCCGGCGCCGCCGCGCAGGCGGGCGCGCACCGGGTCGAGCACATCGCCGGGCGTCTCCTGGACGGTGAGGACCACACCATCGCTGAGGATCAGGCTGAGCTGTTCCTCCTCGATGAGGCCCTGCTCGCCGACGCGCAGCATACGCATCACGATGTACAGCTGGTTGTCGTAGTCTTCGACCTTCGGCCGGTGGCCGGTGTTGGTCATGTCCTCCAGCACGAGGGGGTGGAGGCCGGCCAGCTCTCCCAGCCGTTTCACCGGTTCGATCTCGTGCAGCCCGTCGACGTTGATCCAGGTCACGCGCTCCGGTCCCACCGGGAAACACGCGTCGAGGGTCTCGGGGTGCATTTCGTGGAAGTTCGTCTCGTCGTAGCGGATCAGATCGAACGTGACCTCATCGACCTTGCGCGGGCCCGTGTACACGACGGTGCCGGGCGCCGCACCCGGCGCGCCGCCGCGCCAGTTGATGAGGCGGCGCGTGATGCGGATGCTCTTGAGCAGAGCGATCTGTGCTGCGCGACGACGCTTCCCCCGTCCCATCAGGACCTGCCTTCGCCGGCGGCGCCGGGCTTGACCAGCCGGTAGACGCGGGCCCGCTCGGCGCCGTCGGCCTCGTACGCGACGCCCGCGACCCAGTCCTCGCCGATCGCCGTGACGTAGAAGCGCGCAGGCACGTCCACACTGCCCAGCCACAGGCCGGCCGGATCGAACACGTCCCACGCGAGCGGCTGTGCGGCGACGGGCAGCCGATCGGTGGTGTGGGGCAGCCAGTCGGGATCGGCACGCTCGATCCACAGATGGCCGGCCGCATCCACCAGCAGCCGGCCGTGCGCAGGATGGTGGTCCGCGATCGGGAACGCTTCCGCGGTCATGCGGTGCCGGTCGTCCTGCAGCGGCTCGGGCATGTCCGCATAGCTGGCTTCGATCCGTTCGTGCAGCACCGCGCGCACGCGCTCGGCCTGGACGCCCGTCACGGGTTCCGGCCGCCATGCGCGGCGGACGCGTTGCAGCGCTGTACCGTCGGCATCATAGACACCGATGTCGTACCGGTCGGGGTAGCCCGCGATGATCCGGCCGTCGTGCACGACGAACTGCAGCACGGGGGACAGCAGCACCCGCTCGACGCCGGACGGGACACGCGCGAAGCGCACGCCGGGCAGGGACAGGATGCGCTGCGGCGTCGCAGCGGGGCGGGCGCGCAGGAACGTCGCGTTCTCCTGCCACGTTTCGCCGCGCGGCAGCAGGCCCTGCGGCGACGAAAGCAGCACGTACGAGCCGTCCGTCAGCTGCCAGAACTGCGTCACGAACGGGAACGCGTCCAGGGAGTCCGGCATGGTGGAGCGCAGATGCGTGCCACGCAGATCGAACACACGCGTCGGCTGGCGGAAGCGCTGGGGCACGACGAGCGAATCGCCGGCCCGCACGAGCACATCGATGGCGGGCAGCCCCGCGATGGAGTCGTCCTTGTTGCCGATCGCGCGCACGAGTCGTCCGGCTGCGTCGTGGAAGCGCAGCGTGCCGTCTCCGCCGTTCGCGATGACGATCGTGCCATCGTCGAGCCGGAGGACGCCGCGCACCCACGCCAGCGGCTGGCCGGCCCCGTCCGTCGAAACCTCGACCAGCGGTTCCGGCGGGATCGTCCACGCCTCGCCCCTGCGCCAGGCGGGCGCGGGCGACTCGATGATCGTGACGCCGGCACTGTCGCGCACCACCACGGCGCTCGAGCGGACGACGTTCTCGCACGCACCGGTCAGCACCAGGCTGAGGACGGCGAGGCACACTGGACCGGGTCGACTGCGGGTCATGCCATTCCTTGCGGGAGTCCTGGTCGGGTCGCGCGGGCGCTCCACCCGTGGCTGCAAGCTAAGGACGGGCCCGGCCGCTGCAAACCCGCGGTTGCCGGTGGGCCAGCCGTCGCCGATCTTGCCTGCGGATCGGAGGTGGGCGATGAGAGCGCTCCGCAAGGGCAGCTACAGGACGGTTCCGGGCGAGTTCTACGGCACACCCAAGGAAGTCTGGGGATTCCGGTCGGCGGCGCGGAAGGCGAGGCCCGAGTCGATCGCGCGCGAGTTCCTCGACGCCAACGCAAAACTCCTCGGCATCCGGGCCGAGCTCGACGGGCTGCGCCATGCGCGCACGATCCACAGCCTGGGCGCGCGTCACGTGATCTTCCAGCAGATCCATCACGGCATGCGCGTGCATCGCGCCTACGTGACCACGCATCTGGATGAGCGGGGCCGTGTCTACCTGACCAAGAACCGGGCCGTACCCGAGACGTTGCTGCCCTCCGAATCGGCGTTCCGCGTTTCCCTCGATGACGTGATCGCGAGGGCCCGGCGCGCGCTGCCGGACCGGACCCGGCCCGCAGTCACGCAGGATGTGGAGCGTCTGTGGTACCCGCGCCGCGACCGGCTGGAGCCCGCGTGGAAGGTCCGGCTCGAGCGCACGGGCCCGCGCGAGGAGTGGATCGTCTACATCAACGCGCGGACCGGCGGATTGCTCAGCAAGTACGACAACATCGCCGCGGTCACGGGCCGCGCCCGCGTGTTCGATCCCAGTCCCGTGACTGCGCTGGGCGGACACACGCCGCTGCTCACGCCGCGCGGCGCCCCGCGCAAGCCGCCCGCCAGCGCATACCGGACCGTCCGACTGAGCGGCCTCGACGGCACCGGCCGGCTCGAGGGCAGACGCGTGACGACACACCCGACGGCGGCACGCCACCGCGTGCGGCGGGCGGACCATACGTTCATGCTCGAGGCCGGGCAGCGCGGCTTCGAGGAGGTGATGGTCTACTATCACATCGACACGGCCCTGCGCTACCTGGAAAGGCTCGGTTACCGCGGCCGGCGCGCGATCTTCCGGCGTCCGCTCGAGGTCGATGTCAACGGCTCGCCGCTCGACAACTCGTGGTACAGCCCATGGGAACGACGACTCACGTTCGGCACCGGTGCGATCGATGACGCCGAAGACGGTGAAACGATCCTGCACGAACTCGGCCATGCCATCCAGGACGCCATCTGCAAAGACTTCGGACAGTCCGCCGAGGCGGCCGCCATGGGCGAAGGCTTCGGCGATTACTTCGCGGCCAGCTTCTTCGCGCAGCGCAAGCCGGCCGGGTACCGGACGTCCGTGATGACGTGGGACGGACTGCTCATCGGTCTGGATCGAGGTCTCGATCCGCCGTGCCTGCGCCGCATCGATCACGAATGGACGTACCTCGATTTCAATGAGAACGACGGTGAGCACGCGAACGGCGAGATCTGGTCGGCCACACTGTGGGACATCCACGAGGCCGTAGGCCGTGCCATCGCCGACCCGCTCATCATCGAAAGCCACTTCCAGCTGGATGGGTTCACGACGTTCGCGCGCGCGGCGCGGGCCGTCCTCGATGCCGACCGGAACCTGTACCGGGGGCGTCACGTGACGACCTTGCGGCGCGTCTTCGAGCGGCGTGGCATCGGCCCGCTGTGACCGCGTCCTCCTGTCGCCTTTTCCGGAGCGATCGATGACCGGACCGATCCTGCTGCGCCGACGCCTGTCCGCGCGCACCGCCGCGGCCGTGCTGGCGCTCATGCTGCCGGGCGTGGCCCTGCACGCGCAGGCCGCGCCGCCCGCATCGATCCTGCTCCGGCCGGACCGGGTGTTCGACGGGGTGACGGCGACGCCGCACGCGGGCTGGGTCGTGCTCGTGACCGGCGACCGCATCGTCGCCGCCGGGCCGGCCGCGCAGGTCCGCGCCCCCGCCGGCACGCGCACCATCGATCTGCCGGGCACCACGCTGCTGCCCGGGCTGATCGAAGGCCACTCGCACCTGCTGCTGCACCCGTACGACGAGACGCCGTGGAACGACCAGGTCCTGCGTGAGAGTCAGGCGGAACGCGTGGCCCGCGCCGTGAACCACGCACGCGCCACACTCATGGCCGGATTCACGACGGTCCGCGACCTGGGCAGCGAGGGCGCCGGCTACGCCGATGTCGGTCTCAAACAGGCGATCGAGAAGGGCGTGATCCCCGGGCCGCGCATGCTGGTCGCAGGTCCGGCGATCGTGGCAACCGGCAGTTATGGCCCGAAGGGATTCATCGCGGAGATGCCGGTGCACCTGGGCGCCGAGGTCGCCGACGGCGTCGATGGACTGACGCGCGTCGTGCGTGACCAGATCGGCAAGGGCGCCGACTTCATCAAGGTCTACGCCGATTACCGCTGGGGCCCGAACGGCGAGGCCATGCCGACGTTCACGGAGGAGGAGCTGGCGCTCATCGTGCGCCTCGCGGGCAGCAGCGGGCGGCCGGTCGTCGCGCACGCGGCCACCCCCGAAGGCATGCGCCGCGCGACGATCGCCGGCGTAGAGACCATCGAGCACGGCGATGGCGGCACCGCCGAGGTCTTCGCGCTCATGAAGGCGCACGGCGTCGCGTTCTGTCCGACGCTCGCGGCCGGCGATGCGATCCTGCAGTACGGCGGCTGGAAGAAGGGTGTGGATCCGGAGCCCGAACGCATCCGCCGCAAGCGGGCCAGCTTCCGGCTCGCGCTCGAGGCCGGGGTCGACATGTGCATGGGCGGCGATGTCGGCGTGTACACGCACGGCACGAATGCGCGCGAGCTGGAGCTCATGGTCGACTACGGCATGACGCCGGCCGCGGTCCTGATCGCCGCGACCTCGGGCAACGCGCGCACGTTCCACATCGACGATCGCGTCGGCGCCATCCGTCCGGGCCTGCTCGCCGACCTCGTGGCCGTCGAAGGCGACCCGACACGCGATGTGCGCGCATTGCGCGCCGTGCGCTTCGTCATGAAGGGCGGGAGCGTCGTGAGGTGACCCGGGGGCGGGACGGCGGGAGACGAGGGGCGGGAGACGGGGCGGCGGGAGACGGGACGGCGGGAACGGCGGGAGACGGGATGGCGGGGACACAGGAATTTGAGGGTGTTATGGAGGTTGCGGAGGCGAGAGTGCTGTACGAGTTCAACCGCTGGGCCAACCGGAGGGTGATCGGCGCGATCGGGGCACTCCGTGAGGACGAGTTCCGGCGCGATCTCGGCAACAGCTTCCCGTCCGTGCGCGACACGCTCGTGCACATCCTGGCGGCCGAGTGGAGCTGGCTGGAACGGTGGAGCGGCAACACCCCGGGCGCGGATCCTGACCATTGGCCGGCGCTCGACCTGGACGGGGTGCGGAAGGAGCTCGAGGCCGTGGAGGAACGGCAGATCGCCTTCGTTCGATCGCTCGATGCGGACGCCATGCGCCGCGACGTGCGCTACCGGAGCATGGCCGGAGACGAGCGGGCCGAACCGCTCGGCTGGTTGCTCCGCCACGTCGTGAACCACTCGAGCTACCACCGCGGCCAGATCGTGACGATGCTGCGCCAGCTCGGCGCACCAGCCGTCGCGACGGACCTCGTGCTCTTCTATCGGGAACACGTGCGCGTGAGCCCCTGATCCGCCGCGCGGAGCGATGCACACGATCCGCCACCCATTCGTCCGCTTACTCCTCGCCGCGACGCTCGCGCTGGCCGGCAGGCCCGCGCCGGCGTCCTCCGTGGCGCAGGCGGCGCCCGCCTGCCCGGTCCACGTCGTGATCCCCGGGTTCAGCAATCCGGAGGATCGCACGCGGCACGCGTGTGGCCTGGACCGGCGGCCCGTGCTGCGCGATGGCCTCGAGCGGCTGGGCCAGCCGGTACATGCGCGGCAGGTGTACGGCTCGCTCATCGTGGTCGTCGATGCGGACGGCCGCGTGAACGCCGCGCTCACGCGCTGGCTGTCGCTGGGCGGCGACCGTCCGTTTTTCGATGCTGTGATCGAGACGATCCGAGGCTGGGTCTTCGAACCGGGCGTGCTGGATGGCGCAGCCATCCGGAGCGGCTTCCAGTTGGACGTTCTTTCGGACGCGCGCACGGACACGCTGCCCGAAGCGCTGCGCTGGGAGATCGTGCCAAGCGAGCGCGCGGACACGCTGCGCGGCCGCTGGGTCGCGACCGGCCCGGCGCGCACACCGACGCTGGCGGAACGGCTCGGCGCCATCCAGGCCGCCACGCGGCGCCTCCTGCACATGCAGGTGCTGTCACCCCGTGCCGGGCTGTACTGTCTGCTGGTCGACGGGGCGACGGAGCCGGAGGCCGCGGCCATCCGGACAGGCGTCGACCGGGTCATGACGGAAATCGCGGTGCCGCTCGCGCACGTCGCGCTGGCGCCGCGCGGCTGCGAGCGGGATCCGCGTTTCCTGCGTTATCACGTGAGCGGTGCGCGCGCGACCGAGCAAAGGCGCATCGTGCTGGCTGTCGCCGGCGATCACCTGAGCGCCTGGCCGCCCGGGTTCGATGCGCGGTCGTGGCGCGCG
>JBFFZF010000020.1:0-39710 GCA_041568755.1 Longimicrobiales bacterium | reverse complement strand
GCAGTGTCCGCACGCACCCTCCGGCGTCATGGCGGCGAGCACGGTGCTGGCACGACCCGCGCGCACGCGCTCGTACAACCGGAGTGCGGCGGCATCGAGCCGGATCGCCGCATTGTTCCTTCGGTCCTGCAGGATGGCCAGGGCCGTCTCGGCCTCGCCGCGCGCCTCCTCGAGTTCGCGGATGCGCGGCTCGCTCTCGGCGCGGGCCTTCTCGAGGTTGCGCATGAGTTCGTCCAGCTTGAGGTCGGCGCGCGTGGCCTGCTCCATCAGTTCCACCGCCTCCGTCTCGTCCGCCTCCGTGGCGCGCCGGACCAGGTCCATCTCGGTGCGGGCCGCCGCTTCCTCGCGCAGGTTGCGCACGCGCTCTAGCCGTGTTTCGTACTGCCGGAGCCGCTCGCGTTTCTGGTCGGCCGCTGACGACAACCGGCGCACGTCCGTCTTCATCTGGTCCACGCGCTGGCGCAGCGCTTCGACTTCCGTTTCGAGGGTGGTGATCGGGCCCTTCACTTCAGCGAGCCGGGGCTCGAACTCCTTGATCGTGGCGCGGGCCCGTGCGATCTCTTCGTCGAGTCCCTGGAGGGCAAGCAGATCGGTGCGCAAGTTGTCCATCAATCTTCGCGGGTTGCGGGGTTCCTGGACCTGTTCTTCTCTCGCGCGAACATCCGGTACCGGCGGCTGGCCTTGAAGGCACTCCGCCCGTGCAGTCGGGTCAGTTGCTCGCGCAGCTCCTGCTTCTCGCGGACCAGTGCCGTCGCGCGCTCGTCGCCGGCGCTGCGCAGTTCCGCAGAAATCTCGTTCAGCCGTTCGAGGAGCGGCCGCTCCTTGATGCCCGCGACGGCATCGTCGAAGGTGCGATCGCCGTCGCTGATCTCGACCGGGTCCGATTCCAGCGCCGCCAGCGCGGCGGCCACGGGTTGCGCGAGACTGGCAGGATCGACGCCACCGCCCTCTCCGTGCGCGGTGACGAGCGCCTCGTACAGTGCGCGATAGGCCGGGTCATGCAGTTCGTCGGCCTGGATGCTCTTGGCCACGACGTCGATCCGCGACGGGTCGCGCAGCATCATCAGCAGCAGATCACGCTCGGCGCGCTCCAGCGTCGGCGCCGCGTCGACCCGGGGCCGGCCGGGCCCCGCAGCCGGGCTGCCGGCCACGCTTCGCCGGGGCGAGGCCGGACGTGTGTGGTCGCCGGTCGTGATTTCCTGTTCCAGGGTTTCGGGGCGTACACCGGTGCGTTCGGCGACACGGCTGATGTAGATGTCGCGCAACGCCGGATCGATCGTCGCCCGTATCGTGGGCAGGAGCCCGTCGAGGGCGCGGCGGGAACCTTCGATGTCGGAGAAGTAGCCGCGGGCATCCAGCATCTGCAGCTTGCGCTCGAGCACGTCCACTGCGGCATCGAGCAACGGGCGGAGCGCGTCTGCGCCCCCTCGGCGGACCATCGAATCGGGGTCCTCGCCGGCCGGCAGGCTCACGACCAGGGGGTGAACACCGGCGCGCAGCAATGCGTCCGCGCTCCGGAACGTCGCGCGCATGCCCGCCGGGTCACTGTCGTAGATCAGATACGCCTTCCCCGTGTACCGTGCGATGAGGTTCGCCTGCTCCGCCGTCAGCGCCGTGCCCAGGCCGGCGACGACGTGTTCCACGCCTCGCGCGGCGAGCGAAACGTAGTCCATGAAGCCTTCCACGACCAGCGCCGCGCCTTCACGCCGGATCGCCGACCTCGACCAGTTCAGGCCGTACAGCGTCCGGCCCTTGTGGTAGATCGGCGTTTCCGGCGAATTGAGGTATTTCGGCTTGTTCTGGCCGCCGTGGAGCGCCCGTCCGCCGAATGCCACCGTCCGCCCGCTCAGTTCGCCGATCGGGAAGATGATGCGGTCACGGAACCGGTCGTACGGCTCCTCCGCCCGCTCGCTCTCCTTGATCAGCCCGGCCTCGAGCAGGACGTCGTCTTCGATGCCGTGCCGGTGCGCGGCCTCGCGCAGGCCGCGCCATTCGTCGGGTGCGAAGCCGATCTGGAAGCGGTCGACCGGGCCTGACTCGATGCCGCGTTCCTGCAGGTAGGCGCGAGCGCCCTGGCCGCGCGGTTCGCAGAGCGCCGTCGCGAAATGATCCACGGCGAAGGCGAGCGCCTCGTACAGCGCCCGATGGGGGTCGTCGCCCGTCTGGGCGTCGCCTGGCGCCGGCAGCTCGATCCCGACTTTGGCCGCGACCTCGCGCACGGCGTCCAGGAACCCCGCACCGGTGCGCTTCATCAGGAACCCGAACACGTCGCCGGATTCACCGCACCCGAAGCATTTGTAGAAGCCCTTCTCCGGGACGACGTAGAACGATGGCGTCTTCTCGTGATGGAACGGACACAGCGCCTTGAACTCCCGGCCGGCCCGCTTGAGCGGCACGCTCGCGCCGATGATCTCGACGATGTCGGCCCGGGCGCGGACCTCCTCGACGAGCGCGTCCGGGATCATCGCAGTTCCACCACGGTCACGCCCGTTCCGCCCTCACCCACGCCGCCGGGCCGGTACTGCGCGACGCGGCGATCCTGCTGGAGCAGTTCGGCCACGACCTGGCGCAGCGCACCCGTGCCCTTGCCGTGGATGATGCGGAGGCCCGGCAGCGCGGCCTGGACGGCCGCGTCGATCGCGGGCTGCAGCCGTCCTGCGACTTCGTCCGCGCGCAGCCCGCGCAGATCGATCTCGCTCGCCGGATCGAAATCCGGCCCGCTCCAGCCGCCGCGCTGCGCCGGCGTCACCGCAGGGCTCCGTCGTACAGGCGCCTGCGCGCCTACGGGCGTCAGTTCCGCGGCAGCCACGTGCAGGCGGACGCCGCGCGTTTCCACGAGTGCCCGGTCGTCGCGCAACTCGATGACCGTGCCTTCGGCGCCCGTCGCCGCGATGCGCACGCGCTGGCCGACATCGAGCGGCGCGCCCGTGTGCTGTCGCGGATCATCCGGCGCGGCCACGTGCTCGGCCAGCACGCGCACCTGTTCCTCGACGCGCTGGCGCGCGCTCCGCGCCGCATCGTCGGCAGCCGCGGCGGACTGGGTGGCCGTCGCACGCACCTCGCGTATCGCGGCCTCGACTTCCTCACGTGCGTCGAGCAGAAGTTCTCGCGCGCGCTGCCGGGCCGTGCGTTCGGCATCGTGCTCGCGGCGCGCGACGTCGGCCTCGCGCTCCTCGACACCCCGCAGCGTGCGCTCGGCCTCGTTGCGCATGTGCTGCGCGCGGGCCAGCGCTTCACTGGCTGCCCGCTCCTTGGCCTCGATGTCTTCGAGCAGGGCGCCCAGATCGCGCTCGCCTTCCGGGACGTGCGCCTCCGCCCGCGCCAGCACATCCTCGGGGAACCCCAGCCGGCGGGCGATTGCAATGCCGTAGCTCCGCCCGGGCACGCCCTTGCGCAGCTGATACGTCGGCCGCAGGCCGGCCGCGTCGAACTGCAGCGACGCGTTGACGATCCCGGCCTCCTCGGACGCCAGCCCTTTGAGCTCGCCCAGGTGCGTCGTCGCGATGGTCAGCGTCCCCCGACGAGAAAGTTCGATGAGGATGGAGCGGGCCAGCGCGCCGCCCTCGACCGGGTCCGTGCCGCTGCCGATCTCGTCGATCAGGACGAGCGCGTCCGCGCCCGCGTGCTCGAGGATCTCGCGCAGGTTCTTCAGGTGTGCGGAAAAGGTCGACAGGCTGGCCTCGATCGACTGCTCGTCGCCGATGTCCGCGAAGATGTCGCCGAACACGGGCAGCCGGGTACCCGGCCCGACCGGCGGGATAACGCCCGCCTGCGCCATCGCGCTGAGCAGACCCACGGCCTTGAGCAGCACCGTCTTGCCGCCGGTGTTCGGCCCGGACACGAGCAGTGTGCGCTCGTCGACGGCCAGGTCGAGGTCGAACGGCACGACGGGAACGGCGCCGGCGAGCAGCAGCGGATGGCGACCGTGGACGACGCAGTACTCGCGTGCGCCGGCCGGTCCGACCGGCGGGCGCGTGCCATCGACCTCGAGCGCGTACCGGGCGCGCGCCCAGAGGGTGTCGATCTCGATGAGCGCGCCCAGAGAGGTCTCCAGCGTCGCGCGCTCGGGGCGTACCGCATCCGTGAGTTCGCGCAGGATACGTTGCACCTCGCGCGCCTCCGCGATCTCCAGTTCGCGAACGCGGTTCATCAGTTCGATCGCGAGTGGCGGTTCGACGAACAGCGTCTGACCGGTGGCGGATTCGTCGTGGACCAGCCCGCCGACGTCGCTCCGGCCCTCACGCCGGATCGGGATCACGTAGCGGCCTTCCCGCACGCTGACCGAGCCGTCGCTGACCTGTACCTTTGCCGGCAGCGTCGCGATGTACTGCTCGAGCTTCTCGACGATGCGCGCGCGTGCACCGCGCATGTCCCGGCGCAGCCGCGCCAGTTCACGTGATGCCTGGTCACGGACCTCGCCTGCATCGTCAACGGCGCGCCGGATCGCCTCCTCCAGATCCTGGCGCTCTTCGAGCCGCTCCGCGATCACGCCCAGCAGCGGCCAGTTCCGCCCGTGCTGGCGGATCGACCGGCCGGCCAGACGCGACGAACGCAGCAGCACACCGGCATCACGCAGCGTCGGTGCATCCCAGACGGACCCGGGCACGCCCAGTCGGGGCAGCGCCGGCCGGAGATCGGGGATCGGTGGCACGGCCCAGTCGCTTGCCTGCACGACGAACCCGACCATCTGGTCGACGCGCTGCAGTTCTTCGTTGATCCAGCCGGAGGCGTCGGATGGCGTGAGCGCGAGCACCGCTTCCACGCCGGGCCCGCTCGAGGCGTGCGCGGCCACGCGCTGCAGCGCTTCGGGAAATTGCAGCACTTCCAGGCCGTGGCGGTTCATGCGCAACCCGCGGCCGGCTGCGTGCGCGGGAGGGCATCGGGGCGCCGGTGCGATACCGGCCTGTGCCGTCCACGCGCGCGGCGCATCGCGGCTATGTCCCCAGCTCTTCGCGCGCGATACGGTTGGCCTCGCGCCCGTCGAAGCTGCCCTTGATCTTCGGCATGATGGCACCCATCACGGCGCCGATCGAATCGGCGCCCGTCGCGATGGCTTCGCGGATGAATGCGCGGACCTGTGCCTCATCGAGCGCCGGCGGCAGATAGACCGCCAGCATGCCGGCCTCCTGCTCCTCACGATCCGCGATGTCGGACCGCCCGGCAGCCCGGATCTGCTCGGCAGCTTCCCGCCGCTTGCGTACGGCGCGCTGCACGACCTCGATCATGTCCGCGTCCGCCGCCTCGTGACCCAGCTCGATCTCCCGGTTGCGCACCTCGGCCAGCGTCATCGACAGCACGAGGGTTCGCTGCTTGTCGCGCGCCCTTCTGGCGTCGTTCAGATCGGCGCGCAGCCGGTCCTTCAGGGACGTGCTCATGAGCCGTCAGCCGGGCGGCCACTGCATGGGTCGCCCGCCCAGCACGTGGAAGTGCATGTGGTCGACGGACTGGCCGCCATTCCACCCCGTGTTGACCACGACCCGGTACCCGGCTTCGGCAACGCCTTCCTGCTCGGCGATCGCGCGTGCCGCCAGCAGCATCCGCCCCATCAGGTCGCCGTCCTTCGACTCCACGTCGTTGAGGGAGGCGATGTGGCGACGCGGGATGATCAGGATGTGGACGGGCGCCTTGGGAGCGATGTCGCGGAAGGCCACGAACGCGCCGCCGTCGTGCACCACGTCGGCCGGGATCTCGCCCCCGATGATCCGACAGAAGATGCATTGCGCGTTCGCCATCACGTCCCTCTCGCTCGCACTGGCCTCGACCGCTATCGCAGGGCCCCGGCCGGAGATCCAGAATCTAGCATCCTCGAACGCAGGAGGCGAAACCGATGCACATGGATGTCGAGCGCGCCGCGATCCGGGTTCTGACCGAGCACGCGGCGCCATCGCTCTCGCTCCGGGAACTTCATGCGCTCGTCGTGGCCGAGGTCGGGCCGGGGACCGGAACGTACGCGCGCTTTCGCGACGACATCGGCAGAAGACGCGATGTGTTCGCCGTCGTGGTGCCGGCCGACCCCCTCGTCGAGGCGACCCGCTGGCCCGTCCCGGTCCAGGCCGAGTACCGCCGGGCGCTGCACGCCGCAGGCCTCGACGCGGAGCCGCGTGTCCTGCTGGTCCGCGCGCGGGCGCAGCGCAGGCCCGGCACCGGGTTTCGCGCTGTCGACACGGACGTTGGCCACGTCGCCCCCCGGCCTGCACTGCTCGGCCAGCTGGGCTCTTCGCTGCTCGAGCTGCTCGAGCGCGCCGGCACGGACGCCTCGCTCGCCGCCCTCGTCGGCGCGGCCATGGCGGACGCGACCGGCCTCCCCCGCGCGCTCGACGGCCAGCCGGAGGGCGCGGTCGCGCACGAGCCGATCAGCCCGCAGCCCGGTGAAACGAGCCCGCCCACCAGCCCTCGTCCCGATCCTCGGCGGACAGCGTGAAAGCGTGGTGTGCGGCCGCTTCGATCACCGCATCCGCCTCCGTCTCGAGGATGCCGGCAAGGATCAGGACGCCTCCGGCACGCACGGCCACGCGGAACCCGGGCAGCAGCGGGATCAGCACGCTGCTCAGCACGTTCGCGGCAACCACGTCGTAGGGTCCGGCCGCAACCGCGCTGCCGAACAGGTAGTCCAGGTCGACGAAGGCCTGGCTCAAGGTCAGGCATCCGCTGCAGCCGTTCCGGTCGACGTTGTCGCGTGCGTTGAGCAGCGCGTCGGCATCGCCGTCCACGGCGTCGA
Organism: Longimicrobiales bacterium; assembly: GCA_041568755.1. GTDB lineage: Bacteria > Gemmatimonadota > Gemmatimonadetes > Longimicrobiales > RSA9 > JBFFZF01. The sequence continues at coordinate 32,992 of JBFFZF010000020.1, read as the reverse complement.
CGTGCGCGGCGCCCAGGCGGGCTGCGGCAATGCCCAGGATGCCGGACCCGGTTCCGACATCGAGGACACGACACGCGGGCCGGACTGCGGCCTCGAGCAGACGCAGCGCGCCGCGCGTGCTGGCATGCTCGCCCGTACCGAAGGCCATCTCCGGATCGATGGTCAGCACGATGTCACCCGGCTGCGCGTCCGGCTCGACCCAGCTGGGCGAGACGATGAGCGCGCGGCCCACGCGGCGGGCGTGCAGGCCTTCCCGCCAGCGCGCCTCCCAGTCCTCGTCGACGCGCCGTTCCCAGCGCAGGCGCAGCACGGTCCCGGTCGCCTGCTCGAGCGTTCTGCGCAGGGCCCGCACGGAGGCCTCGACTTCACCGTCTGTTCGACCCGGCCCGGCCTGCGGCAGCCACGTCGTGACGCAGTCCTCGCGTTCCTCGACCGCGCTGGCTCCGCAAGCGATGAGCCCCTCGGCCAGCACCTCATGGTGCTGCGCCGAGGGACTCTCGATCTCCACATACAGCCAGTGTCGCGGGCGCATGGCCGTCCGTTCCGTTCAGGCGCCGCCGAACGCCTCCTTCACGCGGCTCCAGAACCCACGTTCCTCACCTTCCTTCTGTGTCGGTACCGGGCTCTCCACGTGCCCCAGCTCACGCATCACACGTTCCTGTTCCGCGTTCATGTTCGTCGGCGTCCATACCGTGACGCGCACGACCAGATCGCCGCGCCCGCCGCCACGCAGTTCGGGCAGCCCCTTGCCGCGCAACCGCATGAGCTGTCCGGTCTGCGTTCCCGGTGCGATCCTGATGCGCGTGCTGCCGCCCACGGTCGGCACCTCGACCTCCGCACCCAGCGCCGCCTGCGAGAAGGTGACGCGCAGGTCATGGACCAGGTGCGCGCCGTCGCGGATGAAGCGCTCGTCGTCTTCGACCTCCAGGACGACGAGCACATCGCCGCGCATGCCGCCGCGCGGTGCCGCATTGCCCTGGCCGCGCAGGGTCAGGTAGTCGCCCGTCGAAACGCCGGGCGGAACCTCGACCTCGAGCTTGCGCTCCGCGACCTGCACGCCCCGCCCCTCACACGGCTCGCAGGGCCGCGTAATGCGCCTCCCCTCCCCGCCGCAGTTCGGGCAGGGCGTCACACTCACCAGTTGCCCCAGGATCGAGCGCTGCACGCGCCTCACCTCACCCGCACCGCCGCACGTCTCGCATACCACGGGCGGCGAGCCCGGCTCGGCGCCGGTTCCGCTGCACGTGTCGCACGGCTCGTTCACACGCATGCGGATCGTCTTGCGCGTGCCGCTCATCACATCGTCCAGCGTGAGCGGCAGCCGGACCCGCATGTCGGAGCCGCGCGACCGTGACGGGCCCCGCCGTCCGCGCAGGTCGGAGAACAGGTCGTCCACGCCGAAGCCACCGAAGTCGCGCATGAAGATGGACAGCGCCTCGGCGAAGTTGAAGCCGCCGCCCCCGCCCGCTCCGGCCTTCACACCGGCGTGGCCGTAGCGATCGTATGCGCCGCGTTTTTCGGCGTCGCGCAGGACCTCGTACGCCTCGGTCGCTTCCTTGAACTTCTCCTCGGCGGCCTTCGATCCGTTGTTGCGATCGGGATGATGCTCCAGCGCCAGCTTGCGGTACGCCTTCTTGATCGCATCGGCGTCCGCGTCCCGCGCCACCCCGAGAATCTCGTAATAGTCTCTCATACCCCGTTTCTGCGCGGGTACTCAGTTCCCGTCACCGGCGCCCGTCTCCCGGTCGCCCGCCACTTCATCCATCAACAGGCTCGTGTACTCGACGATCGCCGCGACCTTCTCGTACGGCATGCGTTTGGGTCCCATGACGCCCAGCACGCCGGACAGGTTGCCGAACCGGTATTCCGCCGTGACCAGCGTGAACGCGTTCAGGCTGGGGTGTGCGTGCTCCGCGCCGATCGTGATCGTGGGACTGCCCTCGTGTGAGCGACCTTCCAATACCGAGCGCAGCAGCTCGCGCTGCTCGGTCAGTTCGATCAGGCTGCGCAGCTCCGTCCCCTGTGCGAACTCCGGCTGATTGGCCAGCACGCTGGCCCGACCCATGATCAGCCGGCTATCGGAGACCTGTCCGACATCGAGTGCGTCCGACGCCGACTGGATGAAGATGTTGACGAGTTCCTGCGCGTGCGGGTCCGCAGAAGTCGCGTCGCGCAGCCGATCGGGCAGCGACTGCCGCACGTCGCGCAGGCTGAGTCCGGACAGCCGCTCATTGAGGATCATGGTCACGGATGCGAGCACTTCGGCGGGCGCCGTGGCCGGCACGTCGACGTACACGGTGCGCACCATCCCGTTCTTCAGCCACAGGACCAGCAGGATCTTCTCGCTCGACACACGGGCCAGCTCGATCTTCTCGAGCACGACTTCGTCGAGTCGGGGCGCGACTGCCAGGCCCAGTTCACCGGTGATGATGCCGAGCACGCGCAGCGCACGCTGGATCAGCCGGTCGAGCGGACCGCCGCCGTCGTGATCCTCGGTCAGTCCGGCGCGCACGCGCTGCCGGTCCTCGGCCGAGAGTACGGGCCGCATCAGGCTGTCCACGAAATACCGGTAGGCCAGGTCGGTGGGGACCCGGCCCGCCGATGTGTGCGGGTGGAACAGGAAACCCTTTTCCTCGAGATCGGACATTGCGTTGCGGATCGTTGCCGGAGACACGCCCAGCTCGGACCGCCGTGCGACGACACGGCTGCCGGCCGGCTCCGCCGTCTCGACGTACGTGCGGATCACGGCCTCGAGGATCTGCCGTTCCCGATCGGTCAGTGGCTCGTGCTGCATGTGCGATCCGGTAGTTCCGTTGCCGCGCGTGTGCAATGTCGAACTTCGTGTCCGGACCATCAAGCGAGTCGCAGTCCCGTCCCATCACCGACGCGCCGGTCCGGCGCGGCGCGCCTCGCGGTCCGCCGCCTCCGGCGCGGCGTCCCATTCGACGGCCAGCCGGTCCAGCAGCAGCCAGCCCGCGCCCGTGAGGCGGATCCTTTCGCCGCCGCCCGTCACGAATCGTTCCGCCCAGCCGCGCGCGGACCACGCGTCGGCCAGTCGCGACTGGGCCGGCGTCGCATCCGCCATGGCCAGACCGGACTTCGTGCGGAGCCCCAGCCACGCAAGTTCCAGCCGCAGGGCGCCGCCGTCCGGAGTTTCGGCCGATTCGACCGCTTCGCCCCCAGCGCGGACCCGCTCCCGGTACGCCGCCCAGTCCCGCACGTTCCACCACCGCCGTGGCGGCAGGTACGTGTGCGCGCCGGGGCCCAGGCCCAGATAGGCGGCGCCGGTCCAGTACGCCTGGTTGTGCCGCGACGCATGCCCGGGCCGGGCGAAGTTGGACACTTCGTAGTGCTCGTAGCCGGCGGCGGTCAGGCGGTCGACGGCCAGCATGTACTCCGCCTCGTAGGCTTCGTCCGCCGGCATGTGTTCGCGCCCTTCGGCCACCCACCGTCCCAGCGGCGTCGCGGGCTCCGCCGTCAGCCCGTAAAGCGAAACATGTTCGGGCTCGAGCTCGACCGTCCGATCCAGGTCCGCGGCCCAGTCGCGGGTGTGGCGCGCGGGCAGCCCGAAGATCAGGTCCACGCTGACCGCGGGGATCCCCGCCGCCCTCGCCGCCCGCACGGCGCGCACGGGTCCGTCCGGACCGTGCAACCTGCCCATCCAGCGCAGCGTCGCCTCGTCGAATGTCTGCGCGCCCAGGCTGACTCGCGTCACGCCGGCGCGCGCCCAGTCCGTCGCAAGCGCGTCATCGAACCGCTCGGGGTTCGCCTCGGCGGTCCACTCCAGGGATCCGGCGTCGCAATCGGCGTGCGCGCGCAACCGGTCGCGCAGTCCGGCCATGGCCCCTGCACCGAGCAGGGACGGCGTTCCGCCGCCCACGTACAGCGTTTCGAGTCGGAGCCGTTCCCAGCCGCCGGCCGCGACGTGGTGCGCCAGTTCGGCCTCGATTGTGTCCAGCCAAGCCTCCACCGGAGGTGTGCTGTCGACGGTGACGGCGAAGTCACAATAGCTGCAGCGCCGGGCACAGAACGGGGCGTGGACGTAGAGGCTGGCGGGGGTCACGATCGTTCTACCCCTTGTCGGATCTGCGGTTGCACGGGCGGTCGCGACCCGGCGCGACCCCGCTCAGGCGGCCGGACGCCGCGCAAAGCGCAGCCCGGGCAGCTGCCGCACCCGGTCGGCCAGTTCCAGGTCGAGGAGACCGGCCAGGGCTTCGGCATGGCTGAGGCCGGCCTGGCTCGCCAGTTCATCGACGTGTCGCGGGTCCGGCTCGAGCGCCGCCCAGAGCGCGCGGCCCTTCGCGTCGGCCACGGGAACAGCTTCCACCTCCGACCCCACCCCACGATCGGCGTCCGGCCGGATCGCCTTCCGGCGCGCGACGCGGTCCAGCAGCGTGCGCGATTCCGGCGACAACTGCGGGGTCAGCGCGACGGCGATGTCCGCCGCTTCCAGCGCCAGGGCCGCGCCGTCCCGGATCAGGGCATGAGTGCCGGCGCTGGACTCGCGACCGATGGGGCCTGGCACCGCGAAGACTTCCCGCCCGAGGTCTGCGGCGTGCGCCGCCGTGATCAGTGCTCCGCTCTTCGCCGGTGCTTCGACCACCACGACGCCCGCGGCGAGGGCGGCAATGATCCGGTTCCGCCTGGGGAAGTGGTGGCGCAGGGCCGGCTCGCCCGGCAGGAACTCGCTGACGATGAGTCCGTGTCGAACCATGCGCGCGAACAGCGGTGCGTGTGCGCCCGGATAGACCACATCGATGCCCGATCCGATGCAGCCGATCGTCGCGCCGCCCGCCGCCAGCGCCGCCTCGTGCGCGCACCGGTCGATGCCGAAGGCCAGGCCACTCACGATGGCGAAGCCGGCACGTGCGAGTGGGCCGGCCAGGTGGCGCGTCGCCTCGCAGCCGTACGTCGTGTGTCTGCGCGTACCCACCAGCGCGACGGCCGGCCGCTCGAGCAGCGTTGCATCACCCAGGAGGAACAGCACGGTCGGCGGATCCGTCAGCTCGAGCAGGCGAGCAGGGTACGTATCATCGGAGATGCCCACGATGCGGGCACCGAGATCGGTGGCCGTGCGCAGCGCCTTGTCGACCCGCGCGGTGATCGTGGGCGCGTCGATCGGCGCCGTGGCGGCGCGACGCGCGACCCGCAGGGCGGCGCCGGCAGAGCCGTGCGCGTCGAGCAGCGCGCGACGGCGCCGGTCATTCAGGCCGGGCAGCGCGCGGAGCGTGAGCAGCGCGCGCAGTTCGCGTGTCCGCGCGGGGCCGCCCGACGAGTCTCCCCGGCTCACTCCAGGCTCTCCGCGTCCGCGGCCTCGCGCACGCGGGCCCACAACCCCTCGAGCAGCGCGTCCAGTCCGCGCCGTGCGACCGCGGAGATCGTGAACTGACCCCAGGCCGCAGGCGAGTCGATCGGTTCGAGGGCCGCGTCGTCGGCCAGCAGATCGAGTTTGGTCCGCACGATGCAGTGCGGCCGTTCGCCCAGCGCCGGCGAGTACGCCGCCAGTTCCGCCCGCAGCAGATCGTACTCGGCCTGCGCGTCGGCCGAGTCGGCCGCGATGAGGAAGGCGAGGGTGCGGGTCCGCTCGATGTGACGCAGGAAGCGCAGCCCCAGCCCGCGACCCTCACTGGCGCCTTCGATGATGCCGGGGATGTCCGCCACGACGAACGTCCGGTGATCCGATCGCTGCACCACGCCCAGGTTCGGAACGAGCGTTGTGAACGGGTATTCGGCAATCTTCGGCGTCGCTGCGGAGATCGCCGAGAGCAGTGTCGATTTCCCCGCGTTGGGCAGGCCGACCAGCCCGACGTCCGCGATGAGTTTCAGTTCGAGCGCGATGCGGCGCTCCTCACCCTCGGCGCCCGGCTCCCATTTGCGTGGCGCCCGGTTCGTGGCGGTAGCGAACGCCGCGTTGCCGCGGCCGCCGCGCCCGCCGCGCGCCGCGACGATCTCCTGGCCGTCATCCATCAGTTCGCCCAGCACCTCGTCGCTGTCCGCATCGCGCACCAGCGTGCCGACCGGCACGCGCAGGACCAGGTCCTTGCCGTCCCGGCCCGTGCGCAGCTTGCCCTGGCCGTGCTGGCCCCGCTCGGCCCGGTACTGCTGCTGGTAGCGGAAATCGAGCAGGGTGGCGAGCTGCACGTCCGCGCGCAGGATGATGTGGCCGCCGCGCCCGCCGTCGCCGCCGAATGGGCCGCCCAGCCGCACGAACTTCTCGCGGCGCCAAGCCTCCGCACCCGAACCGCCTGTGCCTGCGACCACGTGAATGATCGCCTGATCCACGAACATGGCGCCTCACGTCCTCCCGTCTGTCGCGGCGGCGCCGGTCCGCCGCTGCAGCACCTGTCGCCACACCTCCAGGGCCGCCGCGCTGCGCTGTGCCGGGACCAGGTCTGCGATGCAGCGCAATGCGCCTTCGACATCGGCCTCGGTCGCGCCCACGTTGAGCGCGCCGCGCAGGTGCGCGTACAACTGCGTCGGGGCGTGGCGGGCCGCGAGCAGCGCGACGATACACAGTTCCCGCACACGCATCGACAGCCCCGGCCGACCCAGCACCTTGCCGTACCCTTCGACCACCATCCAGTGCTCGAGATCGGCGTGCAGCGCCGCGACGTTCGCCCGCAGCCGCTCGTACTGGCCGCCGTAGACCTGCGCGCACACGCGCTCGCCGCGCTCCCGCCACTGCGCGTGATCGCCGGCCGGGGTGTCCGGGCCGCGCACGCCCGAACGGGCCCGCCAGGCACGCATGGCCTCGAGCGCCGGCGGATAGCCCGCGAACAGGTAGCTCTGCAGAATCGCCTCTTCGACTTCCACGGGTCGGCCGGCCTGGGCGGCACGATCCAGCGCGGTCTCCAGCGCCTGCGCATCATCGCCTGCGATCGCCGCCGACAGCCGGATCAGGGTGGCCTCGAAATCGTTCATCCGCGCGCTTCCAGGCGGATGCGGGCCGCGATGGTGCCGACCGCGTCTCCGCGCGTGTTGCGTACTACCGGTTCGGCCGCATCCTCCAGTTGTGCGACGGCCTCTTCGGGCAGTGCATCCAGTGCGCGCAGCACGGCGATCAATGCGGGCTCGGCCGCGCGCGTCGCGCCATCTTCCACCTTGAGCGCCACACCCAGCCCCTGCTCCGGAATGGCCGCGCAGTACACGCCCTCCGCTCCGACCTTCACGACCACCCGGCCCACCGTCGCCCGGATCAGACGCGTGCACAGGCGCCCCGTCCCGCCCACGTGCTCCGGCGCGCCCGCCATGGCGCGCAGCACCTGCCCGCCGGCGGATCCGTCTGCCGACGCGCCACTCGCCAGCCGTGCGAACGCGAGCGCCATCGAGCGAAGCGGCAGTGCGAAGGTGACCACGCCACACCCATCCACGGCCGTCGGCAGCAGATCGGCCGCCACGCCGGTCCAGGCCGAGATCTCCCGCAGGATCCGCTGCTGCACGGGGTGATCGATCCGCTCGTATCCCTCGATGGGCCAGCCGTGCGTGCGCGCCAACGCCAGCATGCCCGCATGCTTGCCCGAGCAGTTGTTGTGCACCCGCCCCGGCGCTTCTCCCTTCGCGCGCAGCGCCTCCGCCGCCGCGTGACCCATCGGCAGGTGCGGTCCGCAGGCCAGCGCCGAGGCATCCAGTCCCATGCGGCGCAGTATGGCCAGCACGGCCGTCACATGCACCGGCTCGGCGCTGTGCGACGCACAGCACAGCGCGAGCTCTTCGGAGGACAGTGCGTAGCGCGCCGCGGCGCCATCCTCGATCAGCGGGATCGCCTGAATCGGCTTCACGGCGGACCGGGCGAAACTCACCAGGTCCGGGTTGCCCGCCGCGTGCCGCATGCGCCCCTCTTCGTCCACGACGGCGACGCTCACGCGGTGGAGCGATTCGGTGATCGAGCCTCTCCGCACGATGACGACGGACGTGCTCATCGGGACCTGCCGAAGATCGCGATCGGGCGGGGCGATGCCATGGCTGGGAGGGTCCGCTTCCGCGCGGGCCGTGCTGGAACGCGAATCGGAGGAAGAGCCATCGCCCTTCCTCCGATCCCGCCCGTCAGGTCGTCCCTGTGGGGAATCATGCGCCGTGCGGCGCGTCGCGCGCCGGCTGCCCGGCCTGCGCGGCTACCGTTCGACGCCGTTGGGTCAGCGCGCTTCGGCGCCCCGCACACCGGCTTCGGCGGCCACGCGGATCAGCTGCTCGGGCGAGTTGGCCCGGCGCAGCAGCGTGAGCGCCTCACGCACGACCTCATCATCCGCATTCGTCCGGCGGCGTGCCTCGGCGACGCCCCAGCGCGTCTGCGTGATCTCGCGGGCCAGGTGGCGCGCGATGTAGCGCCGTCCGCCGTCGAACACGGCGCGCTCGACCGGCACACCGCCGCCCTGCAGCACCGAGTGGAACTCATCGAGCATCGCATCCGTGACCGGGAAGCCCGGCTGCAGCTGCGGATTCTCCTTCGCGAAGCGGACGCCGTAGGCGAAGAGCGCCTCCCAGAACTTGCCCGCGTTCACGTTCAGCGCCTCGATCAGCTGGCGCTCTTCGGCGGTCGTCGAGTCCGACGTCACGACGACGTCGGGATGGATGCCGCCACCGCCGTACACGATGCGCCCGGAGTCCGTCCGGTGTTCGGGCTTCGCCGTGGTCTCATCGGCGGCGCGGGCGTCGCCCCCATCGTCGCCGTCGGTGACCGGGTGATCGATGCCGTACGGCTTCTGGATGCTGCGTCCGGACGGCGTGAACCAGCGCGCCGTGGTGAGCTTCAGCCAGTTGTTGTTCGTCAGCCGGAAGACGGTCTGTACGGAGCCCTTGCCGAACGTGGTCCGGCCCACGACCAGCGCGCGATCGTGGTCCTGCAAAGCGCCCGCGACGATTTCCGTGGCCGAGGCGCTGTACGGCCCGACCAGCACGGCGATCGGCAGGCCCGGGAACTCGTCGTCGTGCGTGGCGATCAGCCGCTGCGACTGGTCCGGCAGCCGGCCGCGCGTCTCGACGACGCTCTGACCGCCCTTGAGGAAGAGGTCGGAAACGGAGACGCCCTGCTCGAGCAGACCGCCCGAGTTGCCGCGCATGTCGAGGACGATGCTCTTCGCGCCTTCTGCCTGCAGTTTGCGGATCGCGTCACGGACTTCCTGCGTCGAGGTCTCGCTGAAGACGACCAGCTCGACGTAGCCGACCGCCGGATCCAGCATGTACGCGGTCGGCACCGACTTGATGCGGATCTCGTCCCGCTCGATCGTGAACGGGATCGGCTCCGGCACGCCGAGCCGCGCGATCTTGATGTTGACCTTGGTGCCGCGCGGGCCGCGCAGCTTGGCCACCGCCTGATCGTCCGTCCAGCCGCGGGTCGACTCGCCGTTCACCTCGATGATCTGGTCGCCGGCCCGCAGCCCCGCCCGCTCACCGGGCGTCCCGGGCAGCGGCGTGATGACCGTGACCCAGCCGGCCCGCTTCGAGATGGAGACGCCCAGTCCGCCGTACTCGCCCTGCGTCGCGATGCGCAGGTTCTCATACTCGCTCGCCGGCATGAAGCCCGTGTGCGGATCGCCCAGGCCCTCGAGCATGCCGTCGATCGCCATGCGATACAGATCCGTCGCCTCCTGCTTGTCGACGAAGGCTTCCGAAACGTACTGGAGGACCTGCTCGAAGAGCTGTGCGTTCGAGTAGACGCTGCGCTGCCCGTCGGCGCTGCGCTGGAGGAACCAGCCTCCAGTCGCCAGGGCGACCAGCGCCACGAACAGGGGTGCGAGCACCGCGCGGTTGATCTTCATCGGCTCTCCCATCACTCCATTCTGCTGGTCAGACTACTAACCCTTTGCTGGCGCCAATGTTTCGGGAAACTCGGCGCACAGCAGCGCCACGATCCGGTCGTGCACGGCGTCCGGTGAACCCGTCGCATCGACCCGCTTCGTGTTCGGCTCCGATGATGCGAGCAAACGGTATGCCTCCGCCACCCAGGCGTGGAAATCGGCCCCCGCCGCCTCGATCCGGTCCACCGGCCGGCCGCGCGCCTGCAGTCGCGCAACTCCAATTGCTGGAGGCACATCCAGTACAATGGTCAGGTCCGGTTCGAGGCCGCCCGTCGCAAAACGGTTGAGCGCGCGGACCTCCTCGACGCCCAGCCCGCGCCCCTGGCCCTGGTAGGCCAGGCTGGAAAGCGCGTGCCGGTCGGCCACCACGACCTCCCCGGCCGCGAGGGCCGGCCGGATCTCGTCCGCCACGACCGTGGCCCGGGCCGCGAGCAGGAGCAGCAGCTCGGCACGATCGTCCATGTGGTCGCTCTCCAGGATCAGCCGCCGGACCTCTTCGCCCAGGCGAGTTCCGCCGGGCTCCCGCGTCACGCGGAACGGCACGCCCTGCGCCGAGAGCCACGCCGCCAGCAGATCGCGCTGCGTCGACTTGCCGGATCCCTCGATCCCTTCGAGGACGAGGAACAGACCGCGCTTCGGGGAGGCAGCGCTCATCGGGGACGGGTTCGTTGTTCGTCGTGCATCGCTACAACGATTTCAACCGCGGAGAGCGCGGAGGACGCGGAAAACGGAGCGACAGAAGATGGCACGGCAACTCCGGCGATCCGTCCACATTCGCGGCGCGCACGACCGTGGACCGGATGGTCTTCCCGCCACACGCTTGAGCGGTCCGCCCGCCCTGGCCGTCCCCATCCCCATCCCCAGATCCCATTCCCCCTACCCGCCGTCGTCGTCAAACCTCGTCACGTCTCGTAGTACTCGATGCCCAGGTGCGTGATCTGCTCTTCGCCCATCAGGTAACGGAGCGTGTTCTTCAGCTTCCAGTGCTGGATGAACAGATCGTGCTCGGGGTACAGGTCCGGCGCGGTCATCGGGCTCTTGAAGTAGAACGACAGCCATTCCTGCGTTCCGCTCATTCCGGCGCGGCCGGCCAGGTCCATGAACAGCGCCAGGTCCAGCACGATCGGCGCCGCGAGGATCGAGTCCCGGCACAGGAAGTCGATCTTGATCTGCATCGGGTACCCCATCCATCCGAAGATGTCGAGGTTGTCCCAGCCTTCCTTGTTGTCGCCGCGCGGCGGGTAGTAGTTGATGCGCACCACGTGGCAGATGTCGCCGTACAGCTCGGGGTACAGTTTGGGCTGCAGCACGTAGTCGAGCACGCCCAGCTTGGACTCCTCCTTGGTCTTGAACGATTCCGGATCGTCGAGCACGGCGCCGTCCCGGTTGCCCAGGATGTTCGTGCTGTACCAGCCGGCCAGGCCAAGCATGCGCGCCTTGAGTCCGGGCGAGATGATCGTCTTCATCATCGTCTGGCCCGTCTTGAAGTCCTTGCCGGCGACCGGCACGCCGCGTTCGCGCGCCAGCTCCTGCATCGCCGGAATGTCGACCGTGAGGTTGGGCGCGCCGTTGGCGAACGGCACGCCTTCCTGCAACGCGGCCCACGCGTAGATCATCGACGGCGCGATGGCGGGATCGTTCCGGTCCATGGCCTGCTCGAACGCCGCCAGCGTCTCGTGCGCGGGACCGGGTGACAGAAAGATCTCGGTCGAGCCGCACCACACCATCACGAGCCGGTCGCACTGCTGTTCCTCGCGGAACCGGCGGATGTCCTCGCGCAACTGTTCGCCCAGGTCCCGCTTCGTCGCCCCGCTCTTGACGTTCGTGCCCTCCAGCCGCTTCACGTACTGCCGGTCGAACACCGCCGGCATCGGCTTGATCGCCGACAGGTACTCGCGCAGGGGATCCGTGTGCTCCCGCTGCAGGACACCCGCCTTGATCGCGCTCTCGTACCCGTCATCCGGGATCGGATCCCACCCGCCGAACACCAGGTCGTCCAGCCCGGCCAGCGGCACGAAATCGCGGATCAGCGGGCTGCGATCGTCCGTGCGTCGGCCCAGCCGGATGCGCGAGAGCTGCGTCAGCGACCCGACCGGCTGCGCCAGCCCGCGGCGCACCGCCTCGACGCCCGCTATGAACGTCGTGGCCACGGCGCCCATGCCGGGCAGAAGAACACCGAGCCGGCCGCCCGCCGGCTGTATCGTACGTCCACTCCCCATCGGAGCATTCCTCGTGTGCTGGTGTGTGCGTGTGTCTCTCGTCGCAGTTCGCGCCCGGGATCGCCTTCAGTCCAGCGGCACGCCGCGGGCGTGCTTGTACACCCAGACGATGCGCTGAAACGCGGTGAGGTTCGTGAGCACCGCGAGCAGTGCGATCACGACCTTGAGCACGAGCCCATCCCACGACTCGCCGAAGAACAGCGATGCGCAGCCGATCAGAACGACGCGTTCCGCGCGCGGCATCAGTCCGACCCGGCAGTCGAGGCCGAGCGCTTCGGCGCGGGCGCGAGTATAGCTGATCATCAGGGAGCCCGCCATGGCGAGCACGATCAGGTAGATCATGCCCACATCGCCCAGCTCCAGCCGGTAATCGTTGTAGAGCGACAGCATGCCCAGGAAGACGACGATCTCGCTGATGCGGTCGAGCGTCGAGTCGTAGAACGCGCCGAACTTGCTGCCCAGACTCGTCAGCCGCGCGACGCGCCCATCCAGGATGTCGAAGAAGCCGCCCAGCAGGATGAGGAAACCGGCGCCGCGCACGAAGTGCTGGTGGAACGCGAAGCCCGCGCCCACCGTCACCGCGAAGCCCAGCGTGGTCAGCAGATTGGGATGGACGCGACGCTCGACGAGCCACTTCGTGAGCGGCTCGATGATGCCATAGACGCGTCCGCGTTGCGTCTCCAGGCGGCGCATGTGCGATGGTGCCTCAGCCGGGCAGAATGATCCGGGACTGCGCGCCGGTCGTAATGCCCTGCGTGACCTGGTCGTTCACGCTCGCCAGCAGCTTGTCGAAGTTGGTCTGTGCCGCCACCAGCGCCTGGTACACCGGCGAGGCCTGCAGCGCGGAAAATTCCTTCTCGTAGGCTTCCTTGGTCGCGTCGGCGGGCTCATCGCCGCCGCGCAGCGAAGCGCCGATTTCCGCTTCCAGTTGCGCCAGCCGGTTGATCGTAGCGCTCAGCGTGCGGTCGTCGCTGACGGCCGCGCGCGCACGCTCGACCGCCTGATACTCGGACGTCTGCCCGATCAGCCGGCCCAGTTCTCTGGCCCGTTCCCTGATGCCCTCCGTGATCAACGCTCCCCCTCGCTGGGACGGTCACCTCTCGCGCGGCAGCCGAGCACGACACGCTCGACCCCGGCCAGGTCCTGCACGATCCTCACTCCGGTGAAACCCCGCTGTGTCATCCGTGCGGCGACGACCCCGGCCTGTCCCTGCCCGACCTCGAGCGCGAGCAGGCCGCCCGCCGCCAGATACGGCGGCGCCGCGTCGACGAGGGCGAACAATACGGCGTAGCCCTCGGCTTCCGCGAACAGCGCCGCGGCCGGCTCCCAGTCCCGGATCTCCGGGGCCAGCAGCGGGGCCGCGCCGGGCGCCACGTAGGGCGGGTTCGACACGATCGCGTCCAGCGGGCCAACCTCAGCCAGCGGCGCCAGCAGTGACCCCGCGCGGAACGTCACGCGGTCCGCGAGGCCCAGCACCACGGCGTTTTCCCGGGCCAGATCGAGCGCGTCGGCAGAAACGTCCGTTGCGAAGACCCGTGCGAACGCGCCCTCCTTCGCCAGACTGAGCGCGATCGCGCCGCACCCGGTCCCGATGTCTGCGACCGCGCCGGTCCGTCGTTCCCGGGCGGCCCACGCCAGCACCAGCCCCACAAGCTCCTCCGTCTCCGGGCGAGGAATCAGCCCGCGCCCGTCGACGCGCAGGGGGAGCTCGCGAAACGGCCACGTCCCCAGGATGTACTGCAGCGGCTCCCGGCGCACCCGCCGATCCAGCCAGGTGCGATACCGCGCCGCCCGGACCGCGTCGACGACGAGGTCCGGCCGCAGCCGCAACGTCCCGTCCGAGGCATCCAGCGCGGCGCCGAGCAGCCATTCCGCCTCGCGCCTCGCCTCTTCGACGCCCGCCGCGCGCAGCGCCGCCGCGCCTTCGCCGACCAGAGCCGCCACCGTGCCGGTCATGGTCAGACGACCGCGGCCTCCAGCCGCTCCGCCTCGTGCGCCGTCCGCAGCGCCTCGACCAGTTCGCCCAGGTCCCCGTCCAGGATGTCCTGCAGCCGGTGCACGGTCAGGCCGATCCGGTGATCAGTCACGCGGCCCTGCGGGAAGTTGTACGTCCGGATCTTCGCGGAACGGTCGCCCGTCCCCACCTGCGTCTTCCGGTCGCGCGCCCGTGCCGCCTCCTGCTCGGCCAGCTTCTGATCCAGCAGCCGGCTGCGCAGAACCTTCAGCGCCTTCGCCTTGTTCTTGTGCTGCGATTTCTCGTCCTGGCACGTCACGACGAGTCCGGTGGGCAGGTGCGTGATGCGGACCGCCGAATCCGTCGTGTTCACCGACTGCCCGCCCGGACCCGACGAGCGGAACACATCGATGCGCAGTTCGTCGTCCGCGATCTCGACGTCGACCTCTTCGGCCTCCGGCAGCACGGCCACCGTCGCAGCGGAGGTGTGGATCCGACCCTGGCTCTCCGTGACCGGGACGCGCTGTACGCGGTGCACGCCGGACTCGTGGCGCAGGTCGCCGTACGCGTCCGCCCCGCGCACCACGAAGATGACTTCCTTGTAGGCGCCGCGATCGCCTTCCGAAAGGTCGATCAGCTCGACCTGCCAGCGGCGCGTGTCCGCGAAACGCGTGTACATGCGGAACAGGTCGGCCGCGAAGAGGCCGGCCTCGTCGCCGCCCGTGCCCGCCCGGATCTCGACGACGGCAGCGCGGTCCGAGAGCGGGTCCTTCGGCACGATCAGCCGGCGCAGCGTCTCCTCCAGGGCGCCCGCCCTGGCCTCCAACTCCGCCACCTCCGACTCCGCCAGCTCGACCAGCTCCGGGCTCTCACCCGCGGCGATCAGCGCGCGCGCACCGGCCAGCTGGCCGCGCACGTCCGCCAGTTCCGCCGCGGCCTCGACCACCGGCGTCAGCGCGGCATGCTCCGTGGCCGCCTCGCGCAGCGCCTGGCGGTCCGCCAGCACGTCGGGGTCCGCCAGCCGCTCCGCCAGGCTGGCGTGCCGCCGCACCAGTTCGTCAACGCGCTGTTCCCACATCGCGCCCGCCCATCAAGCGGAAAGAGCCGGGAAACCCCGGCTCTCCGCTCACGCCTCGCTCTCGGCCCCGGCGGCTTCGGGCCGGCCCCATTTCTGTCGGAACCGTTCGACGCGGCCCGCCGTGTCCACGAGCTTCTGCCGGCCCGTGTAGAACGGGTGGCAGATCGCGCAGATCTCGACGTGGATGTCCTTCTGCGTGCTGCGCGTCTCGAACCGGTTCCCGCACGCGCAGCTCACGGCGCTCGTCTGGTAGTCCGGATGGATCCCCTGCTTCATGCTGTCCCTGCCATTTTTCGTGGATTGTACAGCTTTGGATGCTAACGAATCGTGTGGGCCCGATCAAGCGCCCGTTGCCCGGCGCCCGCCCGGGCCTCGGCCGGCCGGGGCGGTATGCCGTCGCCGGCCCCCCGGGCTCGGGCGCTCCGGTGCTGGCCCGCCGGCCGCTTTCTTCCCCTGCCTACTTCGGCGGAACCGGGAGTTCGCGGTTTTCCCGGGCCGACTCGAAGGCGAGCGCCACGAGCCGCATCAGCTCGATCTGCTCCTCGGGCAGTTCGACGGTTTCCTCGCCCCGGATCACGCGCACGAAGTGCTCGAGTTCCTGGCGGTAGGAGGCCGTGTACAGGTTCTCGCGCGAGAACGTGATGGACGGCGTGACATCGAGCAGACCGG
The DNA here is from genome assembly GCA_041568755.1 of Longimicrobiales bacterium. Classification (GTDB taxonomy): domain Bacteria; phylum Gemmatimonadota; class Gemmatimonadetes; order Longimicrobiales; family RSA9; genus JBFFZF01. The sequence goes on along the minus strand of JBFFZF010000020.1, from coordinate 17,278 downwards.
TCTCGACTTCCTTGAACACGGCGAGCGGCTGGATCGCGCCGGACCCGCGCGTGCCCAGCAGCCGCATGTAGTGGCGATCCCGCTCCGCGACGAGGCTCCAGCTCAAGGTCAGCGAGATGCAGCAGCCGCCCTCGAGCCGCAGCACGAGCGCGGCGGTGTCCTCGACCTCCATGTTCTCGCCGGGATTCGCGTGGCAGAACACGCTCACGACGCGCGGGAAGCCCATGACCCAGAGACACAGGTCGAGGGCCTGGACCCCGAGATCCATGAGCACACCGCCGCCGGCCGTGGCCTTGCGGTGCCGCCAGGTCGGCCGGTTGATGCGGTACTTGCGATTCAGCCACGCGCCGCGGCACAGGAAGATGCGGCCCAGTTCGCCGCCCACGGCGAACGGCTTGAGCGCCTGCGTATCCGGCCGGTAGCGGTGGTTCATCGCCACCATGAGGGTGCGCTCTGCCTCGCGTGCTTTCGCGATCGCGCGCGCCGCGTCCGCGGCGTCGATGGCCATCGGCTTCTCGACGAGCACGTGCTTGCCCGCCTCGAGGCCGGCGATGGTCTGTTCGGCGTGCAGGTGATTGGGCGTGCAGATCACGATGGCATCCACGTCGTCCGAGCGGATGACCTCGGCGTCGGTGCGCGCCACGCTCGGAATGCGGAACCGCGTGGCGAGGGACTGGGCTTTCGCGTTGTCCACGTCGCAGACGGTCGTGATCCGGACGCCCGGCATTTCGGCCAGAATGGGAAGGTGCACGACCTGTGCAATGGAACCGAGGCCGAGCACGCCGACGCGCAGGTCGGGGGCGTCGCTCATGGCGCCCTCCGCAGCGCGTTCGCGGCCGGTGCCATCATGACGGCCAGGCCCAGCCGGATGGTCGGGTAACGCAGGTCGCTCTGCACGGTGTACCGCCCCTCGCCGTAGATCCGGAGTTGCGTGACCGGTTCGTACTCCACGCCGCCCATGACGGAGATCGCGGCCGGCATCGAGTCGAGCAGGTCCTCGATGAACGTATCCTCGACCGCACCGCCTTTCCCGTTCATGACGTGCACGGCGAAGCCGGCGCCCGCGTACGTGTAGAACCGGAACGGCGTGGTCCACACGACGTGCGCGTCGAGGCCCAGGCCGACGTCGCTCCAGGCGACGGTGCCCAGGTCATCGGCCCGGATCGATACGTTCTGGTCGCGCAGCGCCGGGATCTGTTCGAGCCGGTCGGCGAATCGCTCCAGTTCGGAGCGCTTGAGGTGCGAGGACCAGTACGAGATCGTCGGCAGGATGCGCACGGCGGGTCCCAGGTATCCCAGGTCGAAGCGGACGCCGAACACGGTCGTCGCATCCACGCGGTTCGGCGCAATGTATCCGATGTCCGCGCCCACGCCACGGAAGCGCAGGTTCTCGTAGTCGTAGTCTGCAAGCGACTGCGCCGTCCCGCTCGCGGGCAGCAGGAGAACGAGCGCGGCCACGCGTGCCATGCGTTTCGTCTGTGCCATCATTCGCGTCCCCGTCAGTAGAGCGTGGTGATGCGGGTGTCCGTGTAGTACGCCGCGAGAATCTGCTCGTATGTCTGGCCGGCACGCGCCCGGCCGAGCGCACCGACCTGACACATCCCGACGCCATGGCCCCAGCCGCCGCCGCGGATTTGCAGGCCTTCGATGCGCGCGCCGCTCCGGCTCACATCGATGGCATCGATGCGCGAGCTGTTGAGGATCGGCCCCCCGGCAGCGGTCCGGAAGATCCAGCGCACGGAGTCGGCGCGCAGCGTGTGCGTCTGGCCGTCGATCGCCAGTCGCAGACTGGTCCGGCCGGACGGGCCCGTGTGAATCCTGTCGATCGACTGCACTTCGGCGGGCGCCCCGGTCCGGCCGCCGGTCCACGTGCGCAGCGATTCGCCGAGCACGGTCAGCAGCTGCTGGCGCGTCCAGGTTGCGGACCACGTGAACCGGTTGGACGTCTGGCAGTAGGCGCCGTTTGTCCCGGGCACCATGTCCGACACCGATCGCAGGTAGGGCAGCGGCGCGCGCCACGGCCACGACTCCTCGATGGCCGCGGTCCGTCCGCCGCACGTCGAACTGTAGTAGGCCAGGATGGGGAGCCCGTTCCAGGTCACGATCCGGCCGCGCGTCTCGCGCACGGCACGGGTGGCGATGGAATCTTCGTCCGCGGCACCCAGGTACAGCTGGTCCTGCGTGGTCGCGTAGAAGTCGAAGCCCAGCGCTTCGCGACTGCCCAGGTTGCCGATGGCGTATGTCCGCGCTGCGACGGCCTGTGCCTTGACGGCTTCCAGATCCGCGACGGGCCGGGGGCCGATCTCGTGCGGCACGACGCCCAGAAGGTACTCCTCGAGATCGACGACATTCACGGCCGTGACGCGGCCTCCGCCGGCGGCGCGCAGCAGCAGCGTCCCGCGGTAGGCGCGGCCGTCGGCCTGGACCAGCCCGCCGGCCGCCGGCACGACGGCAAGTACGCCGTCGGCGCGCAGTGCCCGGCGCCCGGAGGCGACGGCCTCGATCCCGGAGCCCGCCGCACGCACGGTCCACCGCTCGCCGGGTGCGACCCAGGCGCGCTGTTCCGGGCCGGCGTTCAGATCCGCCGGCCCGAGGATGGTCACGGCATCCACGGCCACGGCGATCCCGACGCGCACCGCGGGCGCCCGACCTTCCGCCGCGCCGGCCGTGACGCGTGCCGGCACCGGCCGCGTGGGCGTCATCTCGCCCGGGCGGCAGCCCCACGAGATCAGCGCCACGCCGAGCACCGCCAGCCCGCCTGCCCTCACCGCCATCACGCGACGAGCTCCGCGATGAAATCCGTTTCCAGCGCTTCGATCAGACGGACGCGCACGAAGTCGCCGGGCAGCCGGTCCGGCGCGTCGGCCACGTGCACGACCCCGTCGATTTCGTGCGCCTGGCGCGCCGTCCGGCCGACGATGCCGCGTTCGCCGATCACGGCGTCTGCGCCGGCCTCGGAGTCGCGGCCCACCACACGGTCGATGAGCAGCGTCGCCTCCCGACCGAGCTGTGCCTCGTTTCGTTCCTGGGCGACGCCGCGCTGCACCTCGAGCAGGCGTTCCAGACGCTCCCGTTTCACCGCGTCCGGGACGGCGTCGGGCATGGTCGCGGCCGGCGTGCTCTCTTCGGGCGAGTAGGCGAACGCACCGAGGTGATCGAAGCGCACTTCCTCGAGCAGGTCCAGCAGGGCCTCGAAGTCGTCATCGGTTTCGCCGGGAAATCCGACGATCACGGTCGTGCGCAATGCGACGTCGGGGATCGCCGAACGCAGCCAGCCGGCGCGCTCGACGATCGTGGCCCGCCGCTCGGGCCGTCTCATGCGCTGCAGTACGGCATCCGCGCCGTGCTGGATGGGCATGTCCAGGTAAGGCACGATACGCGGCTCGGCGGCGATCAGGTCGACGAGTTCCGGCCGGATACCCGACGGGTACATGTAGAACAGCCGCAGCCACGGGATCGTGGTTCCGGCGAGCAGTGCGCGCAGCAGGTCCGGCAGCAGACCGTGGCGGGCGCGCGTGCGCCCATCGACGTCTGCCGCCTGCACGCTGCGCCTCGCCCCGGGCCGCCACGCCGGATCGACGTCGTGCAGGCCCGCCATGCCCTCGTACGGCCGGCCCACGAAGAACTCGCCCGGGTAGGGATCGCTGCCGCGCGCGAGATCGCGCCCGTACCAGGTCGTGTCCTGCGAGACCAGGTTGAGCTCGACGACACCGGCCGCCTCCAGCTGCTCCGCCTCGCGGACCAGGACATCGATCGGCGTGGACCGGTGTCGACCGCGCATCTGCGGAATGGCGCAGAACGCGCAGGTGTGGTCACACCCCTCGCTCACTTTCAGATACGACGTGTGACGCGCGGCGGTCGACAGCAGCCGCGCCGGCAGCTCCATGTTGTGGCGCCGGGCATCCGCCTCGGGCAGCAGCTGGCGTGCGCGCAGCTCGGGGATCAGGCGCTCGATTTCGGTCAGGCCCAGGAACAGATCGATCTCGGGCAGCTCGCGCGCGAGTTCGTCCTTGTAACGCTGCACCAGACAGCCCATGGCGATGACGGTGCGGACGCGGCCCTCCGTCTTGAGCCGCACGGCCTCCAGCATGGTGTCGACGGATTCTTCCCGGGCGACATCGATGAATCCGCACGTGTTGACGATGACGACATCGGCGTCCGCAGGGTCCTGCGCGAGGCTGGCCCCCGAGCCGGCCAGCCGGGCCAGCAGCCGCTCGCTGTCGACGGTGTTCTTGTCACAGCCCAGCGTCACCAGGCCGATGCGCGGGCCGGCCGCGGCGGGAGGCAGCGTCGCGGCATCGAGGTCGGGCACGGCGGCGACGGGGTGCGGCAGGACCGGCAGCCCCACACGGCGCGTGTTCGTCCCGCCCGCCCCGGCGCTCACTCGCGCTCGATGATGCGGGCCCCCGGCGGCGGCGCGAAGCGGAAAATCGCGTCGTCGAGGGACGGGTTGATCTCGAGCCGCTCCAGATCGAAGCGGCGTACCAGACCATTGTGTTCGGTGATCTCGAACCGGCGCGCCAGAAAATCCTGCGTGTCGATCCACGCGCGCAGCTGACGGTAGTCCGCGTCGGCGATGGGGACGAGTGTCAGCAGCGTCGCCTCGCGACCGCCCACGGTTTCCGTTCCGTGCAGCGTGTAACGGAACCGCTCGACCGGGTCGCCGACGAACTGCGCGCGCAGGTCGACACCACCCGAGCCGGCCTGCGCGGCCGGCGCACGCATCACCTGCAGGGAATCCACGCTCGGATAGTAGATCCAGAAGTACGTCCCATCGCCGACGATGACGTCGCCGGCGGGATCCGTGAACAGGAGCTTGATGCGGTCGGGGCTGCGCTGGTACAGGGTCCCGCGGCTCGTCGTCGTGCGACGCAGAAGCGGGTTCTCGACGACCATGGTGAACGATGCGCGCAGCGAGCGCAGCCTTTCGTAGGCCGCAGCCGCCGCACGCATGGCGCGCGCGCCGGCATCCTGTGCGCCTGCCGGCACCGGCGTGTCCGCTGCAGCGGCGGCGCTACTGGCCGGGGCGGCCGGACTCGTCGGCGGCGGCGTGGTCACACCTTCCCGCACGGGGTCCGTCGCGCCGGCCCGGGCAGCCGCTCCATCGATCCCGCTGACCGGCGCTGCGGCAGGCGGCGTCACGCGTGCCGCATCCCCGGACTCGACTCCGCCAGGAGCCTCGCCGGATGGTGCGCGATCCTGCGCAGGCTCCGCGCAGGCCACGGCGAACAGCAGGCCCGCCAGCGTCGCGGCGCGGAGCGTAACCCAGCGGGTCGGGAACGAGGCTCGGGGTCCGTTCATCGCCGCGCCAATACCCGTGTCGCGGGCAGGCCGTTCCTCGCCGGCGGCGTCGATCACTCCTCTCCCGTCACGTGATCGAGAGACTCGAGACCCACCAGCACCTCGCGCGGCTTCGATCCGTCGGGCGGCCCGAGAATGCCGGCGGTGTGCAGCTGGTCGATGATGCGGGCCGCGCGTCCGTAACCCACACGCAGTTTGCGCTGCAGCAGCGACGTCGAGCCCTGCTGGTGCTGGATGCACAGCTCGGCGGCCTGGCGGAACAGCACGTCGCGCTCGTCGGGCAGATCCAGGTCTTCCTGCTGGTCCTCTTCCTGCTCGCGCGCCTTGACGAACGCGATGATGTCCTCCTCTTTCGCGGGCCGCGCCTCGCCGGCGGCGCGGTACCACTCCATCAGGCGTTCCGTGTCTTCTGTCGAGATGTAGGCGCCCTGCATACGCACGGGATCGGACGCGCCGGGCGGCAGGAACAGCAGGTCGCCGTTGCCCAGCAGGGCGTCCGCGCCGTTCTGGTCGAGGATCGTGCGTGAGTCGACCTTCGACGCGACGCGGAACGCCACACGACACGGGAAGTTGGCCTTGATTAGCCCGGTGATGACGTTCACGCTCGGCCGCTGCGTCGCCACGATCAGATGGATCCCGATGGCCCGGGCTTTCTGCGCCAGCTGCGCCAGCGGACGCTCGACTTCCGCCTGCACGGTCATCATCAGATCGGCCAGCTCGTCGACAATGACGACGATGTAGGGCAGCGGGCCCTCCGCATAACGCCAGCTTGCGGGATCGTCCTCGGGCCCTTCCGCCTGCGGCCTGCGCATCGTCTGACCGTCCGCCAGGCGACGGTTGAACTCGGTGATCGAGCGCGCGGTATTCGCGGACAGCAGCTCGTACCGCCTGTCCATTTCCAGCACGGCCCACTTGAGCACGCGCGCGGCGTCGTGCGGGTTCCGGACGACCGGATGCCGGAGGTGCGGTAGATCGCCGTACATGCTCAGCTCGACCATCTTCGGATCGATGAGCAGCAGGCGCAGCGTGGCCGCCGTGTGGCGGAAGACCAGGCTCGTGATGAGCGCGTTGATGCACACCGACTTGCCGGAGCCGGTCGCGCCGGCGATGAGCAGGTGCGGCATGCGCACGAGATCGGCCACGTACGGCTTGCCCGTCAGGTCGCGACCGAGCGCCAGCGGCAGGTCGCCACGCGCCCGCTGGAAGGCCGGGGCCTCGAGGATACGCCGCAGGTAGACCACTTCCGGCTCGGGATTGGGCACCTCCACGCCCACGGCTCCCTTGCCGGGGATCGGGGCCACGATGCGGATGCTGGGCGCGCGCAGCGCGAGCGCGAGATCGGCGTCCAGCGCGGCAATGCGGTTGACCTTCACGCCGGGCGCCGGCTCCACTTCGAATTGTGTCACGACGGGCCCGGTCGTGCGGCCCACGATGCGCCCCTCGACCTTGAACGTGCGCAGTGTGCGGATCAGCACTTCGCCCAGCCTCTCCAGCTCGCCCTCGGCCACGGCCGCATCACGGGTCGGCGGGTCGGCCATCACGGAGATCGGAGGGAGGTCCGTCAGCGCGGCGCCCGAGCGGACGCGATCCGGCAGCAGTTCCTCCCGCGGTCTGCGCGTGCGGCGCGTGGCGGCGGGCTCCACGGGCGCCGGCGCCGCGACCGCACCTCGCCCCTCGAACGGCTCACGGCCGTTCTCCTCGATGGTGCCGATGCGCACCGCGTCCCCATCCAGCCGGGGCCGCCGCAGGCGAGCCGCCAGCCCCCGGCCACCCCTGGCCAGCGCGATCACGGGATTCCAGCCCAGCGTCGCGATGCTGAGCGCCATCAGCAGGACGATCAACAGGAGCAGCGCGCCGGTGCGCGACAGCAGTGCGACGAGGGGCAGCGCCACGGTCCGTCCGACCCAGCCGGCCGCAGCCAGCGGGACGAGCGAAGCGCCGGTGTCATCCTGCGCGCTCGCGGCCAGCGCGGCGAATGCGGGCAGGAGCACGATCAGGCCGCTGGCCAGCGCTGCCCTGCGTGTCGCGGCACTCCAGTCCAGCCAGCCCCAGCACGCCGCACCGGTGATCGCGAGCAGCACGGGCACCAGCACCACCCCGACGCCCAGCAGCGCGGAGCCGGCCCTCGCGACGACTCGACCCAGCACGCCCATGATGCTGCCGTCGGGGAACGTCTCCGGCGCGAAGGAAGACACCGGTATGAGACTGAGCACCACGAAAACCGCGAGTGCGAGCAGTCCCAGACCGAGGAGTTGTTGCCGCTGGCGGCTCATGGCCATCATCGCTCAACCGCGCGGACGGCGTCGACCCGGAGGGCGCGGCGCGCCGGGCGTGCCGTCACCCATCGTCCGACGTCAGCGTGATGATGTGTTCGCGGAAGCGGGGCACGAGTTCGTGCCGGTCCAGCTCCGCGCAAAAGGGAATGTCGTCGGCGAAACCGGCGCGTGCCAGTCGGCGGCCTGCCGCGGTGCGCGGCAGGAGCCAGGGCAGCCGGCCCTCGTAGCGGCGGGCGAGCAGCATCGCGGCCCGCGCGGCGTCGTCCGTGCGCACGCTGCCGGCCCGGGCGGCCGTCCGTCGTGCGATGATGCCGGCGCAAACTGCATCCTCGAAGGCGAAGCGGCCTTCCACGCCTGCGCACAGCAGCGTGACATCGGCGTCGGCCTGCACGACGGCCTCGACGACGGCCCCGACGTTGCGCAGGCACGCGACCATGCAGTCGCGTCCCGCCGCGCCGGCCAGCAGGGCGGCCGTGCCATTGGTCGTCGTCATGAGCAGGGTGCGGCCCGCGACACGCTCGCGCGTGTACTCGAGCGGGGAGTTGCCCAGGTCGAATCCGGCGATCGGCCGGGACCTGCGCTCTCCGCACAGCAGCAGGCCATCGCGGCCCAGCTCATCCTTCTTACGGACGGCCGCTTCCACGGACTCCACCGGAATGATCGCGCGCCCGCCCGCGGCGAGCGCTTCCAGAATGGTGGTCGTGGCCCGCAGCACATCGATCACGACCACGGTCTGATCGTCCAGCTCCGCCCGACCCGGTTCCTCCAGAGCGAACAGCACACGCAGCCTCACCCGCCTGCAACCTCCGCGAATCTGCGCTCGACGAACTTTGTGTCGATGTCGCCCGCGATGTAGCGCGCGTCGTTCATCAGCTCGAGCAGAAACGGAATCGTGGTGTGGACGCCTTCGATGATGAACGACTCCAGGGCCAGACGCATGCGGGCAATGGCCTCGGGACGCGTCTCGGCGTGGGTGATCAGTTTGCCGATCAGCGAATCGTAGTAGGGCGGCACGACGTACCCCGCGTACACGTGCGTATCGACGCGAACACCCGGACCGCCCGGCGGATGGAAAATCGAGATCGTGCCCGGGCTGGGCGCGAAGTTGCGCGCCGGGTTCTCCGCATTGATGCGACATTCGATGGCATGGCCGTAGAACGCCACCCCGTCCCGGTGCAGGCTGAGCGGTTCCCCGGCGGCGACACGGATCTGCTCCTTGACCAGGTCCACGCCCGTGACCTCCTCCGTCACCGGGTGCTCGACCTGGATCCGCGTGTTCATCTCCATGAAGTAGAAGCTGCCGTCCTGGTCCAGCAGGAACTCGATCGTGCCGGCGGAGTGGTAGCCGATCGCGCACGCGCCGCGGATCGCGGCTTCACCCATGGCGGCGCGCAGTTCAGGGGTCAGTGCGACGGACGGTGCCTCCTCGATCAGCTTCTGGTGCCGGCGCTGGATCGAGCACTCCCGCTCGCCCAGGTGCGCCACCCGGCCGTGCCGGTCCCCCACCACCTGGATCTCGATGTGGCGCGGCCGGGCCAGGAACTTCTCCAGGTATACCGAGCCATCGTTGAAGGCGGCCTGCGCTTCGGTCTGCGCCATCTGGAACTGCGTCGCGAAGGACTGCGCATCCTGGGCCACGCGCATGCCTTTGCCGCCGCCGCCTGCAGCGGCCTTGATCAGGATCGGGAAACCGATGTCACCCGCGACCTCCAGACCTTCCGCGACGTCGAGCACGGCACCCGCGCTCCCGGGCACGGTAGGTACGCCCTCCGCCGCCATGGTGCGGCGTGCCATCGCCTTGTCGCCCATCACACGGATGTGCTCGGCAGTGGGACCGATGAACACGATGTCCGATCGGTCGCAGATCTCGGCGAATTCCGCGTTCTCGGCGAGGAAGCCGTAGCCAGGGTGGATCGCCTCGGCGCCGGTGATCTCGGCGGCCGCGATGATGGCCGGGACATTCAGATAGCTGGCCCGCGCCGCGGCCGGCCCGATGCACACGTCTTCATCGGCAAAGCGCACGTGCAGCGATTCGCGATCCGCCTCGCTGTACACGGCCACGGTGCGGATGCCCATTTCGCGGCACGCGCGGATGACGCGCAGCGCGATCTCGCCGCGGTTGGCGATCAGGATCTTGCGGAACATGCGGGGCTCAGGCGGAGCACACGTATTGGCCCGGACACGACGCGCAGCCGGGTCCGGGGCCATGCTCGACGTGGAACGCCATCATGCAGACGAACCGGTCCGCTCGATGCGGAACAGCAGCTGGCCGTATTCGACGGGACTCCCGTTCTCGACGTGGATTTCGCGGACGATGCCTTCGACTTCCGACGGCAGCTCGTTCATGAGCTTCATCGCCTCGAGAATGCACAGCGTCTGTCCGACGGACACGTTGCTGCCGGGCTCGACGTACGGCGGGGCTTCCGGCGCGGGCGCGCGGAAGAACGTGCCCACCATCGGCGACTTGACCTCGACCAGCCCGGATGCCGGCTTCGCCTCGGCCGCGGGAGCCGGGGCTGCGGCGGGAGCCGGCGGGGGCGGCGGAGCGGCGAATGGCGCGGCGTGCGCCGCGGCCACGGCCGCGTGCCGCGTCGGCAGCGGCGACTTCGAGATCCGGATCCGCGTCCCGGACCGGCTGATCTCGAGCGTGTCGATCCCGCTCTCGTCGACGGCCGCGATCAGATCGCGAACCAGCGCCACATCGATGAGGCCTGGACCGACCACCGCACCGTTGACCTGGGCGTCCGGACTGCCACCGGGCTCCACATCCGGCCCGGCCGTCTTCTTCTGCCGCTTTCGCGTCGTCGCCATGGCTTTCCGTTCCCTTCGTCTGCGGAGGTCGGGCCTGCCGCGCGCCTTCAGCCGCTTCGCGCCCGGAGCAGGCTGATCAGGCCCCGCACAGCCAGTATGTAGCCCGGGGCGCCGAACCCCATGATCACACCGCTGGCCTTCGGCGCCAGCAGCGAGGTCCGCCGGTAGGGCTCCCGGCCCGCCAGATTCGAAAGATGCACTTCCACGTACGGCTTGCCCACACCGACGAGCGCATCCAGCAACGCCACGCTCGTGTGCGTGTACCCGCCGGCGTTGACGATGAAGCCGTCGACGCGGGCCGCGGCGTCCTGCACGAAGTCGATGAGCGCACCTTCGCCGTTCGCCTGGAAGATCTCGACCTCGGCGCCCAGTTCTGCCGCAGCAGCGCCGATGCGCGTGTTCAGCGCATCGAGCGTCTCGTGGCCATAGATCTCCGGCTCCCGAACCCCGAGCAGGTTGAGGTTCGGGCCCTGCACCACGCCGATTCTCACTTCTTCAGACTCTGCAGCCAGGTCCTGAACATCTCCAGATCCTGCTCGCTTTCCGCCGGATCTGGCGGGGATGGGGGCGCCGGCGCGGCGCGCGAGGGCGGTTCCGACCCGGTCGGCCCGGACGCGGGTGCGGCCGGCGCCGCGGGTTCGCCCGTGCCGAACATGGCCTCGAAGGCCGACGCTACCGTCTCCGGCTCCGCGGACTCCGCGCCGGGGGCGGGGGTCGGCGCATCCTCGACCAACTCCTCGAGCAGCAGCTCGCCACCTTCCGCGCCGGGGGCCTCCGGGGCCGCGCCCCAGGGTACCACCGACGCCTCCGCCGGCGCCGCGGGCGCCGGCGGGAATGCGGCGGGCCGCCAGCCGAGCAGGGCGCGGAACAGATCACCCGCGGTGGGCCCGGCATCGGCCACGTCCCGTTCCGCCGTGGCCCAGCCGTACAGCGAATCCTCCGTCGCGCCCACCGCCCCCTGCCCGCCCGTCCAGGCGGACTCCACACTGGCCAGCCATGCCTCCCTCGCCTCGGCGGCGGCCTCGTCGTCGGCGTCGTCCTCGACGGATCCGTACCCGGCCATCTCCGGCATCGCCGGTCCGGCGAGGGCCTCTTCCAGCTCGACCAGCCGGGCAAGGATCCGATCGTCCGCCGGACGCTCCCGGCGCAGCAGGCGGTACACCTCGACTGCCCGCTCCGTCAGGCCCTGCGCCGCGTACACCTCGGCCATAGTCTCGGTGACCCACTCGTCGATGTCGTCCTCGACGGGCAGATCGTCTGCCGCTGACGCCTCCGACGCGCGCTCGGGCTCCTGGCGCGCGGCAGCCGGTTCCAGCTCCGCCAGCTCCTCCGGAATCAGCACGTCGATGACCGGTTCGTCGTGCGCCGCATCCGGAGCTTCCCCGACGATCAGCGCCTCGACCTCCTGCGCGTCCGGCCCGCCGGCCGGCACTTCCAGGCCGGAAAGCGGCTCGACGCCCGGCATGTCTTGCGGCGGCACCTCGTCACCGGCGGCGCGCGCCTCCTCCTCCGCCGGCTCTCCCTCCAGAACCAGACCAACGTCCAGAACGAAGCCCTGGTCCCCTGACCCGGTCTCCTCCGTCCCACCCAGGAACGCCAGGTCGACATCGCCCGCCGCGTCCGCATCGACTTCGCTCCCGGCCTCGACGTCGCCGGCATGCGAGGCCTCGTCCCGAGCGAAGCGATCCCACCGGTCCTGCGGCACCCATTCGCCCACGAGCGTCTCATCGGGCCCCGCGTCCACCGCCGTCGGCGGCGAGCCCGCTTCCGCGGCCACGCGTCCCGCATCTCCGCCTTCGCTGGCCGCCTCGGGCGCGGGGGCCTCGGCCGGCGCCTCGCCGCCGGGAGCCGGCGCGTCCCCGTCCGGGGCAGTACCGTCGGCCCCCGTCATGGATTCGACCGCGTCCGCCGCCGGTCCGGTTGCAGCCGGGGCCTCCTCGCCGGACGCGTCCCACGCGGCCAGACTCGGCTCCTCGCCGATCGCGGCCTCCAGCTCGCGGACCTGCGCGCGCAGGGCCTCGCTGCCGAAATCGAGCCGGGAAAGCTCCTCGTAGTAGTGCAGCGCCTCGCGCAGTCGGCCCTCGCGCTCGGCCAGCTCCCCCAGCGAACGCAGCGCCACGACGTTGTGCCGGTCCAGTTCGAGCACCCGCCGGAACGCGGCCGCCGCGCCGGCCGTCTCGCCCGTCTCGATCAGAAGTCGTCCCAGGACGACATGTGCGCTCGGGTAGTCCGGGTGCCGGCTGAGGCCGTCATCGAGGATCTCACGGGCCCTGGTCACGTCGCCCGCCCGCCGGTACGCCTCCGCCAGATGCGTGAACACGCGGCCCTCCGGATGGCTCGCGTGCAACGCCTCGAGTTTCGCGATCTCATCCCGGTGAGATTCCGCCATGCAACGTACTCCACGATGTGGGCCGGGGACTGCGCCTGGGCGAGTGCGGCAAGGTAGCCGCCGCCGATTCCACGTGTCAACGCGGCCGCGTCCCTGCCCGCCCCGCATCCCGTTGATGGAGGGTGAGTTGCCGATTACATTTCGGTGTTTTGCTCCATCGGCTTGCTCGGGACCTGAATCACGCTGTTGCAGGAGTGTCTGGCCATGGTCATGCGCACAATGCGGGAAAACACGAAGTGGATCATGCTGGCCACGGCCATCGCGTTCGTCGCCCTCATGGTCTTCGAGTGGGGCATGGATGCGAGCGGCCGCAGCGGTGCGCAGATGTCGGGAGGCGAAGCGGGCCGGGTGAATGGCGAGTCGATTTCGTTCGAGGTGTACAACGCCGCGTACCGGTCGCTCTACGATCGTCAGGCCCAGTTCACCGATGGCCCGATCGGGACCGCGTTGAACCGGCAGATCGAGGATGCGGCCTGGGACCAGGTCGTGGTTCAGCGACTGATCGCCCAGGAGCTGCGCCGGCGTGGCATCGTGGTGACCGATGACGAGGTTCGTCAGGCGGCCCGCTACGAACCGCCGCCGGAGTTGCAGGGCGACCCGCTGTTCCAGACCGACGGGCAGTTCGATCTGCAGCGCTACCACGCGTATCTCTCGTCGCCCGCCGTGGATCCGTCGCTGCTGCTGAATCTGGAAGCCTACTACCGGGACGCGATCCCGCGTTCGAAGCTGCTGTTCCAGGTCACGGCCGGCGTGTACGTGTCCGACGACGCGTTGTGGCGCATGTGGCGCGACGCACGCGATCAGGCGACGGTCGAGTATCTCGCGTTCGAGCCGGAGGCGCTCGTCGACGATGCGGCGATCACGATCACGCCCGAGGAAATCGCGTCGTACTATCGCACGCACCGCGAGGGTTTCGTCCGGCCGGCGCGGGCAAGCGTCCGCTACGTCTATCTCGATCGCACGCCCAACGCGGCCGACTCGGCGGCGGCGCTCGACCGGGCCCGACGCCTGCGCTCGGAGATCGAGGGCGGCGCCGACTTCGCCGAGCTGGCGCGCACCGAGTCTGCGGATTCGGTCTCCGCGGCCGACGGCGGCAGGCTGGAGATCGTGCGCGGACAGACGGTGCCGGCGTTCGAGGATGCCGTCTTCTCGCTGCGTGTGAACGAGCTGAGCCAGCCGGTCCTCTCGCAGTACGGCTATCACCTCATCAGGACCGAGCGGCGCTCGGGCGATTCGGCGACGGTGCGCCACATCCTGATCCCGATCGAACTCACGCTGGCCCGGGAGAACGCGCTGCTGGACCGTGCCGACTCGCTGGACGTGCTGACGGAGACCCTGAATCTGGCGGATGCAGCGGCCGCGGTCGGCCTCCAGTCGGCCGAAACGGAGTTGATCGCGGGCCTCGGTTTCGTGCCCGGCATCGGGCTGGCCGAGGACGGCGCCACATGGGCGTTCGAGGACGCGGAGGTGGGCGAGATCAGCACCCTCTTCGAGACGCCGAACGTCTTCTACGCCTTCGAACTGCTGTCGCTCGACCCGGAGCGGCTGCTGACGCAGCAGGAGGCCACCGAGACGATCCGCGCCGCGCTGCGCGCGCAGAAGAAGAAAGACCGGGCCCGGGAGATGGCGCGCGCGGCCGTCGACCGGATCCGCGCAGGCGAATCGCTGGCTGCGGCGGGCGCGCCCCACGGCGTGCAGCCGCGCGAGGCCGGGCCGTTCGCCCGTACCGACTTCGTGCCGGGCCTGGGCCGGGCCAACGCGGCCATCGGGACGGCGTTCGGCCTTCGTCCCGGTCAGACGAGCGGGGTCGTGGAGGCCGAGAACACGCTGTTCGTGATCCGCGTGCTGTCGCGGCAGGACGCGGACCGGGCGGAATGGGAAGCGCAGAAGGACCAGCAGCGCGCGCAGGTGCTCCAGACGCTGGCCGAGCAGCGCTGGAACCGGTATCTGGCAGCCCTCCGCGAGAACGCCCGCGTCGTGGACAGTCGCAAGGCTCTGTTGGAGGCCGCCGCGCGGCAGCCGGCCTCTCCGTTCTGATCGGATCGGGGAGCACCGGATGGAAGAAGCCCGGCGGGTTCCGCCGGGCTTTTTCGTTGGGGCAGGTGGGCCGGCCGGGCCGGCGTCACTTGCTGGCGTCGGAGCCCTCGACGGGCGGCGCGACAGGCGGCCGGTTGGGCGTGGCGATGCGCTGCCCTTCATCCGCCCGGTCTATGTCGGCGTTGATCTCCCGCATGGAGCGCTTGAATTCGCGGATCCCCTTGCCCAGTCCGCTGCCCAGTTCAGGCAGCCGCTTCGCACCGAAGATCAGCAGCAGTACGACGCTGACGAAGATCATCTCCATCGGACCCAGATTGAACGGCATGATGCATCTCCTTCCCGGGCTCTAGAGCCACGAGCGCATGACCAGCCCGACCAGCAGGATCCCGACCAGACTCAGCGCGTTGAGGTTGATCGTCAAGGGGCCGAGCGCAATGGCGATCGCGATGAGGTCGATGCTCAGGGGCCCGAGGGAAGCGGAAACCGACGTCGTCAGGAAGTCCCGCGCCGCGCTCTCCGGCAGGAACAGCACGGCCAGCCGGGTGAACAGCGCGCCGAGGAACAGCCCGATGATCAGGGCCCAGAACATGCGCGGGGCGGTCCCGCGCCTCGCATTGACCATCGTACCGTTCATGATTCCCGGGGGTTCCTGCCCACGTTGATTCAGCGCCGCCGTTGGACGACGTACTGGACCGCGTCCTTCAACGCGTCCGTCGCTTCGCCGGCGGGCAGACCCGCCAGGGCCTCGGCCGCCTGTCCGGCGAAGGCATCCGCGCGGTTGCGGGCAAACTCGAGCCCGCCATGCTCCGCCACCAGCTGCATCATCCGGGCGATGCCCTCGTCCGTGGCGACCGGCTCCGCGAAGAACGCGTCGACCTCCGCCCTGGCCGTCTCATCCATGATCTGCAGTGCCCGGATCAGCGGCAGGGTCATTTTGTGCTCGCGCAGATCCTGCCCGCCGGGCTTGCCGGTCACGCTCTCGCTTTCCGTGTAATCGAGCAGATCGTCCGCGATCTGGAAAGCCATGCCCAGCGCGCGGCCGTAGCGCGCCAGCGGCTCGCGCAGCGTCTCATCGCCCAGCGCCGCCCCCAGTTCGCACGCTGCGGACATCAGGGATGCGGTCTTGCTGGCGATCAGGCGCTCGTAATCCTGCTCGGTGAAGGACAGCGCGTCGTGCGAGACCAGCTGGCGCAGCTCACCCACGCTCATGTCGTTGGCGGCCCGCGACAGCGCGTCGATCAGGTCGGTCCGGCCGAACCGCGACAGCTCCATGACAGACCGGCTGTACAGGTAATCCCCGATGATGACGGCCGTCTGGTGGTTCCAGAGCGCATTCACCGTGGGCATGCCGCGCCGCAGCACGGAATGGTCCACGGCATCGTCGTGCACGAGCGTCGCAAGGTGGACGAGTTCCACGATCGCGGCCACGGTGACGGCCCGCGGGTCGGACGGCCCGCCCACCCGGTTGGCCAGGAGCAGGAGCGTCGGACGGAACAGCTTGCCCCGGGACCAGAGGAGGTGATCGTTGACTTCCTGGACGGGCGGAAAATCGGATACAACGATGCGGCGTAACTCACCTTCGACGCGACCCAGCTCGTCCCGGATGGGCTGCTGGATCTGCGAGAGTTTCGGCGTTGTCGTGCCCAGCATCGGCCCTTTCGGTTCGGACCCGTCGCGGACCCGAAACTACCGGTGGGCCGGGCTGCTTGTCAAAGCTTGGCGATGCGCTCCGCCACGTCCTTGAAGCCGATATCGAGGCCGACGACACGCTCGTATGCGTCGACCGCCGACGCCCGCTGGCCCGCCTCCTCGAAGGCCCGACCGAGCAGGTAGTTCACCCCGATGAGTTCGATCTCCTCGTCGTGATCGAACTGGAGGGCCCGCGACAGCACCTTGATGGCCACGTTGTACTGCTGCTTCAGCAGGAAGCAGTGGCCGAGCTCCTCGTAGATGCGCAGCCGTCCGTCACCGCCACCGCGCAGCGCGATCTGGAACTGACTGATCGCTTCGTCCAGCAGACCCATGTCCTTGAACGCCAGGCCCAGGTCGTAGTGGCTGCCGACGTCGTCATGGGCGAGGTGCTCGGAGAGCTTTTCCTTGAACTGCGAGAGCAGCTCGGCAAAGTCACGGTCCTCATCCCCGGTCGGGTCCGCTTCCTCGACGAAGAAGCGGGTCTTCTCCTCAGGCTCGTGGACGCCGAGCAGGTCGGCCAGGTCGACCCAGCCATCGGCCTCCGGGGGTGCGGACACCGCGGCCGGTGCGTCCATCGGGGACATCTCGACGGCGATGGGCGGGAGGGTGAAGGCCAGCGGCTCGGGCTCCGCGTCCGCGGGCACGGTCGGGTCGAAGCCCGGGAGCGGAGGCGGCTGCACGTCCCCGCCCTCGTCGCTTCCCGTGGCGTCCGGTGCGTCATCGCCCGCGGCGGCCGCCGCCCCGGGAATCTCGTCCCAGCCGGGCAGGTCGG